>NZ_JBHXRL010000004.1:114517-459791 GCF_042717315.1 Streptomyces sp. NPDC058650
AACACCCCCCCCCCCGCCCCCGTGCCCCGCCCCCCCCCCACCCCCCCCCCCCCCCCCCCCCCCCCCCGCCCCGGCCCCCCCCCCGGGGGGGGGGCCCCCCCCCCCCCCCGCGGGCCCCCACCACCGTTTCCGTACCCCGTCGTTCGTATCCGTCCTGCTTAGGATCGGTACGTGTACGCGTACGTGACCCGGCGACGTCCCCGGCCCGCGGCCGCCGCGGCCCTCCTCGCCCTCGCGCTCCTCGCGGGCGGCTGCACGGAGGTCGCCGGCGGCGTCCGGGGCGCTCCCGGGGCCGCCGGGCTGCGCGACCCGTACTTCCCGAAGCTCGGCAACGGCGGCTACGACGTACGGCACTACGCCCTGTCCCTCGCCTACGACCCGGGCACCGGGCGCCTCGACGGCACCGCCGAGATCACCGCCCGCGCGACCCAGGACCTCAGCGCCTTCAACCTCGACCTGGCCGGTCTCACGGTGGCCCGGGCGACCGTCGACGGCGCCCGCGCCGCGTACAACAGGGCGGGCGACGAGCTGACGCTCCGCCCCCGCGAGGACATCCGAGACGGGGCGGAGTTCAAGGCCACCGTCACCTATACGGGCGTGCCGGAGCCGATCACGGACGCGGACGGCTCCGAGGAGGGCTGGCTGCGCACCGACGACGGGGCGGTCGCGGTCGGCGAACCGGAGGGCTCCATGACCTGGTTCCCCGGCAACCACCACCCGGCCGACAAGGCCGCGTACGACATCACGCTCACCGTCCCTGCCGGGCTCGAAGCGCTCTCCAACGGCGTCAGGACCGACCGGCGGACGGAGCGGGACGGCCGCGTCACCACGGTGTGGCACGCGGCCGAACCGATGGCGAGCTATCTGGCGACGGTCGCGATCGGCCGCTACGAGACGGCGACGGACACGGCCAGGGCGCCCGAGTCGACGACCGGACCCGACCCCGGTCCCGCTTCCCTCCCCGTCCTGACCGCCGCCGACCCGTCGGTCGCGGCGGGCAGCGCGGCGCTGCTGGGCGAGATCCCCGAGATCCTCGCCCGGCAGACCGAGCGCTTCGGCCCGTACCCCTTCTCGGCCGTCGGCGCGATCGTCACCGAGGACGGGACGCTCGGCTACGCCCTGGAGACCCAGACCCGGCCCGTCTTCCCCGCGGGCTCCTTCGACCGGACGACCCTCGTCCACGAGCTGGCCCACCAGTGGTTCGGGAACTCGGTGACCCCCGCCACCTGGCGGGACCTGTGGCTGAACGAGGGCTTCGCCACGTACGCCGAGTGGCTGTACGCGGAGGAGTACGAGGGCGTCCCGGCGCGGACGCACTTCGCGCGGGCCTTCGTCCAGGACGCCAACTGGGCCTTCCCGCCGGCCGCCCCGCCCTCCGCCGAGAACCTCTTCGACCCGCCCGTGTACCAGCGCGGCGCGATGGTCCTCCACAAGCTGCGCGAGACGGTCGGGGACGCCGCCTTCGACGAGATCCTGCGCGGCTGGCCCGCGAAGTACCGGCACGCCAACGCCTCCACGGACGACTTCACGGCCTACGCGGAGAGCGTGGCCGGGAAGGACCTCGACGGGCTGTGGGACGTCTGGCTGTACGGCGAGGGCAAGCCGGCCGCGCCTTAGGGCCTGTCCGGGGCCGTGTCCGGTGGGCGGCCTCACCCGGCGGGCAGCGTGTCCTTGGTGACGAGGCGGGGGCCCGACCAGCACAGGCGGTAGAGGTCGACCTCCTCCAGGAGGTTGCCGTTCGAGCGGTAGAAGGCGCAGGTGGTTCCCGGGGGCCGGGGCGCCGACCGGGCGTCGTCCGGCGGGTACGGGAAGGGCTTGGACGGCAGGAGCGGGGTCAGCTCGACGTGGGTCCGGCCGACGTGGAGCTGCTCGTACGCGGACGGCGGCAGCACTCCCGCGCTCAGCTGGTACGCGAAGTAGGCCGCCGCCGGTACGAAGACGAGCGCCGCTCCCGCCGGGATCGCGAAGGCGGTCGCGAGGCGCAGGCGGGCACTGCGCCGCACCTGGGCCAGCCGGCGCGCCGACTCTGGCGCGGTGCCGGTGCTGCCGTCGGGCCGCGGCGGGGGCGTCGCGCGGTGCGGGAGGGTCGCGCTGACCTGGAA
Organism: Streptomyces sp. NPDC058650; assembly: GCF_042717315.1. Taxonomy (NCBI): domain Bacteria; kingdom Bacillati; phylum Actinomycetota; class Actinomycetes; order Kitasatosporales; family Streptomycetaceae; genus Streptomyces; species Streptomyces sp. NPDC058650. The sequence goes on from NZ_JBHXRL010000004.1 coordinate 116,620, forward strand.
GCCGCCTTCCTCGTACGGGCCGGTGTGCAGGGTGCCGCCGAGGACGGTGACGCGCTCGCGCAGCCCCGCGAGCCCGTGGCCGCCCGCCTGTTCGCCGGGGACCCGGCCCGGCAGCGGTCCCGCGTCGACGATCCGGACGTGGGTGCGGTCGCGGTCGGCGTCGTGGGCGATGCTCACGCGGACGGGACTGCCCGGCGCGTGCTTGGTGGCGTTGGTGAGCGCCTCCTGCACCACCCGGTACACCCCGCGCTCGATCAGCGGGGACAGCGCGGGCGCGGGGCCCTCGCGTTCCCACCGCACGGGGACGCCGGAGGCGACCGCCCGGCCGAGCAGCTCCTCGACGGTGTCGGTGGCCGGCCGGAGCGGGTCGGCCTGCGGCTTCTCGCGCAGGACCGTGACCGTCTCCCGCAGCTGGTCGACGGCGTCCGCGATCGTCGCGCGCAGCTCGGCGAGGTCCTCCCGGTCCCGCTCGGCGAGCGTTGGGGAGAGTTCCAGCGCCCCGGCGCGCAGCGCGACCAGGCTCAGGACGTGCCCGAGGGAGTCGTGCATGTCGGCGGCGATGTCGGCGCGTTCCGTCAGCCGCGCCCGCTCGGCGACGAACCGCTGCCGCTCCTCCAGGCTCCGCGCCAGCTGCCACCCGCCCCGCACGAGCTCCGTACGGCCGCGCCAGTAGCGGCCCGCGAGCCACGGCAGGAGGAGCGCGGCGGGCAGCACCGTCAGGGTGTAGAACCACCACACCGGGCCCACCCGCAGGACGGCGCAGACCGCGAGGCAGACCGCCAGGGTCGCCGCGAGCACGAGCAGCGGCGTGCGGGTCGTCGCCGTCCGCAGGCCGAGGAGGCAGCTCAGTACCGCCAGGGTCAGGACGGAGACGTGCGCGGGGCTCGTCGTGTCCGCGAGCCCCACCGCGCACGGGACGCCGGCCAGCAGGACCGCGGCCTCCGGCCGGTGCCGGGACAGGGGGAGCGCGACCGCCGCGACCACGAGCGGCAGCACCAGGCCCAGGGCGACCGAGGGTGTCGGGTCGTCCCGGAGCCACAGGACGGCGGCGCCGCAGAGCAGGGCCCACAGGACCAGGTCGGCGAGCGCGCGCCGCACGGGAGGGGCTGTCGTCATCCGTCCGACGCTACGCGTCACGCCGCCGCAGCAGGTACAGGCCGGTCAGATGGGCGGCCAGCGCCCACGCCGCCAGGACCAGGACGGCCACGCCGGGCCCGTACGGGGTGTCGGGTGCGTACGGGGTGTCGGGGGCGGTGCCTCGCATGAAGACGCCGCCCGCGCTGTGCGGCAGCCAGTCGTGGACGGCGAGCAGGGCGGGGCCGCCCAGCCCCAGGAGCACGGTCGGCAGCCCCCACAGCAGGGTGAGGAGCACGGCGAGCGCCCCGGCCGCGTGCCGCGTCGCGAAGGACACGCCGACGGTCAGGACCGCGACGAGGGCGTAGTAGCCGCCGACGGCCACGGTCTGGCGGGCGGCGGAGGCCGCGTCGAACGAGGCGTGGCCGGCGAACGGACCCCAGGCCACGGCCATGCCGGCCACCGCGCACACCGCGCCGGTGGCGAAGGAGACCACGGCGGCGAGCAGTGCCTTCGCCAGCTGGACCCGGTGCCGGACCGGCACCCACAGGAGCGAGGCGCGGACACTGGTGGTCGTGTACTCGCCGGTGACCATGAGCATGGCCAGGACGACCACGGCGAACTGGACGACGGCGGTGGAGGAGACCGATGCGTGGCCGACGGGCTGGACGGGGTGCCCGTTGAGACGGGCGATCGCGCCGTAGTAGAAGGTGAAGATCCCCGTCGTCGCCAGGGCCGCCACGAGGCAGACGTACGGCGCGCGGACCGACCACAGCTTGGTCCACTCGGCGCCGACCGCCCCGGCGAAGCCCCCGCCGGAGATGCTGTCGGACCCGTCACGGGTGATCGTGGCGCTCATCCTTCTCCCCTCCCGTCACGTACTCGACGCTCCGCGCCGTCAGTTCCATGTACGCCTGTTCCAGGGACACCTGGACATCGCTCAGTTGGTGCAGCCTGAGGCCGTGGCGGTGGGCGAGGTCGCCGACGTGGGCGGCGCTCCGGCCCCGCACCAGGACCACCCCGGCTGCCCCGGGAGCCTCCTGCGCCTCCACCGTCACACCGGTCTCCGCCGCGAGGCGGCTCACCAGGACGGCCCGCTCCTCGGCGTCGGGCACCTCGACCCGTACGGACGGCCGGGCGCCGCCCGCGAGGAACGCGGCCATCGGGGTGTCGGCGAGCAGCCGGCCCCGTCCGATGACGACGAGGTGGTCCGCGGTCAGCTGCATCTCGCTCATCAGATGGCTGGAGAGGAAGACCGTGCGGCCCTGCGCGGCCTGGCCCCGGACGAGCTGCCGCATCCAGCGCACGCCGTCCGGGTCGAGGCCGTTGACCGGTTCGTCGAGGACGAGCGTCGGCGGATCGCCGAGCAGCGCCCCCGCGACCCCGAGCCGCTGGTACATGCCGAGCGAGTACGAGCCGGTCCGGCGCCGGGCCGCCTTGGCGAGGCCCACCGTCTCCAGGACCTCGTCGACCCGGCGTACCGGAATGCCGTTGCTGCGGGCCTGCGCGACCAGATGGGAGCGGGCCGTACGGGCCGGGTGCACGGCCTTCGCGTCGAGCAGCGCGCCGACCTCGCGGAGGGGGTGCCGCAAGGCCGTGTAGGGCCTGCCGTCGATGAGCGCCGTGCCGCGCGAGGGGTGGTCGAGGCCGAGGATCATCCGCATCGTGGTGGACTTCCCGGCCCCGTTGGGACCGAGGAACCCGGTCACCCGGCCCGCCGCGACGTCCAGGGTCAGTTCGTGGACGGCGGTGGACCCGCCGTAGCGTTTCGTCAGCTCTCGGAGTGCGATCACACGGTGGACGCTAGGAGCGGCGGGCCCGGCGGCGCATGGGGCGATCGGAAGGACCTTCCTTCCTTTCGTCAGGGGTGCTCCGCCCTCCCGGAGTCGTAGGCTCGGCGGGTGGAAGAGACGACGGCGGAGAGCCGGCCGGTCCGGGTCCTCGTCGCCGACGACGAGGCGATGGTCCGGGCCGGGGTACGGGCCATCCTGGCCAGGGACGCGGGCACGGAGGTGGTCGCGGAGGCCGCCGACGGCCACGAGGCCGTCGAGCTGACCCGGCGCCACCGCCCCGACGTCGTCCTCCTCGATATCCGGATGCCCGGCCTCGACGGCCTCGCGGCGGCGGCCAGGATCCACCAGGTGCTGCCGACGGCCGGCGTGATCATGCTGACGACCTTCGGCGAGGACGCGTTCATCACGCGGGCCCTGGCGGACGGGGCCAGCGGCTTCCTGCTCAAGGCGGACGACCCCCGGGAGCTGCTCAACGGGGTACGGGCGGTGGGGGCGGGCGGCGCCTACCTGTCGCCGAGGGTGGCCGCCCGGGTCATCGAGGGCCTGCGCTCCCACCGGGTGGCGCGGCCGCCCCACCACCCCCTCGACCACCTGACGCCACGGGAGCGGGACGTCCTCGCGGGGGTCGGCGCGGGGCTCTCCAATGCGGAGATCGGGGCCCGGCTGCACCTGGTCGAAGGCACCGTGAAGGCCCACGTCAGTGCCGTGCTCGCCAAGCTCGGGGCGCGCAACAGGGTGGAGGCCGCGATCGTCGCGTACGAGTCGGGGATCGTGAGGTCCTCAGGCTCGTGAGGCCCTAAGGGGCCAGGCTCTTGCGCAGGACGACGCACGGGCGGCCGTGTGCGAGGTCCGGGCGGCGGTCGGTCTCCTCGTAGCCGAGGGAGGTCCAGAAGGCGAGCGCCTTCGGGTTGTTCTCCAGGACGGCGAGCCGCAGACCGGTGCGGCCCGCGGCGCGGAAGCGGTCCTCGACGTGCGCGGCGAGCCGGCGGCCGTGGCCGGTGCGCCGCTCGTCCGCGTGGACCATGAGCAGGCCGAGCCACGGGTCCGGTTCGGCCGGGTCGGGGTGGCGGCCGAGGGTCACGGCGACGGCGACGAGCCGGCCTTCGGAGCGGGCGAGGAGGACCTCGGCGGTCGGCTGCGCGAGGTCGTCGGCGAGCGCCGCCGCGACCTGCTCGGGCCGGATGTCGGACGGGTCCGGGAAGTCGCCGCTGAGCTGCTGGAACTCCTCGTTCGACGCGTAGAGCGCGGTGAGTTCGGTGAGCAGCGGGCCGGGGAGGGCGGCGCCGTCCTCCAGGGCCTTGGGGGCGAGGGCTTCGACGATCACGCGGCCAGCGTAGACACCCAAGGAGCCCCGGCGCGGGGAAATCGCGCCGGGGCTCCGGGTGGTCCGACGCTGACGTCGGCTACGCCTCCGTCAGCGTCTACGTCTACGGCTACGTCAGAGGTTGACGCCGAAGTCGCGGGCGATGCCCTCGAGGCCCGAGGCGTAGCCCTGGCCGACCGCGCGGAACTTCCACTCGGCGCCGTTGCGGTAGAGCTCGCCGAAGACCATGGCGGTCTCGACGGCGGCGTCCTCGGAGAGGTCGTAGCGGGCGAGCTCGGCGCCGCCGGCCTGGTTGACGATGCGGATGTAGGCGTTCCGCACCTGGCCGAAGTTCTGCGAGCGGTTGACCGCGTCGTAGATGGAGACCGGGAAGACGATCTTGTCGACGTTCGCCGGGAGACCCGCGAGGTTGACGTTGATCTGCTCGTCGTCGCCGCCGCCCTCGCCGGTGCGGTTGTCACCGGTGTGGACGATGGTCTGGTCCGGCGTCGCCTTGTTGTTGAAGAAGACGAAGTGGGCGTCGGAGGCGACCTTGCCGGCGGCGTCCACACCGATCGCGGACGCGTCGAGGTCGAAGTCGGTACCGGTGGTGGTGCGGACGTCCCAGCCGAGGCCCACGGTGACGGCGGTGAGGCCCGGGGCCTCCTTGGTCAGAGAGACGTTGCCGCCCTTGGACAGGCTCACAGCCATGGAAAGTCCCTTTCATCGTGGTGTCGTCGCCTGGAGGAACGCACACGGGCCCCCAGCGGTTCCCGGCGGCTTCCCGGCGAAAACAGGATGACTCCAACGGCCCACTGCGGGGAACATGGAAGGCATGTCCGGTCCCTATCCCATCCGCGGCTCCGTCTCGCTCCCCGAGGCCGAGCTCCAGTGGCGTTTCTCGCGGTCGTCGGGGCCGGGCGGGCAGCACGTGAACACCAGCGACTCGCAGGTGGAGCTCCGCTTCGACCTCGCGGCCACCACGGCGTTCCCCGACGTGTGGAAGGCCCGCGCCCTGGAGCGTCTCGCCTCCCGCCTGGTCAACGGCGTCGTGACGGTCCGCGCCTCGGAGCACCGCTCCCAGTGGCGTAACCGCGAGACGGCCGCGGTCCGTCTCGCCGCCCTCCTCGCCGAGGCGACGGCCCCGCCGCCGAAGCCCCGCAGAGCGACGAAGATCCCGCGCGGCATCAACGAACGGCGGCTGCGTGAGAAGAAGCAGCGCTCGGAGACCAAGCGCACCCGGCAGTCCCGCGGCGACTGGGGCTGAGCACGGCTGAGCACCCCGCCCGCTTCAGCTCAGGTGCCGGTACTTCCCCTGGAAGTACGTGAGCGGGCCGCTGCCGTCAGCCGAGGGCAGGCCGACCGTCACGACCCGGCCGACGACCAGGGTGTGGTCCCCGGCCACGACACGGCTCTCCGTGCGGCACTCCAGGACCGAGAGCGCCCCGCCGAGCAGCGGCGCGCCGCTTTCCGCGCCCCGCGTGTACGGAAGGTCGGCGAAGAGGAGCCGGTCGCTGACCCGGTTCTTCATCGCGAAGCGCCCGGCGATCTGCCGCTGTCCCTCCGAGAGGATCGACACCGCCCAGACCGGGACCTCGGCGAGCAGGTCGTCCATGCGGGAGCCGTTGCGGAGGCTGACCAGGACCAGGGGCGGGTCGAGGGAGACCGACATGAAGGCGGTGGCCGTCATGCCGACGTCCTCGCCGCGCGGCCCCTCGTCGGGGGCGTGCGCCGTCACCAGGACCACGCCCGCGGCGAGGCGGGACATCGCCGCCCGGAACTCGTCGTTGCTCACCCCCTCAGCATGAGGGATGGCCGGATCGGACACGGGGGGCGGGGCGGGCGTCTTCTGCAGCACACCCGCACGCTAGTCCGGGCCGGTCGGGGGCCGCATCGGGCCCGGGGACCAGTTCGCCACCCCCGGGGGTCCTAGGACCCCCGTCCGGAACCCGAGCTCTCACGTCGGTCCGATGACCTTCTTGCGCGTGTGGCCGTAGACCACCGACGTCCGTACGTCGGCGAGCTCCGGGCGCTTCGTCAGCTTGTCCAGGACCACCGCGTGCAGATGGTCGGTGTCGCGGACCGCGACGTGCACCAGGAAGTCGTCGTGCCCGGTGAGCACGAAGAGCGAGATCACCTCCGGCATCCCCTCCAGGAAGGCCTGGAACGACTCGATCACCGCACGCGTCGGCGGGCGGACCCGTACGGCGATCACGGCCTGGAGCCCGCGGCCGATCGCCGCGAGGTCGGCCTCGGCGTGAAACCCGGTCAGAATGCCGCGCTCGCGCAGCGACCGGATCCGCTCCAGACAGGTGGACGGGGCGATGCCGAGCGCCTGGGCCATGTCCCGGTTGGTGCGCCGACCGTCTTCCTGGAGCATCCGCACCAACGCCGAATCTAGTTCGTCCACGATCGCCTCTCTCAGTCGAATTCCGAAGGTAATTCGGAGTCTAAGCGGGACTTTCGACAGTCGATTACTGTCCGCCTCGATTGGCTGATGTTTGTTCGGGGAGAAGGGTGTGGGCTCGGATGGGTGGACGAGGGGCCGGCGTGGGGGCGGTGTGTGCCGTGGTGGCGGCCGCGCTGTTCTGGAGCAGTTCGTACGCGGTGACCAAACGGCTCCTTGAGGACGTCGGCCCGCTCAGCATCGGCGCGATCAGGTTCGCCCTGGCCGCCGTGCTCCTGGGCGTGGCGGTACGCCTGAGCCGGCACCGCGCGGCCCGGTCCGACGCGGAGCCGGACGCCCGGCCGGACGCCCGGCAGCGGCGGCAGCTCCACCTGAGCGGCTTCCTCGGCATCACCGTCTACTTCGTCCTGGAGAACGTCGGCGTCGATCTGTCCACGGCGTCCGACGCGTCCCTGATCGTGGCCACGTACCCGCTGATGACGATGCTCCTGGAACGGGTCGTCCTCCGCGCCCGGATGCCGCCGCTGCGGATCGCGGGCGTCCTGCTGGCCGCCGTCGGCGCCTTCCTCGTCGTACGCAACGGCGCCCAGGTCGGCGGCGGCGCACGGTGGACGGGCGACGTCCTCCTGCTGCTCGGCGGGCTGGCCTGGGCCGGGTACAACGTGCTCGGCAAGCGCGCGAGCGCCGGGCAGAGCGCCCTGAGCGTCACGTACCACCAGACCCTCGCGGGCGCGGCCGGATTCCTCCTCGCCTCCCTCCTCGAGGCCGGCGACTGGCGGATGCCGGACGCGACCGCCTCGGCGCTGCTCCTCTACCTGGCCGTGGCGTGCTCGGTCGGCGGGTTCCTGCTCTACAACCACGGCCTGCGGAGGATGGCGTCGAGCGTCGCCGTGAACATCCTCAACCTGGTCCCGGTCTTCGGCGTCCTCTCCGCCGTCCTGATCAACGGCGAGTCGATCCGGCCGGCCCAGGCGGCGGGCGGCGTCATCATCGTCGCCGGGGTGGCGCTGGGCATGGTCGAGCGGGAGCGGAAGGCCTCCGCGCGGGCTTCCTGACAGGGCCTCGGCGGCCCCTCCGGTGGCACGTGTCCGGTGGCACGTGTCTTCCGGAGGCCCACCAGGTCAGGACCGCCCCAGGGAGTTGTGTGCGACCCGCCATGACCTGCTGTGACTTGAGTCACAGCGGCCAGTATTTGCTGACCCTGTGTACCGGGTGCGCAGCTCGCTGTGATTCAGTGGCAGGGACAGTGCAGCACGAAGCCGATGAGAACCCTGGAGTTGCTGTCGAGGTCTCGGGGAGAGCGAGCGATGGAGACCGAGTCGGAGCCGTACGTCCGTCTCTCGACCCTGCGGCAGCTGCATCAGGTCGTGGCGGACCTCAACACAGCCCGCAGCCTTGCGGACACCCTGCAGACCGTCGCCGACGGTGTCGTCGCCGGCCTCAACTACGAGCTGGCCTGCGTCAACCTCGTACGCCCCGACGGTGACCTCGTCGTCGCCGCCTTCGCCGGAAGCTCCGCCGCCGAGGCCCTGATCACCGGCCGGGTCGGCTCCCGCGCCTCCTGGGACCGCCGCCTCTCCATGGGCTCCGCCTGGGGCGAGCTCCGCTTCATCCCGCACACCGAGGGCTGGGTCCTCATGGAGGACGACGTCCCCCAGTGGCACACCGACGGCCCCGCGCCCCGCTTCGAGGACGAGTGGCACCCCCACGACCGCCTCTACGCCCCCATGTACGCCTCCGGCTCCGGCCGTGAACTGCTCGGCGTCATATCCGTCGACCGCCCGCGCAACGGCCGGCACCCCGGCCCCTGGGGCCAGGAGGCGCTCCAGATGTACGCCTCGCAGTCGGCGATCGCGATCAGCAACGCCCGCCTCCGCTCCAACATGCAGCGGGCCCTGGTCCGCCTCGAAAGGGAGCAGCAGGCCCTCCGCGCCAGCGAGGAGTCCTTCCGGCAGGCCTTCGAGTACGCCCCCTCCGGCATGGCCATCGCCGAGATGGGCGGCGACCAGCACGGCCGGCTGCTCCGTACCAACGACGCCCTGTGCCGGCTCCTCGGCAGGCCCGCCTCCGTCATGCGGCGCTACTCGTTCGCCGACCTCGTCCACCCCGAGGACATAGGGACGCTGCTCCGGACCTCCGCCGAGGGCGGCCGCGCCGAGCTGCGCCTCGGGCGGCGCGACGGCACCTACGTCTGGGTGTCCCTGCGGAACTCGGTCGTCGCCGACACCGCCGACGGCCCCCGCTTCCTCCTCACCCACGTCGAGGACATCGAGGAGCGCAAGCGCCACGAGCTCCAGCTCGCCCACCGCGCCTCGCACGACGCCCTCACCGGCCTCCCCAACAGCGCCGAACTGCGCTCCCGGCTCTCCGCCCGCCTCTGTGAGCGCCCGGCGCAGGCCGCGGGGTACGCCGGCTTCGAGAGCGCGGGCTACGAGGGCGGCGGGCACGACGGCGGCTACGACTCGGCCAGGGACGGAGGCTACGGCACGGGCCCCGGCGCCGGCACCAACCCCGGCTACGCATCCGGCTCCGGCCACGAGACCGGCCACGAATCCGGCTACGAGTCGCCGTACGAGCACGAGCACGGCTTCGGATTCGAGCCGGCGAACGGCGCCGGACCGTACGACCACCACGTCCACACCGTCGCCCCGTCCACGGGTGAGGTCGACGACGGCACGAAGGGGCTCGCCGTCCTCTTCTGCGACCTCGACGGCTTCAAGTCGATCAACGACCGCTTCGGGCACCACACCGGCGACGCCGTCCTCATCGAGGTCGCCCGCCGGCTCACCACGGGCGTCCGCGACGGGGACACCGTCGCCCGGCTCGGCGGCGACGAGTTCGTCGTCCTCGCCGACGGCCTCGGCGCGGCCGACGCCGCCGACCTGGCCGTACGCCTCCGGAACGCGATCATTCCGCCGATCCGGGTGGACGGCCGGGCGGTCCGTGTCGGGGCGAGTTTCGGCATCGGCTGGGCCGAGTGCGGGATGACCGTCGAAGAGGTCCTCAACTCCGCCGACCAGCGGATGTACATCGAGAAGCGCTCCCGCGCCAAGGTCCACCGCCGGGCCGGCTGAGCCCACCGCGATCCGTCCGCCTGTCAAGCCCCGCCCCGGGTGCTGGTCCGTTCGGGGTAGGCTCGGCCGGTCGGCGACGGCTGGCGAGCATGGATAGGAGTGACCCGGATGGCTGCCGGTAACCACGGCGCGAGCAAGCCCGAGGACGACGATCCGTTCGGCTACCTGTACGAGGACGGTCAGGCGGCGGGCGCCCAGGCGCCGCAGGGCGGTGGCTACGGCTACCCCGGCCCCGGACCCGCTCAGCCCGGCGTGCCCCGGACCTCGTACAACCAGGTCAGGACGGTCGGCGAGCGCCAGTACGGCCAGCCGCAGCAGCAGCCCTACGTACCGCAGCAGCAGCAGGCCCCCTACGGCCAGCCGCACGCGCAGTACGCCGCTCCCGAGACCTACGGCGGCCCGCCGACCCGCCAGGCCCCACCGCAGCACCCGCGCGGCGGCTCCGGCGGCGGCCCCAACTCCAGGGGGCTGCTGATCGGCGCGGTCGCGGTCGTCGCGGTCGTCGTCGTCGGCATCGCCGCCGCCGTGATCACGAACAACGGTGACAAGGACGACAAGGACGGCCAGGCCGGTGGCGGTACGCCGTCGACCGCGCCCTCCCAGGTCTCCGAGGAGCCCAGCACCGAACCGAGCACGGAGCCGACCCCGGTCGAGCTGCCGAAGCAGGACGCGGCGACGCTGAAGCTGGGCGGCACCGCCGGCACGGAGAAGACCGTCACGGGCGCCGAGGGCGTCGACGGCACCTACGTCTCGGGCTTCAACGCGGTCGGCGCCTCGGTGACGTGGAAGGCGAACATGCCCACGGAGGGCGCGTACCGCCTGACCGTGCGCTACGCGATCCCCGCGGTCGACGCCAACGCCACCCTGACGGTCAACGGCAAGGCGAACTCCTCGCCCCTCGGCCTGAAGAACTTCATCCACTCCTCGGACCCGAACCTGGAGAAGAACTGGCAGACCACCTGGGCGCCGGTCACCCTCCAGAAGGGCGACAACGAGATCAAGATCTCGTGTGAGACGGGCAACCAGTGCAACGTGCTGCTCGACTGGCTGGAAGTCACCCCGGGCGGGTAAGTCCGCGGGATTCCGACCCCCGACCCCCTGCCCCTTCCGAGGATCAGGGGGTCTCCTGCGTCACCTGCACGCCGCGCAGCAGCTCCTCGTAGGCCGCCGCGTCGTACTCCCCGGCCACCGGGGAGAGGACCGTCGCCGCCGAGAGGGCGACCGCACGGGTGAGGCGCTCGGGCCAGGGGGCGTCGTCCACCAGGCCCGAGAGGAGGCCCGCGACGGCCGAGTCGCCCGCGCCGGTGGGGTTTCCCTTGACGGCGGCGGGCGGTGCCGCGCGCCACAGTCCTTCGGAGGTGGCGGCGAGCAGTCCCTCCGGGCCGAGGGAGGAGACCACCGCGTGGGCGCCCCGGCGGCGTGCGTCGCGGGTGGCCCGGTGGGGTTCGCGGGAGCCGGTGAGCTGGGCGAGCTCGTCGGCGTTCGGCTTGACCAGGTCGGGGCGGGCGGCGATGCCCCGGCGCAGGGGTTCCCCGCTGGTGTCGAGGAGTACGGGGACGGCGGCGGCGCGGGCGAGGCGGATCAGTTCCGCGTACGCGCCGACGTGGATGCCCGGCGGGAGGCTGCCGCAGAGGGCCACCGCCCGGGCCCCGTCGAGGAGTTCGGTGAAGCGGTCGCGGAAGCCGGCCCATTCGCCGGCGGTGACGGTGGGGCCGGGTTCGTTGAGCTGGGTCGTGTCGCCGGTCGTGGTGTCGACGACGGCGACGGTGCGGCGGGTGGGACCCGCGGTCTCCACGAGCTCGTCGCGGACCGGGGTCGCGACGAGGAGGTCCCGCAGCACGGCGCCGGTGGCGCCGCCCGCGAAGCCGGTGACGACGGTCTCGTGGCCGAGGGCGGCGAGCACGCGGGCCACGTTGAGGCCCTTGCCGCCGGGGCGTTCGATGACCTGGGTGACCCGGTGGGTGGCGTGCGGGGTGAGGGCGGGGACCCGGTAGGTCAGGTCCAGCGCCGTGTTGAGGGTGACCGTCAGAATCACCTGTGCACCCCCGTACTCCGTGTTCCGTGTGAAGTCCTGTGGAACGCGTGTTCCGACGGGCACCGATCATGCCAAAGGAACGGCGGTTGGCCCAGACCTCCGGCCGACCGCCCTTCCTTTTGACGCCGTATGACCGCTGATCAGGCCCTTGATCAGACCGCCGTCGGGTCGACGATCCAGGCGCCCTTGCGCATGACGCCCTTGAGGTTGAACTCCGCGTCGAGGACGACGAGGTCGGCGTCCTTGCCGGGCTCCAGGGAGCCGACCCGGTCGTAGACGCCGAGGAGGCGGGCCGGGTTGGCGGAGATGGCCTGGACGACCGACTCGACGGGGAGGCCGTCGATGGTGGCGGCGCGCTTGAAGGCGCGGTCCAGGGTGAGGGTCGAGCCGGCGATGGAGCCGCCCTCGACGAGGCGGGCGACGCCGTCCTTGACCTCGACGGCCATCGGGCCGAGGGAGTAGGTCCCGTCGCCGAAGCCCGCCGCGTCCATCGCGTCGGTGATGAAGGCGACCCGCTCGGCGCCCGCGTGGTGGAAGGCGAGCTCCAGGGAGGCGGGGTGGAGGTGCGTGCCGTCGTTGATGAGCTCGACGGTGATCCGCTCGTCCTCCAGGAGCGCGGCGATCGGGCCGGGCGTGCGGTGGCCGAGGGCGGGCATCGCGTTGTAGAGGTGCGTGGCGACGGTGGCGCCCGCGTCGATGGCGGCGACGGTCTGCTCGTACGTGGCGTCGGTGTGGCCGATCGCGGCGATCACGCCGTGCTCGGCGAGGAGGCGTACGGAGTCGATGCCGCCGGGCAGCTCGGTGGCGAGGGTGACCATCTTGGCCTGGCCGCGGCCGGCGTCGATCAGCTTGCGGACCTCGGCCGGGTCGGGGTCGCGGAGCAGCGTCTCGTCGTGGGCGCCCTTGCGGCAGGGGGAGATGAACGGGCCCTCGAAGTGGAGGCCGGCGATCTCGCCCTGCTCGGCGAGCTCGGAGAGCAGGCCGGCCCGCTGGGTGAGGAAGTCCATGTCGCCGGTGACGAAGGAGGCGACGACGGTGGTGGTGCCGTGCAGGCGGTGGGTGTGGACGCCGGTGAGGACGTCGTCGACGGTGCCGGAGGTGAAGGACGCGCCGCCGCCGCCGTGGTTGTGCATGTCGACGAAGCCGGGGACGACCCAGTGCCCGGTGAGGTCGACGGTCGGGGCGCCCTCGGGGGCGCTGCCGGTGATGCGCTCGCCGTCGACGATCACGCGTCCGTTCTCGACGATTCCGGTGGGCAGCACGACGTGTGCGCCGGCGAGAACCTTGTGATCGGCCATCAGGCGGAAACCTCCGAGTCGGTGGGGCGCTGGGGGTGCTGGTCGGCGAGCAGATCCCAGGCGAGGAGGCCCGCACCCAGGCAACCGGCGGTGTCCCCGAGGGCCGCCGGGACGATGGCGGGCAGCTTCTGGAACGTGACTCGCTCCTCCACCGCGGCCCGAAGTGGTGTGAACAAGGTTTCCCCCGCCTCGGCGAGACCGCCACCGATGATCAGTGTGCGGGGGTCCAGCAGGGTGAGCGCGGTGACGAGGCCGTCGGCGAGGGCGTCGACAGCGTCCTGCCAGACCCGTACGGCGGTGGCGTCGCCGGACTCGACGGCCTTGGCGCAGTCGGCGGCGTCGGCCTCCGGGTCGCCGGAGGCGGCGGCCCAGGCCTGCGAGACGGCGGAGGCGGAGGCGTACCGCTCCAGGCAGCCGCGCTGGCCGCAGGTGCAGTCGGTGCCGCCGGGGCGGACGACGATGTGGCCGATCTCGCCGGCGTAGCCGTGGGCGCCGGCCTCGATGCGGTCGCCGATGCCGATGGCGCCGGCGATGCCGGTGCCGAGGGGTACGAAGAGGAAGCGGTCGGCGCCGTTGCCGGCGCCGATGCGTCCTTCGGCGAGGCCGCCGGTGCGGACGTCGTGGCCGAGGGCGACGGGGATGCCGTCGAGGCGTTGGCTGAGGAGTTCGCGCATGGGAACGTCGCGCCAGCCGAGGTTGGACGCGTAGACGGCGATGCCGTTCTCGGCGTCGACGATGCCGGGGACGGCGACTCCCGCGGCCGCGGCGGGCTCGCCGTACCGCTCCTGGCCGAGCGCGCGGAGGTCCTCGGCGAACCCGAGGATCGTCTCGACCACGGCCTCGGGGCCGCGGTCGCGCCCGGTGGCGCGGCGGGCCTCGTGGAGCAGGGTGCCGTCCGCCCCTACTAGGGCGGCCTTCATGCCGGTGCCGCCCACATCCAGGGCGATGACGTGTCTCACGGGGGACAGTTTGGCGCGCGAGGACCCAAAAGGTCTAGTCCACTGCCGAGGATTGTTGCGCACGGATACAAATTCGGGACCCGTCATGGGTCCATGGTCCCGGCTGTGTTGCGGAAGTGATACCCAGGTGGTGTAGACCTCATGCCCGGCCGCGGGAGAGACTTGCTGCCCTGCGTAGAGCAAACGCGCAGCTCACAGCAGTGCGAAAACCCCGTGCGACAACCGTGCACATACAGCTCAACGCAGCTCAACGACGAGCAAAAAGGTGGATGAAGCCGTGGAGCGGCGACGATTCCTTGGACTGACCGCGGCCGCCGCCGCCCTCGGACTGACCGCGACGGTCGCCGGATGCGGCGTCCTGGGTGGCGAATCCGGCGACGTGACCCTCAGACTGGTCGCCGCCGACTACGACCTGACCGGCGGGGACACGACCAAGAAGTACTGGGCCGACCTCGTCGCCGCCTTCGAGGCGAAGCACCCCGGCGTGAAGGTCGAGGTCCAGATCGAGTCCTGGGACGACGTCGACCGCAAGGTCGCCGAGATGGTCAAGGCCGACGAGGCCCCCGACGTCGCGCAGATCGGCGCCTACGCCGACTACGCGGCCGCCGGTGAGCTCTACGCCGCCGACGAGGTCCTCTCCATCCCCGTCCAGGCCAACTTCCTCGCGCCGCTCGTCGCCGCCGGAGAGACCAAGCGCACCCAGTACGGGCTGCCGTTCGTCGCCTCCACCCGGCCGCTCTTCTACAACAAGGCCCTCTTCGAGGAGGCCGGCGCCGAGGCCCCCACCACCTGGGACGAGCTGGCCGCCGCGGCCGAGAAGCTCAAGGACAAGGGCGTCCAGACCCCCTTCGCGCTGCCGCTCGGCCCCGAGGAGGCCCAGGCCGAGGCCCTGATGTGGCTCCTCAGCGGCGGCGGTGGCTGGACCGACGCCACCGACCACTACGCCGTCGACTCCGAGGCGAACGTCCGCACCTTCGACTGGCTGAAGAAGAACCTGGTCGGCAAGGGCCTCACCGGGCCCGTCGCCCCCGGCAAGCTCAACCGCAAGGCCGCCTTCGCCGCCTTCGCGAGCGGCGAGGTCGGCATGCTCAACGGCCACCCCTCGCTGGTCAAGGAGGCCGCGAAGAAGGGCGTCGAGGTCGGCCAGGTGCCGCTGCCCGGCATCGACGGCAAGCCCAAGAGCTCCATGGGCGTCGCCGACTGGATCATGGGCTTCAAGCAGAACGGTCACCGCAAGGAGATCGGCGACTTCCTGAACTTCGTCTTCACCGACGAGAACGTCCTGAAGTTCGCCGGGGACAACGACCTGCTGCCGGTCACCGTCAGCGCCTCCGCCCGCATGGAGACCGACCCCGAGTACGCCAACCTGCGCGAGTTCCTCAAGGGGCTCCCGGACTCCCAGCTCCCGCCCGTCGGCAAGACCTCGTGGGCCACGGTCAGCGAGAACGTCAAGCAGAACATCGGCAAGGCCGTCACCCCCGCCGGCCGGCCCGCCGAGGTCCTCGGCACGATAGGCCGGGCGGCCACGGCGGCGGAGAACGCCGAGTAATAAGTTGGTCGTATGACCGAAGAGCAGGGGACGACGGACGGCGACAGCGGGAATGGGCTCGGTGAGCGCGAGCGGGCCCTTCTCGCCGTCGAACGCCGCTCCTGGCCAGGGCCCGGCGCCAAGGAGCGGGCCGTCCGCGAAGGCCTCGGCCTCTCCCCGACCCGCTACTACCAGCTGCTCAACGCCCTCCTGGACGACCCGCGCGCCCTCGCCCACGACCCGGTCACGGTCAACCGGCTGCGCCGGGTGAGGGCCGAGAAGCAAGAGCGGCGGTAGCGGGAGCGGGCGTGACCCCGGCCACGCTGACGCGACCGCCTCGCGTCGGTAGGGTCGTGAGCATGGTCAGCAGCCTTCCGCACCCGACCACCCCGACCGGCCGCGACGGTCTGGCCGCGCTCCTCGCGCGTCCCGCGAAAGCCGTCGTCGCCCTCGATTTCGACGGCACGCTCGCCGAGATCGTCCCCGACCCCGAACAGGCCCGCGCCCACCCCGGTGCCGTGGCCGCCCTCGCCGCCCTCGCGCCCGAGGTCGCCTCCGTCGCCGTCGTGACCGGCCGTCCCGCCGGGGTCGCCGTCCGCTACGGCGGCTTCGCCGGAGTCCCCGGCCTCGAACACCTCGTCGTCCTCGGCCACTACGGCGCCGAACGCTGGGACGCCGTCACCGGCACCGTCAAGGCCGCCGCCCCGCACCCGGGCGTCGCCTCCGTCCGCGCCGAACTCCCCGGCTTCCTCGACCGGGCCGGCGCCTGGCCGGGCGTCTGGATCGAGGAGAAGGGCCGGGCGGTCGCCGTCCACACCCGCCGCGCCCTCGACCCGGAGGGCGCCTTCGAGGCCCTCAAGGGCCCCCTCGGCGACCTCGCCACCCACCACGGCCTGGTCCTGGAACCCGGCCGCATGGTCCTGGAGCTGCGGCCCCCGGGCATGGACAAGGGCGTGGCGCTCGCCGAGTACGCACGGGAGACGGGCGCCGGGTCCGTGCTCTACGCGGGCGACGACCTGGGCGACCTGCCCGCCTTCGCCGCCGTCGAGAAACTCCGCTCCGACGGCATCCCCGGCCTCCTGGTCTGCAGCGGCTCCACCGAGGTCCCGGAACTCGCCGCCCGCGCGGACCTCTCGGTGGCGGGCCCGCCGGGGGTGGTGGAGTTCCTGACCGCGCTCGCGGAGGCGGTACGGGGCGGGTGACCGGGGCCCGTCACTCCCCTCGTACGAGCAGGTCGACCACGCCCGTGAGGTCCTCCTCGCCGCTGCCCAGGGCCAGACGGCGGCGCATCAGCTCGAAGAACGGGCTGATCAGCTCCGGGCTCACGCCCTGCTCCTCGGCCGTGGTGAGGAAGGTCGGCACGCCGGCCACCTGCATGGCCAGGTTGGAGACCACGTCCTCGGTGAGGGCGCCGCTCGCCAGCTGCTTGCCGGTCTGCGTGATCGACGGACCGGCCATCGCCTTGATCCAGTCCACGAGCAGCGGAGCGAACGCGACCGGGTCGATGTCCTCCTTCCGGATCAGGGCGAAGGCGTGCGTGACCCCCGCGATCATCCCGTACATCGCGCTGAGCAGGGCCACGTCGTGCAGGGCCGCGTGGCCCGCGTCCTCGCCGACGTACGTGGTGCCCACGGGCACGGCCAGGGTCTCCTGATGCTGCGCGAACAGCTCCTTCGAGCCGCTGTAGAAGATGTACCCGCCGGCCTCCGGGACGCCGATCATCGGCGGTACGGCCATGATCCCGCCGTCCAGGTATCGGGCCCCGCGCTCGCGGGCCCATTCGGCGCGGGCGCGGGCCTGGGCCGGGGTCGTGGTGGTGAGGTTGACGAGGTCCTTCCCCGTCAGGTCGGCGTCGGCGAGGGTCGCGCCGACCGAGGCGTCGTCCAGGAGGCAGACGACGACCAGGGTGCTCGCGGCGACCGCCTCGGCGGCGCTGTCGGCCGTCTTCGCGCCGTCGTCGGCGAGTCCGGCCGCGCGGCCGGGGGTGCGGTTCCAGACGGTGAGCGGGTGCCCCGCGGTGAGCCAGGTACGGGCCAGGGCGGTGCCCATCGCACCGAGACCGAGCAGGGTGACGGGGGTCTTCTCTTCGGTCTTCTCTCGCGTGTTCGCTGTCATGACCACAAGGCTGGTCCAGAGTCCTGACCTGCTCAAGTACCCACTTGGAAGTGGGTGGTTACCCTGAGGTGAGCGAGCAGGTCAGGAGGGTGCACACATGGCGACGCTGAACCGGCCCGGGGCCGACGACGGGCACGTCTGCGGGATCGACACCTCGATGGAGGTGATCGGCGGCAAGTGGAAGGTGCTCATCCTGTGGGCGCTCCACCAGCACCCGAGGAGCCGCTTCGGCGAACTGCGACGGCTGATCCCGGGCATCACCGAGAAGGTCCTCGCCTCCCACCTGCGGGAGATGGAGGCCGACGGGATCGTGGACCGCGTCTCGTACGACGAGGTCCCGCCCCGCGTCGAGTACGGCCTGACGAAGGACGGGATGCGCCTCAACGACGCCCTGGAGCCGCTCGCGGCCTGGGGACGCGAGCGGCTGGAGCGGAAGGCGGACACTCGCTAGCCGCGCAGCGCCTCCAGTTGCTTCAGGAACCACTGCTGCGGGGGCAGGGCCGTCGCCGCCGTGGCGAGGCGTTCGGAGCGGGCGGCGCGTTCGGCTGCCGGCATCGAGAGGGCGGTGTGGAGGGCCTCGGCGGTCTCCGACACGTCGAAGGGGTTGACGGTGAGCGCGTCCTCGCGCAGTTCCTCGTACGCCCCCGCCTCCCGGGAGAGGACCAGCGCGCAGCCGGCGTCCGAGACGACCGGTATCTCCTTCGCGACCAGGTTCATGCCGTCGCGCACCGGGTTCACCAGGGCCACGTCCGCGAGTCGGTAGGCGGCCAGGGAGCGGGTGAAGTCGTCCCGTACCGAGACGAGGACCGGCTGCCAGTCGGCCGTGCCGAACTCGGTGTTGATCTCCGAGGCGAGCGTTCCCACGGCGGTCGTGTACGCGCGGTAGACCTCCAGGTCCTGCCGCGAGGGGTACGCCGAGGCCAGGTGGACCACCCGGTCGCGCCACTCGGGGTGGGTGGTGAGGAGCTCGCGGTAGGCGAGGAGGCCGCGGAGGATGTTCTTCGACAGTTCGGTGCGGTCGACGCGGACGATGGCCTTCCGGTCGCCGACCTCCTCCCGGAGCCGGGCCAGCCGCTCGTCCACCTCGGGGCGGTGCGCGAGCGCCCGCAGCTCGTCGGCGTCCACGCCCAGCGGGTACGCCCGGACCCGGGCGGTGCCCTTCCCGGAGCCGGAGCGCATGTACTCCACCCCGCGCCAGGCGTCCCCGGCCGGCCACAGGGGCCGGGCCGATCCGGCCGCGCTGTCCAGGTGCGCGCCGCTCATGAACGCCGACGCCCATACCCAGGTGTGGAAGCCCAGCTCGTCCGCGCCGAGCATCCCCCACACCAGCTCCTCGCGGATGTCGTCCGGGAGCATCCGCAGGTACTCCGGGGAGGCCCACGGGGTGTGCGTGAAGTGACCGATCCGCAGGTCGGGGCGGAGGTCGCGGAGCATTCCCGGGACCAGGGCCAGGTGGTAGTCCTGGACGAGGACCGCCGCGCCTTCCTCGGCCTCGGCGGCCAGGGCCTCCGCGAAGGCGCGGTTGTAGCTCCGGTACGCCTCCCACCGGCGCCGGAACTCCGCGTCGAAGACGGGCTCGCGCGGGATGTCGTACAGGTGGTGGTGGAGGAACCACAGCACCGAGTTCGCGATGCCGTTGTACGCGTCGGCGTGCACGTCGGGGTCGATGTCCAGCATCCGCACGCCCGGCTCGCCGACCCCGCGCCGTACGGCCTCCCGGTCGCCCTCGCCGAGCGCCGCGCACACCCACAGGCTGTCCTGGGACGTGATGGCGCTCAGGCCCGAGACCAGGCCGCCGCCGCCTCTGCGGGCGTCGAGCGAACCGTCCTCGCCGCGCACGTACGAGACGGGTCCTCGGTTGGATGCCACGAGCACAGTAGCCATGTGGCGAACCTAGCCCGTCCCGTAAACGCTCAAACGTACGTATACGAGACGGGCCGATCCGGCCACGGAGGGTCAGCGAGCGACAGTGCGCGGCAGTGCGGGTCAGTGCGCGTCAGTGCGGGTCAGCGTTCGCGTCGGTCGCGCATCGCCGCCTTCGCCACCAGGCCCGTCGCCGCGAGTGCCACGCCGAGCGCGCCGAGCAGCCACAGCCGCTCACCGTTGCTGCCCGTCTCGGCCATGGAGTCGCCGTTCTGCCCGTGGGGTCCCGGCGCCGGGGCCACCGGGGCGGAGGTGCTCGCCGAGGCGGAAGGGGAGACCGAGGGGGAGGAGGGGGAGGCCGAGGCCGTCGGGGAAGCGGGATCCGGGGGCTCCACCGGTGCCGAGGACGTCGGCGGCTTCGTCGGGTCCGTCGGCTCAGGGTCCGTCGGCGTCGGCGTCGGCGTCGGGCTCGGCTTCGGCGTCTCCAGTACCGGGGTCACCGCGCAGGCCGGGTCCTCGCTGCCGTCGCCGCAGTTGGAGCGCGGGGTCTCCACCTCGACGCTGTTGCGGAGCTTCCCGTCGCCCGTCGCCGGATCCTTGATCTTCACCGAGTACGTGACGGTCGCCGTCTTCCCGGCGGGGATGTTCCCCACGTACCCGATCTTCGGCTTCGTGTACGACACCTCGCCCAGGTCCGTCTTCGCGTCGCCCTTGTAGTCGGCGTCGTCGAGGTTCCCGGTGAGGTCGTCGCTGAACTTGGCGTTCGGGTAGTCGATCGTGCTGATGTTCTTCGCGGTGATCGTGTACGTGAGGGTGTCGCCCGGCTTCACCGTGCGCGGGCTCGCCGTCTTCGTGATCTCCAGGTCGGGCACCGGCACGGAGAAGGCCAGCCCCGACGGCACGTAGGTGTCGCCGTTCGTGGAGAAGGTCAGATCGGCCGAGGTCGCGCCCTGCGGGATGGCGCCGTCCGGGATGTCGAAGGCCTTGGCGTCGATGCTCAGATTGTTGACGAGCTTCGGGGAGACGGCGCCGTCGTCCTCGCTGATGAAGAAGTTGTCGGTGTTGCCGGTGTGGGCCTCGGTGACGTTCCTGCCGTCGACGAGGAACGTGTCGCCCCGGGTGTTCCAGTCGCCCTCGTACGCGGTGACGCTCGCCCGTGCCGTGCCGCCGCTCCGGTGGAAGCCGTCGACGGTGACCGTGGTGGCGGGCGAGGTCGAGCGCTGGAGGACGTGGCCGCCGTAGACGTACACGTTCCGGCGCTCCGGGGCGCGGACCGGGTCGGGGCCGGGGAACTTGTGGACGACGGTCAGGGACCAGCCCCCCACGCAGCCCTTGCCGTCCGGCGCCCAGATGTTGCCGACGGCCACCTGCGCGTCCGTCCCCGAGACGCCCGCGAAGGCGGCCGTCACGTCCGACTCGCCCGTGTAGTAGTGCGGGCCGTTCGTGTCGGACGGGTCCGTGACCATGCTGTCGATCGAGACCGGGGTCGCGGGCCCCGCGCCGACCTTGATGACCGGCGCGGTCGTCGCCGGGTCGCCGGGCGAGGGCTCGACGTCGGTGCCGGAGATGTCGCAGCGCCGGAGCTGGGCCCCGCTCGGGCCCTTGTACGTCCCGTCGTTGCCGCCCCAGAACAGCCGGGCGTACGCGACCTCGGCGCCCGCCGGGATCACGACGTGGCCGGTGCTGGAGCCGAACTCGGGCGCCGCACCGGCCGCCGCCATGCCGGCGGCGTCGATCCGGCGCATCACGAAGGTGTTGTTGTTGTCGGAGCCCTCGCCCTTCGCGGCGGCAGCGCAGCGCGCGGCCGTGTCCGCGGGGGAGGCGGGGCAGCCCATGACCGTGTTGCCGAGGGTCGTGAAGTCGCCGTAGATCGACTCGTCGTACCGCTTGCCGAAGGGCTCGATGACGTCCGCCGAGGCCGGACCGGCCGTCGAGAGCGCAAGCGAGGCCACGGCGAGACCGACGACCGCCGTCACACTGCCCAGGTGGTGTTGTCTGAAGCGCATAAAAGGGCAATGTAGGCAAAGCGGATCATCTGGTGGCGTTACGCCACGCGGCGGCGCGTGTACTCCCTGATGTCGAGCATCGGCGGCCGCTCCTCCGTGTCCACCGCGTAGGTCCGGGCGACGAACCCGTCCTCGCCCCGCTCGAACTGCGTCAGCCGCGGCCGTACGAGGTGCCCGCGCGAGAGCCGCAGCTGCGCCGTCCGGTAGATCGCCGCCGCCATCCGGCCGAGCGCCCGCTCGTCCTGATGGCGGTGCTTGCGCACGCCCACGTCGACCTGCGCGAGCGCGTCCAGGCCCACCGTGTGCAGCGCGTCGACGAGCAGCCCCAACTCCACTCCGTAACCGACGGGGAAGGGCAGCCGCTCCAGGAGCGAGCGCCGCACCGCGTACTCGCCGCCCAGCGGCTGGACGAACCCGGCCAGCTGCGGCCAGTGCAGATTGAGCAGGGGGCGTGCCACCAGCTCGGTCACGCGCCCGCCCTGGCCAGGGGTGTCGCCGGCCCCGAACGGGCGGTCGTAGGTCGCCTTCACGAAGTCGATGCCGGGGTCGGTGAGCAGCGGGCCCACGATCCCCGTCACGAAGTCCGCGGAGAAGTCCCGCAGATCCGCGTCCACGAAGCACACGACGTCCCCGCTCGTCACCATGAGCGACCGCCACAGGACCTCGCCCTTGCCGGGGACGGCCGGTATCCGGGGGAGGATCGCGTCCCGCGCGACCACGCGCGCCCCGGCCGCCGCGGCCACCTCCGCCGTACGGTCGGTGGAGCCCGAGTCGATCACGACCAGTTCGTCGACGAGCGGCACCGCCTCGGACATCAGTTCGCGGCGGATCACGGCGACGATGTCGCCGACCGTCGCCTCCTCGTTCAGCGCCGGCAGCACGACGCTGACCTTCGTGTTTCGCTTGGCGGCGAGGATCCGCTCCATCGGCCGGTCAGCCACGGACCAGGACCGCCGGTCCAGCCAGCGCTCCACCTCTTCCAGCACGTGATCTCCATCTCGCGGTACGGACGGCCCGTCCAAGCCCCGGGGCCTTCGGTTACAGTCTTGAACAACGCGGATGCCCGATGCACGTCGGGGTGCCGCCCGCGTCGGAGCGCAGGAACGAAGCCCGCAAGGACTTCACCGCACTTCACAATCGAATACCGCTCATCCAGAGGGGCAGAGGGAAACGGCCCGTTGAAGCCCCGGCAACCCTCCAGTCGGTTCGTCTCGTCCTCCAGCGAGGTCCCCGGCTAGGGAAGGTGCCAAATCCGTCTCATGACGAAAAGTTCGTCATGGGAAAGATGAGGAGAAAGGGCCTCGCCTCCATGGCTGTACAGACTGTCGCCTCTGCCACCACCGTCGACCTCGGTCCCGCTTCCGGGCTTTCCTGTCGCGAATGCGGTGAAGTCTTCGCACTCGGACCGATCTTCGCCTGCGAACTCTGTTTCGGACCGCTCGAAGTCGCGTACGACCTCCCCACCGGTGACCCCGAGGCCCTGCGCAAGCAGATCGAGGCCGGCCCCGCCAACATCTGGCGCTACGCCCCTCTGCTGCCCGTCCCGGCCGACGTCGCCGAGAAGCCGAACCTGAACCCGGGCTGGACCAAGCTCGTCCAGGCCGACAACCTCGCCCGCGAGATCGGTGTCGCCCCCGGCAAGCTCTTCGTCAAGGACGACTCCGGCAACCCGACCCACTCCTTCAAGGACCGGGTCGTCGCGCAGGCCCTTGAGGCCGCCCGCGCCTTCGGCTTCACCACGCTCTCCTGCTCCTCCACCGGCAACCTGGCCGGCGCCGTCGGCGCCGCCGCCGCCCGCGCCGGCTTCCGCTCCTGTGTCTTCATCCCGCACGACCTGGAGCAGGGCAAGGTCGTCATGGCCGCCGTCTACGGCGGTGACCTCGTCGCCATCGAGGGCAACTACGACGACGTCAACCGCTTCTGCTCGGAGCTCATCGGCGACCCGCTCGGCGAGGGCTGGGGCTTCGTCAACGTCAACCTCCGCCCGTACTACGGCGAGGGCTCCAAGACGCTCGCGTACGAGATCTGCGAGCAGCTCGGCTGGGTCATCCCCGACCAGCTCGTCATCCCGATCGCGTCCGGCTCGCAGCTCACCAAGATCGACAAGGGTCTGCAGGAGCTCATCAAGCTGGGCCTCGTCGAGGACAAGCCGTACAAGATCTTCGGCGCCCAGGCCGAGGGCTGCTCTCCGGTCTCCGTCGCCTTCAAGGCCGGCCACGACGTCGTCCGCCCGCAGAAGCCGAACACGATCGCCAAGTCGCTGGCGATCGGCAACCCGGCCGACGGCCCGTACGTCCTCGACATCGCCCGCCGCACCGGCGGTGCCGTGGAGGACGTGAACGACGAGCAGGTCGTGGACGCGATCAAGCTGCTCGCCCAGACCGAGGGCATCTTCGCCGAGACCGCGGGCGGCGTGACCGTCGGCGTCACGAGGAAGCTCGTCGAGGCGGGTCTGATCGACCCGGAGCTCACCACCGTCGTGCTGAACACCGGCGACGGCCTCAAGACCCTGGACGCCGTGGCCGAGGGCTCGCAGGCGACCGCCACCATCCGCCCGAGCCTGGACGCGTTCCGCGCCGCGGGCCTGGCCCTCTGAGAGGTACGAAGACATGGCCGTGAACGTCCGCATCCCCACCATCCTCCGCACCTACACGGGCGGGCAGTCCGAGGTCCCGGCCGAGGGCGCGACCCTCGCCGAGGTCATCGCGGACCTGGAGAAGAACCACACGGGCATCGCCGCCCGCGTCCTGGACGACCAGGGCAAGCTGCGCCGCTTCGTCAACGTGTACGTGAACGACGACGACGTGCGCTTCGAGCAGGGCCTGGAGACGGCCACCCCGGCCGGCGCGGGCGTCTCGATCATCCCGGCCGTCGCCGGAGGCTGACCACGGGGCGCGGTGCCGGCTGACGCCGAACCGCCTCACGTGTCCCGTCTTTCTTGAATTGCCCCTTCCGCGACATAAAGCGGAGGGGGCAATTCTGCATGGTTAAGCGGGGTAGAGTTGGGGAAGCCCCCTCCGCTGCTCATGCCGGACGCATATGAGAATGCGTCCTTGCGCGTCAGGAAGCAGCCAAAGTGCGTGAGCGTTGTGTACGTTCTGCGCGTTTTGCCGGGCCCGACTTGCCCTGGAACTCCAGGGATTCTCCCTAATTCCCCTTTCCGTCGTGCCCAGAAATCTCGCTCGAATGACCTGTTGCAGAGGGCAGTTGGGCAGATACATTCAGCGGCGGTCGACGCGTTCCGGCGCAGGGTCTGACCCCGGGTCCGCGAAGTGCGGTTCCCGCGCAAGGGCCAGTAATAGGGGAGTTAGGCATGGCTCAGGGCACCGTCAAGTGGTTCAACGCGGAGAAGGGCTACGGCTTCATCGCGGTCGACGGTGGTGCGGATGTTTTCGTCCACTACAGCGCGATCCAGATGGATGGCTACCGCAGCCTCGAAGAGGGGCAGCGGGTCGAGTTCGAGATTTCGCAGGGTCAGAAGGGTCCGCAGGCGGACATGGTCAAGCTCGCCGTCTGAGCGCGGCGCGATCGGCCACCGACGCAACGCCGTCGAGGGGCCCGCATCCCCCAGGGGAAGCGGGCCCCTCACGCGTTCCCGGACCCGTGCCGGACCCGTTCCGCACTCGTGCCGGACCCGTCCCGCACCCGTCTCTCACCCGTGCCGGACCCGTGTCAGGACTGCCCGAAACCCGAGAGTCGCTTGCACTCTCCTAGGGCGAGTGCTAATCATTGGCGTTAGCACTCGGAAGGTGAGAGTGCTACGAGGATCGGGCAGACGAGGCCGCCGTCCGGGTGGGGCAGGGAACCACACGGAACACGCGGAGGCCGTCCGTCGCGGGCGTCGGCGCGGTCCTGGAGCGTTATCCACCCCATGTCCGGGAGGACCACTTCACATGGCCAAGATCATCGCGTTCGACGAGGAGGCCCGGCGCGGTCTCGAGCGCGGCATGAACCAGCTCGCTGACGCCGTCAAGGTCACCCTCGGCCCCAAGGGTCGCAACGTCGTCCTCGAGAAGAAGTGGGGCGCCCCCACGATCACCAACGATGGTGTCTCCATCGCCAAGGAGATCGAGCTCGAGGACCCGTACGAGAAGATCGGCGCCGAGCTGGTCAAGGAAGTCGCCAAGAAGACGGACGACGTCGCCGGCGACGGTACGACCACCGCCACCGTTCTCGCCCAGGCGCTCGTCCGCGAGGGCCTCCGCAACGTCGCCGCCGGTGCCAACCCCATGGCCCTCAAGCGCGGCATCGAGAAGGCCGTCGAGGCCGTCTCCGGCGCCCTCCTCGAGCAGGCGAAGGATGTCGAGACCAAGGAGCAGATCGCTTCGACGGCCTCCATCTCCGCCGCCGACACCCAGATCGGCGAGCTCATCGCCGAGGCGATGGACAAGGTCGGCAAGGAAGGCGTCATCACCGTCGAGGAGTCCCAGACCTTCGGTCTGGAGCTGGAGCTCACCGAGGGTATGCGCTTCGACAAGGGCTACATCTCGGCGTACTTCGCCACCGACATGGAGCGTATGGAGGCGTCGCTCGACGACCCGTACCTCCTGATCGTCAACTCCAAGATCTCCTCCGTGAAGGACCTGCTCCCGCTCCTGGAGAAGGTCATGCAGTCGGGCAAGCCGCTGCTGATCATCGCCGAGGACGTCGAGGGCGAGGCCCTGTCGACCCTGGTCGTCAACAAGATCCGCGGCACCTTCAAGTCCGTCGCGGTGAAGGCCCCGGGCTTCGGCGACCGTCGCAAGGCCATGCTGAACGACATCGCCATCCTCACCGGCGGCACGGTCATCTCCGAGGAGGTCGGCCTCAAGCTGGAGAACGCGGGCCTCGACCTGCTGGGCCGCGCCCGCAAGGTCGTCATCACCAAGGACGAGACCACCATCGTCGACGGTGCCGGTGACAGCGAGCAGGTCGCCGGTCGCGTGAACCAGATCCGCGCCGAGATCGAGAACTCGGACAGCGACTACGACCGCGAGAAGCTGCAGGAGCGCCTGGCGAAGCTCGCCGGCGGTGTTGCGGTCATCAAGGCCGGTGCCGCGACCGAGGTCGAGCTCAAGGAGCGCAAGCACCGCATCGAGGACGCCGTTCGCAACGCGAAGGCGGCCGTCGAGGAGGGCATCGTCGCCGGTGGCGGCGTGGCCCTGCTCCAGGCCTCCTCGGTCTTCGAGAAGCTCGAGGCCGACCTGTCGGGCGACGAGGCCACGGGCGCGAACATCGTGAAGCTGGCCCTTGAGGCCCCGCTGAAGCAGATCGCGATCAACGCCGGCCTCGAGGGCGGCGTCGTGGCGGAGAAGGTCCGCAACCTGCCCGTGGGTCACGGCCTGAACGCCGCGACCAACGAGTACGTGGACCTCATCGCCGAGGGCATCATCGACCCGGCGAAGGTCACGCGCTCCGCGCTGCAGAACGCCGCGTCGATCGCCGCGCTGTTCCTCACCACCGAGGCCGTCATCGCCGACAAGCCGGAGAAGGCGTCCGCGCCGGCCGGCGGCGGCATGCCGGGCGGTGACATGGACTTCTGATCCTCCGGGATCGGTGGTTCATCGCGGTACCGCTGTAGAGCCGTACTGCTGAACGCGACCGAGGGCGGCACTCCCCAGCAGGGGGGTGCCGCCCTCGGGCGTTGTGGAGGAGCGCTTTCCGGGAACGGTCAGCGCACGTCGACGTAGTCCCCGCCGGCCGACGCCGGGGT
Organism: Streptomyces sp. NPDC058650; assembly: GCF_042717315.1. NCBI lineage: Bacteria > Bacillati > Actinomycetota > Actinomycetes > Kitasatosporales > Streptomycetaceae > Streptomyces > Streptomyces sp. NPDC058650. Next base: position 143,767 of record NZ_JBHXRL010000004.1, read on the forward strand.
GTTGAAGTGCTTGCCGTCGCCGTAGTGGCGGATGCGCCAGGTGCCGTCCCCGGTGGCCTTCGCCTTCAGGGAGACCTTGCCGCTCGCGTTCGACCGGCCGGTCGCCATCTGCTTCCAGGTCGTGCTGCCCCGCGGCTGGAACTGCAGGACGACCGGAGCGTTTCCGTACGCGCGCCAGGCCCAGTCCGCGTAGTGCTGGAGCCCGCCGGTGACCGTCACGTACCCGCCCTTGGTGACCGGCTCGGGACCGGCGTTCAGGGAGACGATCCGGGTGTCGAGGCGGGCCAGCCGGAACGACCCGCTGCCGGACTCGGCGAAGTGGTCGGTGGTGAGGTGCCGGACGCGGAAGTAGCCGCCCCGGCTCGCCGCCGAGAGCGCGAAGTCGTTGTAGTAGGCCGAGTTCACGCTCGCCCAGGCGATCGCCTTCCAGCCGCCGGCGACGAGCTGCTCCAGCCGGACGAACTGCGCCGCTGGGAAGGACGCGTCCTGTTCGTACCGGGCGCGGAAGGTGCCGGAGACCGTGACCCGGCCGTCGGCGGAGAGTTGCCAGGAGGTGAGGTCGGTGCGGGAGTCCAGGGGGATGGCGAGCGCGCCGGAGCGCGGCGGGAAGTTCACGTACCTGTCGGCGGATTCGACCGTCCAGCCGCCCGACCCCGTGCCCGCGGCGGCGACGAGCCGCGCGGTGAACCGCCCGTCCGCGGCCGTCCGGACGGTCGCGGACGCGCCCGTCGTGTAGTGGGGGCCGCCGAGCCGCACGAGGACCGGGTGGTTCGCGACCGCGGCGTTCGCCGCCGCGGGGTCGGTCATCCGGCCGCTGATGGTGACGGTCTGGCCGTTGAGCGCCCGCTTCTTGTCGGCGGTGGCGGTGACGGCCACGATGCGCGGCACCCACTCGAAGAGCTCGCGGTAGTCCTCCACGGAGCCGTGGACCTCGGCGGAGTCGCCGGTGAACGCCGCGTGGAACCTGGTCCCGTCGAGATCCGTTCCGGGCACCGGGTACGGCGCCGCCGTGAACCGGCCGGCCGCATCGGTGACCGCCTGTTGCGGGGCGGTCTTCACCGGGAGCAGGCGCTCGACGGAGACCGGCTGGCCGACCAGCGGAACGCGGTGCCCCGAGCCGGGCTGGATGCCGACGAGGGTGCCCGAGGGGCGGGCGTTGCGGTCGGAGTGGGTCGGCTTGCCCGGGTGGAAGGTGAGCTCCGGACGGAGCCGGAAGTCGAGCTGCCCGGCATCGGTGCGGGTCTGCTTGTTGCCGAGGGAGTCGGTGGCGGTGACGTCGATGGCGTACGTGCCGAGGGCCGGGATTCGGCCCCCGTCCTCGACGAGCTTCAGCACGGCGGTGTCCGGCAGCCGGAAGACGTTGGCGGCTGACGGGTCCCAGGAGTCGGGCACCACGGGAAGCGTCGGGATGTCGACGAGGACGGTGTCGCCCTGCCGGACCTTGGCCGAGACTCGGGTGATCTTCGCCTGCGGGGCGTCGGTCCAGGCGGTCACCTGGAAGAGGCCGCGCTGGGCGTCGTCGGTGACGGCCCGGCCGACGCCGACGAGCGGGTCGGCCGCCGAGGCCGGCCCGGCCGTGACGGCCAGGGTCGTCGCGGCGAGGGCGGCCGCGACCAGGCTCGCCGCCAGCGAGCGGGAGGGGCGGAGGTCAGCGCGCATCGATGTAGATCGCCTTCGTCTCGCTGTAGAAGTAGGTGCCCGTCGTGTTGAGGTACGTGGCCCAGGAGCCGTCTTCGTAGGCGGTCGCGCGGTAGCTGAACCTGCCGCTGCTGTCGGTGGTGATGGTCTTGGACACCCAGTACCACTGGTTCTCGGACCTGGGCTTGAAGACCAGGGTCAGCTTGGCCCCGGCGAGCGGCTTCCAGAGGCCGCCGACCTTGCGCTGGACGGTCCCGGAGACGGTCGTCTTCCCGTTCACCGTGGGCCGGGTGGGGCTGATGGTGAAGGCGGAGAAGCGGGTGGAGGTGCGGGCCCGCTGCAGCGACGTACCGGACTTGGCGACCAGACGGTTCGTCTCCGGGTGGTGGACCCGGTAGAGGGCGCTCTCGTAACCCTGGGCGACGAGGGTGTAGCTGCCGAACGAGTCCGCCGTGCCGGAGCGGAGGACACGCCAGGTGCGTCCGCCGTCCAGGGAGGCCTGGAGCTGGACGGGCTCCGTGGTGACGTAGAGGTTGCCGAACCCCCCCTTGGCGGTGACCTTTCCGTACTCGTCCAGGGTGATCGTGTACGGGGAGTAGGAGAACTGCTGGGGGACGGCGATGTCGCTCTTGTCGTACGGGCGGCTCGCGCGGAGGTACGGCGAGGGCCGCAGCGAGGTGTACACGTAGTCGGTGCTGTACTGCGCCTTGGCGGCGAACGAGAAGGTGCCGGTCGCGGAGGAGGTGGCGCCGCCGAGGACGTTCACCGCCGCGGCCTCGTAGGCGCCGGGCTGCGCCCCGGTCGCGACGACGGGTGCGCCCGCGTAGGGCTTCCAGCCGCTGGTGGTGTACCGCTCCACATGGCCGGTGACCTGCACGTTCGTGCCGGCAGGCACGCGGTACTTGTTCACGTCCGAGCTGATCCGGTAGACGAGCGGGTCGACGCCCACGTGCGGGATGTGGGCCGCGTCGTCCGGGTCGTTGACGGTGCCGGCGGTGACCACGGTCGCGGTGCCGCCCTGGACGGAGCCGTTCGGGGTGACCGTTACCGAGAAGGTGCCGTCCGCGCGGGTGGTGGCCGTGGCGTTGAGGGTGCCGTAGCCAGCGTCGTACGTGTCGAGCTTGAGCGCGATCTTCGTGCCCTGGGGCGCGGTGGTGCGGGTGCCGGTGGCCGGGTTCCAGACGGTCGTCGTTCCGGAGAGGATGGCCTGGCGCTGGTCGTGGCTGGTGGTGCGGCGGTTCCAGGACAGCTCGGTGGCACCGATGTGCGGCCGGTACGAGTAGGTGCCGGTCCACTTCTTGGTGGTCTCGCCGGGCAGCCGGTAGTCGACGCGGACCGGGTAGTCGCCGAAGGCGGTGCCCTCCGGGAGCGCGATCGGCGCGTCGGTCAGCCAGGAGGAGGTGTAGGTGAGCGCCTCCGTGGAGCCGAGGACCGCGGCGCCCGGAGCGGTCGAGGCCAGCACGCTGACCTTGACCAGCAGCGCGTTCCCCGGCAGGTACAGGCTGTAGCGCCCGTCGTCCAGCGTCCTGCCGGACGTGCCCGTCCAGTCCGCGTGTGCGGCCGGGGCGTGGATGACGGCGGGCACGGTGACGCCCGCCGAGAGAGCGAAGACGGCTGCGGCACGCGCAAAAGCGTGCGGAAGCCTGCGCGTTGAGCGCGGCAAAGGGACCCCCCACAGGTCTGAGATGGCGGCGTCGCCGTGATCGGGGCGGCCGCGTGGCAGAACTTTAGCGCTCACCTGTTGAACGTGTTCACTCCCTTTACGGGAGTGGCTGTGCGGGAGTGCCGGGGCGATCCTGGAAGGGATACCGCAGAAGGGACATCGTGGAAGGCCGAGCCCATGGTCACCCTGATGACGACACCCGCCGATCGCGAACTGGTCATCACCCGGACCTTCGACGCCCCGCCGGGCCGGCTGTGGGAGGCCTGGACGCGCCCCGAGCACGTACGCCAGTGGTACGGCGTCTCCGGGCTGACGACGACGGTCGTCGACGTCGACCTGCGGGTGGGCGGCGCCTGGCGGTGGGGCCAGACCGCGCCGGACGGCCAGCAGATCGTCTTCTCCGGCACGTACGAGGAGATCGTCCCGGCGGAGCGGCTCGACTACACGGAGGTCTTCGAGCAGATGCCGGACACGGCCCCGGTCCACGTCACCCTCACCTTCGACGCGACCCCGCACGGCGGCACGGCCCTGACCAGCACCTCGCTCTGGCCCTCGAACGAGACCAGGGACCAGGCACTGGCGGCGGGCATGGAGGCGGGCGTACGCGAACAGTACGACCGCCTCGCGGACCACGTCCGGTCGATGTGAGCACGGGGGGCCTCGACGCGCCTCAGTGGGTGATCCCCTTCGGAAACGGCGTACCGTCGGCGCGGGCGCGGGCCATGAGCGCCTTCACCTCGGCGAGGGTCCTGGGCCGGTAGCCCGGCCCGCCGCAGCAGCTCTTGTGAAAGCGGACGCCCGCGTGGAGGAGGACCGACAGCACCCGCCAGGCCGAGGTGTCCCGGCGGCGGGGCGGGGCGAAGGCCGATCCCACGTGGATGAGCGTGCGCGCGCAGCGCGGGCAGCGCCGCTCGCGGGCGCGGTCGTACGGCTGCTTGTACGAGGCCCGGCACGGCAGGCAGACGTACGAGGTCTTGGCGTGGCCCATGGGGGCCAGGGTAGGGACGGGGGCGCGGGGCCTCCACGGGATTTCCCCCCGCCCCGCCCGGGTGTCGGCGGATCGGCCGCTCAGCGGCGGAAGAGGGCCGTCCAGAGGAAGGGTTCCCCGAAGGTCGGGGACGTGGTGGGCTCGTCGCGCATGCGGCGGACGTCGATCTCCGTCAGTTCGGCGAAGAGCGCACGCAACTCCGCGTCGGTGTAGGCGAGTCCGCCGTCCAGCTTGCCCTGCCGGTAGAAGTCGGCGTCCGGCAGTTCCGAGCCCATCCCGCCCTCCCCGGCGGCGAACGCGCTGAGCGCGAAGTGCCCGCCGGGCGCGAGGACACGGTCGAGGAGCGCGAGGTAGCTGACGCGGCGGTGCGGGGGCAGGTGGTGGAAGCAGCCGGAGTCGTAGACGAGGTCGTACGGGCCGTCCAGGGGAGCGGCGAAGGCGTCGCCGCACACGAACCTGACACTCTCGGCGCCGGCTTCCCGGGCTCGTTCCTCCGCCCAGGCGATGGCGGCGGGCGAGAGGTCGACCGCGGTCACGTCGAAGCCCAGCGACGCGAGGTGCAGGGCGTTCCGCCCAGGCCCGCAGCCGAGGTCGAGGGCCTTGCCGCCGACCGGGAGCAGGCCCTGCTCGACGTACGAAACGAGGTTCTCGTCCGGCTTGGCGACGAAGAACGGCACCGGTTTGTCCCGGTCCGCATAGAAGCCGTCCCACCACCCGGCCCCACCTTCCGACCACCGGTCGGCGCTGGGAGCGAAGAGCCCGTCGAGCAGACGCAGGACGTCCTCGACCGTGCGGATGTCACGGTTCTCACGGCTGTTGCGGTCCATTAGGGATCCCCCTCCGAGTCGATCTCCAGGGTACGGGAGTGGAGGGTAAAAGTGCAGGTCAGAGGTGCTTTGGTGATCGTCTGTGAGAGGCGCACGCGCCCCATCCCCGAGGCCCTGACTCAGGGGGTGCGGGGATGCCGTACGGGCTCGCGGAGGCGGCCTCCAGGCCCGGGAAGCGGCCTTCGCGGGTGGCTCCCAGGAAACTTTCCGAACTCCTGTGTCGCGTGAATGTACGATCCGACTGCCGACAGGGGGGGTCCCGCCGGCCCCGGCCGAGCGGCCCGCTTCGTCCTGCCGTCCTGCCCGTCCTGCCTTCGCGCCGCCCCTCCCGTGTCGTACCCGTCTTCACACCCGTACGAGGGGACACAGGGACTTGTCCGTACGAAGAGCCGTCGCGCTCGCTCTGAGCGCCACCCTTGGCTTCACCGGCCTGGCGGCCGTCGCACCGTCCGCCGCGGCGGCGTCCGGCGCGCCGTACGAGGTGACGATCGCCGCGCCGCCGAGCGTCACTCCGCCGCCCCAGACCGTTTTCGGCGCGGGCACCGGTCTCCAGGCCTCCGACCCCGCCCAGGGCATGCGCTGGCAGAGCTTCGCGGGTGGTCCGGTCACGTACCACGCGGCCTGCGACTCCACCGACAGGATGGCGTTCCACGGTGACCGGTTCGCGTGCCTCGACTACCACCAGGGCACCTGGGACGCCGCGATCCACGACTGGACCACCGGCGTCACCCTGACCCGCCCGCGCCCCGAGGGCCACACCTGGCTGCGGGCCTTCGGCACGGACCGGCTGCTCAGCTACAGCACCGATGCCGAAGGCGCCGTGACCCTGCACCTTCCGGGCTTCGGCGAGGGCGCTCCGGCGGACGTCGACGTCGCGGCGACCGAGCGGATCACCGGCTACCCCGAGGTCCTGGCCTTCGATGCCAAGGGCGCCGTCGTCAGTTACACCCGGGCCTCCGGTGGACAGGGCGTCGGGCTCGTCGATTTCGTCACCGCCACGCTCGTCCCGCTGGCGCAGCCCGCGGCCGGTCTCCCCTACGGGGTGAAGGCAACGCTCAGCGCCGACCGTATCGCCCTCTACGGCGGGTACGGCACGACGGAGGCGTTCATCGTGCCCCGCGCCACGCCCGCGGGTCCGGCCGCCACGGTCAAGCTGCCGAGCACCGACGCCAGGCAGGACCGTCTCGCCTTCCTCGGCGGCTGGATCGTGGGCGCCTACAGCTCGTACGGGTCCGGCCCGCTCAAGGCCACCTCGCTCACCAGTGGCGCGACCCGTGACCTGGGCGTCCTCGTCGCCGGGGACTCCGAGCTCAGGACCGGCACGGACGGCACCGTCTACTTCGCGGGCGGCACCGACTCCACCCACTGGGGCGTCCGAAGCGTCACCCTCGATGCCACCGGAGTGCCCGTCACCGCGCAGGTCCTGAGCACCCCGCCCCAGCCGGTCCGGCGGACTGGCCTGACCGTGACGAACGGTCGGGTCACGACCGAGCACGAGGACGGCTACCGCAGCCTCCGGGGATACGACGTGTCCCTCACCGAGCCGCGCGCGGCCGCCTCCGTCTGGAGCTGTGCCGTGACCTCCGCCGGCACCTCGCCGTGCGCCGAGCCCTACGGTCCGGGGTACGTCGGCGCCCGTTGGGCCGACGCCGGGGACGGCCGCCTCGTCAGGCTCGGGGCGGACGACGTTCCGCCGTCCCGCGGGGACTGGTGCGGCTGGTGCGTCCCGACGGTGTACGTGACCACGGCCGCGCCGGGCGCGACCACGCGCAAGATCACCCTGGACACCACACGCAGGCTCAAGCCCGCCCGCTTCTACAGCGCTTCCGGCCGCTACGTGCACTTCCTCGCCACCGAGAACTCCGAGACCCGTTCGGTCGTCGCGGACATCGAGACCGGCAAGGTCCTCTCGGTTTCCGACAACGGAAACCAGTCCCTGTGGGGCACCTGGCTCTGGACCGCGTCGACGGCGAACGACACCGTCTCGGCGGTCGACCTGCGCACCGGGTCCACCGTCGCCACGGTGGACCTCGGGACGAACTGCGGCACCTTCGGCTTCGAGGTCGTCGGCAAGTGGATCTACGCCCGGTGCCAGGACAACACGTCCACCGCTGTGTACGACCGGGAGAAGAAGACAGCGGTCCGCTTCAAGGTGTCCCCGTACGCCCGGCCGTCGCTGGGTGACGGCTTCATCGCCTACACGGAGTCCAACGGCAACGACGGCGACCCGCTGAGCGTGATCGACGTCCGCTCCGGCGCGCCCGTCGTGCGCGCCGTCGGAACCCTCACGCCCGGCGTTTCCAACAACGGTCAGAACTGGACGATCGACCGCTTCGGCGGGGGCGTCGCCTACGTCGATGCCCAGCAGAAGATCCATGTCGTCGGCCTCGGTGGTGCCACCAGCCGGGTGACGGCCCTCGACTCGACGGTGCCGGCGTCGGTGAACCTGAAGTCCACCTCCTGGAAGCCGCGTTGGAGCCTGTCCAAGCCCGGCACGTGGTCCCTCGCGCTCAAGCGCAAGGCGACGGGCGCGACCGTTCGTACCCTCACCGGTGAGGGCCGTGGCGTCGTGGCGCCCGTCTGGGACGGGAAGGACGCGACCGGGAAGCTCGTCCGGAACGGCGCCCACACCTGGACCCTGACGGTGAAGCCGGCCGACGGCCAGGGCGCCGACCTCGTCCAGTCCGGGACCCTCTCCGTGGCCGGCGGGGCCGCCGTGTGGCGGGACCTCGCCGGGGACGACGGTTTCGGTGACCTGCTGGTGATGGACACGACCGGGCTCGTGTCGATGTACCGGGGTACGGGCACGGGCGCGGTCTCGGCGCGGATCGCCGGCACGGGGACGAAGTTCGCGACCTCGTCGGTGTTCGTGCCGACGGGGGACCTGAACGGCGACCGGTGCGCGGACGTGTACGCCCGCGTGGGCGACCAGCTGCGGGCGTACCGGCCGGGGTGCGGGAAGGTGGTCTCGGCCTCCTCGCCGTACACGGTCGTCGGTTCGGGCTGGGGCCAGTACGACGTGCTGACCTCGCCGGGCGATGTGAACGGTGACGGGTACGCGGACCTGGTCGCACGTCAGGCGTCGACCGGTGACGTGTACTTCTACGGCGGGACGGCCGACCACCGGGTCAAGGCCCGGGTCCGGATCGGCTCCAACTGGAAGCTGTACAAGAAGATCGTCGGCGCGGGCGACCTGAACGGTGACGGGCGGGGTGACCTGCTCGGTGTCGACGCCGCCGGTGTGCTGTGGCGGTACAACGGCACGGCGACCGGCGGGGTCGCCGCCCGGGCGAAGGTCGGCGGCGGCTGGGGCGGGTACTCCTCGCTCGTCGGCGTCGGCGACCTGTCCGGCGACGGGCGCGCGGATCTCGTCGCCCGTGACACGGCGGGCCGGCTGTACGCGTACAAGGGCGCCGGCAACGGGCTCTACGGCACGCGCGCTGTCATCGGCTCCAGCGGATGGAACGGGTTCAAGGGTCTGTACTGACCCTGGCTCCGTCGCGCAGAGAAGGGCCCGGCCGTCACGGCCGGGCCCTTCGTGCGTGCGGGGCTCAGGGGGCCAGGAGTGCCGGGTCCTGGCCCGCGCGGAGGAGGGAGGCGGTGACGAAGCCGTTCGCCTTCAGTTCCTCCACGGTGTCGCGGAGGAACGCGACGGTCTCGGGCCGGCGGTCGACGGTCGTTCCGACGGCCTGCCGGATCTCCATGAACCGTCCTTCGAGCAGCCGGACGTCCTCGTGCGCGGCGGCGTACGCGGTCATCGGCTGCCGGATGCCCGCGCCGGCCTCCAGCCCCTCGGCGCGGAACACGTCGACGCCCTCGTCGCCGCGAACGACGGTCGCGTGGGCGAGGGAACGGGAGAGGAACAGGTCGTACGCCGACCCCTGCTTGACGCCGATCCGGAAGCCGGGGGCGTCCACGTCCTCGACCGTGCTGATCGCCGAGCCGCGCGGCACGGCGTACACGCCCTCGATGACGACGTACGGGGAGGTGAACGCGACCTCCTTCTCGCGCGCCGGGTCCACGGCCAGGAAGCAGAGGTCGGCCCGCCCCTCCGCCATCGCCCCGAACGACTTCCGCGCCGCGTCGAAGCAGAGGAGCTCGACGGGCAGCCCGAGGCGGGCGCCGAACTCCCGTGCCAGGTCGACCGTGATCCCGGAGGGGTCGTCGGGCGTGCCCTGCGCGAGGACCGGGTTCCCGAGGTTGACGGACGCACGCAGGGTGCCGGTGGGCGCCAGGTCGGCGGCGACGGCGGCGAGGTGCGCGGAGTTCGGTGTGGTCGTCATGGGTGCGGAGTCTAGGTACTGGGTGGGGGCACTCGGGGTGGGCCTGCTTCGTGGGCTTCTGGTGGGACCGCCCTCTTTCCGAGAGTCGCACGTTCCGCCACCGCGTCAAGGGCAAGTCGGCTCCGCCGATGGGCTGCGCCCACCCTTGACCCGGCGGCTCCAGGAGCGAAAGACCTCTCGGAGGGCGGTCCGGGGGCCGGGGTCGCCGGGGCCCGGGCATCGGCCGGGGTCGGGGAGCGCCCGTCGGGCCGGTGGGGTGGGGCTTGGTTAGCGGCTGGCAGGGTGGGTCCCCTGGGGTGGGCTCGGGGTGCGCGGTCGTTGCATGGGGCGGCCCGGCTTGGCTTAGCGAGTCCCGGCCGGTGGGCAGTTGGGACTCAGGCCCCGCTGGTCACTCCCGGCGGGTGGAGACATGCCTAGCGCGCAGTTACTACGAGTAGCCCCCCCGCTGGGGTCGGAAAGTCGGGGTGTTTCGCCCCTGGTCTGCGATCGATCTGTAGCAATGTCTCGTCTCGCATCGTCTCGCCTCACCGGTGGGTCTTTCCCCCCACCGGGAGTGACCAGCGGGGCTTGAATCTCGGCCGGGTGACGGGCGTTCGCCGCTTAGCCAAGCCCGGCTGCCCCATTCAACGGCAGCGCACCCCGAACCGACGGAAGGTGCCCACCCACCCCCGCCACTGGCCCAGCCCCACCCCACCGGCCTGCCAGGCGCCCTCCGACCCCCGACACTGCCCGGGCCCCCGCGTGACCCCGGCCCCCGGACCGCCCTCCGAGAGTTTTTGCGCGGCTTCCGTCGCCGGGTCAAGGGTGGGCGCAGCCCATCGCGCAGCGACGCCGAAGGCGCCCTTGACGCGGTGGCGGAAGGTGCGACTCTCGGAAAGAGGGCGGTCCCACCAGAAGCTCTCAAGAACCCCTCGCCCCCGGTGCCTTCCCGGTGGGGCCTCCCTCCCGTGCCTGCCCAGTGGGCCCGAACGCCCCACTTCCCGGCGGGGGTTGGCCCCACCCTCGACCCGCGTGCTTGCCGGATGGGGTGGGTGAGGGTCCTGCGCGAGGCTGTGCGCATGACAGCGAACCGTGGACGCAAGACGCTTCTCCTCACCCTCTCCGCCGCCGCCGTCGCCGGTGCCGCTCTGGCCGGGGGCGGTGCCACCGCCACCGCCACCGCCGCCACCGCCACCGCCACGGCCGGGCTCGCGTGGGGTGACTGCGCTCCGGCCGTTCGGCCGCTGCCCGGGCAGCGGTGCGCCATGGTCTCCGTACCCCTGGACTACGCCCGGCCCGACGGGGAGCAGATCCAGCTCGCCGTCTCCCGGCTGCCCAGCACGCGGCCCGAGGCACGGCGCGGGACCCTGATGGTGATCCCCGGCGGGCCCGGCAGTTCCGGGGTGCAGCGGCTGGCGCAGAAGGGTGCCGCCCTGGCGAGGGAGATGGACGGGGCGTACGACCTCGTGGCCTTCGACCCGCGCGGGATCGGCGGCTCCGCCAAGGCGCGGTGCGGGCTCGACGAGGGCGACCGGTGGATGATGACGCTGCGGTCGTGGCCGGGCGCCGACGGGGGCATCGAGGAGAACACCGCCCGGTCGAAGCGGATCGCCGAGGCCTGCGCCCGGAACGGGGGTGCCATGCTGCGCGGGCTGACCACCGCCAACCAGGTGCGGGACATGGACCGGCTGCGGCAGGCGCTCGGCGAGCGGAAGCTGTCGGCGTGGAGCGTGTCGTACGGGACGTACGTGGCGGCCTCGTACGCCGAGAAGTTCCCCGGGCGTACCGACCGCTGGGTCCTCGACAGCAGCAACGACCCGGACCCGAGGCGGGTCGCCCGGGGCTGGCTGGAGGGCATGGCGCAGGGCGCCGAGGACCGGTTCCCGGATTTCGCGGCCTATGCGGCGCACCCCGACCGGGCGGTCGAGGGGTTGCGGCTCGCGGAGCGGCCCGAGGACGTACGGGCTGTGCTCATGGACCTCGCGGGGCGGCTCGACCGGGAGCCGCACGCCTCGGTGCTGCCGGGTGCGCCCGGCGAGCCCGTGCGGCCCGGGCCTCCGCTGACGGGGTCCATGCTGCTCCAGGCGCTCCAGCTCGCGCTCTACTCCGACGGTTTCTTCCCGTCCTTCGCGCAGCTGGTGACGGAGGCGCTCGACCCGGAGGGCGAGCCGGTGCTGCCGCGCGAGCTGGCCGGTGCGATGCCGGACGACGCGGCGGCCATCACCGTGGGCGTGATCTGCAACGACGTGAACTGGCCCGGGTCCGTACCGGCGTACGAGCGGGCCGTGGCGAAGGACCGGGAGCGGTTCCCGCTGACGGCGGGGATGCCGGCGAACATCACGCCCTGTTCCTTCTGGAAGGGCGGGGCCGTGGAGAAGCCGGTCCGCGTCACCGACCGGGGGCCGTCGAACATCCTGATGATCCAGAACCTGCGCGACCCGGCGACGCCGTATGCCAAGGGGCTGCGGATGCGGGCGGCGCTCGGCGAGCGGGCGCGGCTCGTCTCCGTCGACCACGGCGGGCACGGGGCCTACCTGGGCACCGGCAACGCGTGCGGGGACGCGGCGGTGACCCGCTATCTCACCGAGGGTGTGCGGCCGTCGGAGGACGTTCTCTGCCGGTGACGGGGGGGGGAAGGGGGAGGGCCCGGCGGACGGTGTCCGCCGGGGGCGGGGGGCTTGAGTGGGAGTGCTCTCCTGGCTGAGGCCGGGAGATTCCTGCCTACCTCGGGTGCGAGACGTCCATGGGATGGGTTACGCGGTGGGGTCGGTCGCGTGCAGTGCCGCACGCAGGTGACCCTGGGAGGCGGTGAGGCGGCCGGCGGCCGTGGGGGCGTCGATGTCGGCGAGGATCATGAGGATCGCGTTCTTCACCTCTCCGTCGGCGGCGGTGAGGGCGGCCTCGATCTGCTCGTCCGGAGCGCCGGTGGCGAGGGCGACGATCCGCCGCGAGCGGGCCTGGAGCTTCTCGTTGGAGGCGCGGACATCGACCATCAGGTTTCCGTAGGTCTTGCCGAGGCGGATCATCGTGATGGTCGAGATCATGTTGAGGACGAGCTTCTGCGCGGTGCCGGCCTTGAGCCGGGTGGAGCCGGTGAGGAGCTCGGGGCCGGGGACGACCTCGATGCCGTGCTCGGCGGCGGCGGCGAGCGCGCTGTCCGCGTTGCAGGACAGACCGATGGTCAGCGCGCCGTGTGCGCGGGCGTGTTCGACGGCGCCGATGGCGTACGGGGTACGGCCGGAGGCGGAGATGCCGACCACGGTGTCGTCGGCGGTGAGCCCGAGCGCGGTCAGGTCCTCCACCGCGAGCTCCTCGGAGTCCTCGGCGCCTTCCACGGCCTTGACCAGGGCGGAGGGGCCGCCCGCGACCAGGCCGACGACCACGGAGGGGTCGGTGTTGAAGGTGGGCGGGCACTCGCTGGCGTCGAGGACGCCGAGGCGGCCCGCCGTGCCGGCGCCCAGGTAGATCAGCCGGCCGCCGCGTGCCATGCGCTCGGCCGTGGCGTCGATCGCGGCGGCGATGGCGGGGAGCTGACGGGCGACGGCGGCGGGGACGGTCTGGTCCTCGCCGTTCATGGTCCGGGCGATGTCCAGGGTCGGCAGCTGGTCGATCTCGGCCAGGTCGGGGCGGAAGGCCTCGGTGGTGAGGGTGGCCAGCTGGGCGCGGAGCTCCGAGTACGTGGCGGAGGTGGCGGCCGAGGTGGTGGAAGGAGTGGAAGGGGACATGTGCGGCTCTTTCGGTGCGTGGACGTCGTCGGCGTCGTCGGCGGTCGACGTGTGACGCTCGGCGGGCGGGCGGTCTGCGCGAACGGTCAGCGCGTCCGGGGTGAGTGGCGGTGGGCGAGGGCTTCGTACGAGGCGGCGAGGGCAGGGGCCGCCGTCTCGTACGTACGCTGGGTGACGCAGGTGAACAGACAGTCCACGACCAGGAGTTGGCTGGTCCGGGACGACATGGCCGCGGGGCGCAGTTCGCTCTCGCGGGCGGTGGAGGTGGTCAGGACGTGGTCGGCGTACTGCGTGACCGGGCCGTCCGGGCGGCCGGTGATCGCGACCGTGGTGGCGCCGTGGTCGAAGGCGACCCGCAGCGGTTCTATGACGTCGCCGGTGGAGCCGGAGTGGGTGATGGCGATGGCGACGTCGCCCGAGCGGAGCTGTACGGCGTTGGTGACGGCGAGGTGCGGGTCGCTGTGGGCGTGCGCGATCAGGCCGATGCGGAGCAGCTTCTGGCCGAGGTCCTGGGCGACGAGGCCGGAGGCGCCGACGCCGTAGATGTCGATGCGGCGGGCGGTGGCGAGCGCGGCGACGGCGGCGCCGAGCTGGACGGTGTCGAGTGCGGCGGCGGTGTCGGCGAGGGTCTGCTGCTCGTCGTAGGCGAGCTTGGCGACGACGTCGGCGACGGGGTCGTCGACGGCGATGTCGGCGGTGACGGCGGGGGCGCGGCCGGACTGCTGCTGCGCGGCGAGGCCGGCGAGGGCGAGGCGCAGGTCGCGGTAGCCGGGGTAGCCGAGGAGCCGGGCGGTGCGGACGACGGTCGCCTCGCTGGTGCCGGTGAGTTCGGCGAGGCCGGTGACCGTGAGGGCGGCGCAGCCGGCCGGGTCGCCGGCGACGGCTTCGGCGACCCGCTGCATCGAGCGGGTCATGGAGGGCGCGAGGGTCCGCACCTTGGCCGCGAGGGCGGCGGGGGCGGGGGGCGCGGCAGGCGCGGGGGGCGCGTCGCGAGTGAAACTTTCCTTCACTTCATTGGTCACATCTGAAAGATACTTTCGGGCGGAGGGGTCGACAAGACCCCCATCGGTCCGGGACGGGTCCCGGGCAGGTCCCGGACGGGTCTCGGGCGGGTCCGGGAAACGGACGCGACCCTCGCCCTTTCCCGGCGCCGGGTGACAATGAGTGCATGGACGAGATCGACCCCGTGGAGCAGGCGCTGCACGCCGCTCGCGCGCTGGTACTGGCCGACCTGGTGGCCCGAGAGGTGGCCGCCGCCGAGGTCGTGTCGATGGTGGAGGACGCGGTGACCCACCGGCGCTGGTGGGTCGAGCAGTGGCCCGAGGGCGTGACGTACGTCGCGGGGCTCGTCGCCCAGGACGTCCAGGACGCCCTGCTGGAACGGTACGGACGCTGGCCCCTCTGTCCGGTCTGCTCCACGGGCGACCCGCACGCCCTGGACGTGGAACCGGAGCTCGGGCCCGACCCGCACTGGGTCTGCGGCAAGCAGGGAGTGGTGGTCGCGCCGGTGGGCGGGCTGACATGACCCTCTACATCGACCCGCCGACGTGGCCGGGGCACGGCCGCATGTGGTCGCACCTGGTCAGCGACGTCTCCTTCGAGGAGCTGCACACCTTCGCCGCCTCGATCGGCGCCCCGCCGCGCGCCTTCGAGCGGGACCACTACGACATCCCCTCCGAGCGGTACGCGGACGCGGTGGCCGGCGGCGCGGTCGAGGTCGGCTCGAAGGAACTCCTCCGCCGCCTCACGGAGGCGGGCCTGCGCCGCCCGAAGAGCCGGCCGGTCGCGTGACCGCGGTCGCCCCCCCCCCGGGCGCGACCGCCGTCTGCGGCACGCGCCCCTGGTCGACGTGGACCTGCACCGGGTGCGGTGCCTGGCGCAGGAAGTAGCGGCCGCCGACGGCCCGCCGCCCGCCGACGGCGAGGGCCTCGGCGAGGCTCGGGGAGGAACTGCTGCCCCGCTGGCCGGACGAGTGGCTCGTGCCGGAGCGTGAGCGCTGGGACCAGGTCCGCCTGCACGCGCTGGAGGGCCTGGCCCAGCGGCTCCAGCGGGAAGGGGAGTACCTCGCGGCCCTCCAGACCGCGCTGACCGCCGCCCAGATCGATCCGATGCGGGAGACGGCGCAGCGCATCCTCATCGAGATCCTCCTCGCCGAGGGCAACAGGGCCTGCGCCGTGAAGCGTTACCACGAGTACCGGCGGCTGTTGCGCAGCGAGTTGGCGGTCGAGCCGTCCCCGCTCATGACGCGGCTCGTGCAGGACGCGATGTCCGCGTAGGGGCGCCGGGGGATCGCGCACCGTCCCTCGTCGGTGCGTTCTCCGGTCCGTTCCCGAAGTCGCCGCGCGAGACGGGGATGTGTGAGGCGGTGGCGGAGCCGTCAGGTGCGCTCTCCGGCGAGCGTCCCGTTCGGGCTGTACGCGGTGAACACCGGTGAGCCGTCGTCGGGGGCCACGCCGGTGATCCACAGGTCAGGCGGACAGGTCCCGGAGATCCTCCTCAGTGGCGCTGGTGGCGCTAGTGGCGCTTCAGCGGGTCCGCCGTGGCGTTGTCGCCGGATCGTGCCGTGGCGCTCTTGGTCACGACGTGGCTGCCGGAGGCGCGTCCGCCGAGGCGCAGCGCCAGTGCCGTCGCGCCGAGAGCCGTCGCCGTCATCGCCGCGCCCGCCCAGGCCGGGGAGGCGAAGCCGAGGCCGGCGTCGATGACGGTGCCGCCGAGCCAGGGGCCGCCGGTGTTGCCGAGGTTGAACGCCGCGGTGGTCGTGGCGCCGGCGAGGGTGGGGGCGGCGCCGGCGACGTTGAACATGCGGGCGTTGAGGGCCGGGGCCGTATAGAAGGCGGAGACGCCGAGGAGGAACGTCAGGACGATCGTGGCGACCGGGCTCGACGCGAGGAACGCCAGGGCGATCAGGAAGACGGTGGAGGCGGTGATGCCGGTGAGCAGGACGCCGAAGAGGTGGGCGTCGGCCACCCGGCCGCCGATCGCCGTACCGATGACGGCGCCGATCCCGAAGAGCGCGAGGACGCCGGAGACCCAGCTCTCGTCGACGCCGGAGACGTCCGTGAGGAGCGGGGACAGGTAGGAGAAGGCGCAGAAGACGCCGCCGGCGGCGAGCGCGACGATCGCGACCTGGAGCAGGACCTGCGGGTCGCGGTAGATGGCCAGCTCCCGCTTGAGGCGAGGCTTCGTCTCCGGGAGGGGGATGCGGGGGATGCGGGTGAGGACGCCGACGAGGGCGATCGCGGAGGCGGCGGCGACCGCCCAGAACGCGGAGCGCCAGCCGAGGTGCTCGCCGAGGAAGGCGCCGGCGGGGACGCCGAGGACGTTGGCGATGGACAGGCCGCCGATCATGACCGCCATGGCGCGGGCGCGCGAGCCCACCGGGACCATGGCGATGGCGACGGCCGCGCCGACCGCCCAGAACCCGGCGCAGGCGAGCGCGCTCACGATGCGCGAGGCGAAGAGGACGGCGTAGTTCGGGGCGAGGGCGCCCGCTATCTGACCGAGGCCGAAGACGGTGATGAGGGTGACGAGGGTCGTCTTGCGGGGGAGCCGGAGGGTGGCGACGGCGAGCAGCGGCGCGCCGACGACCATGCCGATCGCGAAGGCGGAGATGAGGAGTCCGGCGCGGGGGATGGAGACGTTCATGTCCTCCGCGATGGGCGGGAGGAGTCCCGAGAGCATGAACTCGCTCGTGCCGAGCGCGAAGACGGAGAGGCCGAGGATGTAGACGGCCAGGGGCATCCGGCTGGGGGTGGGGGTGGAGGCGCTGACGTTGGCGCTGCCGCTGGCGTCTTCGGCGGAGAGGGAGGGCATGACATGCGTAAACCTGGATTTTGTGCCTGTCATTCCGTGGGCGGGGGAATGTCTTGCGATGCGAGACGAGCGCCGCTCGCCCGCCCCTTCCTTACGGCCGGTAACAACATGATCAACTAGGCGTCGCTTTGACCTCTTTCTCGCTCCCGTGAGGCTTTGGTGAAGATTATTTGATCTTCTCTTGGAGGCGCTGCGCGTGACATCGTCGCGGAGCAAGCGGTAGCGCCGGTTCGTGGGGGGCGAGCGTGCCGGCGGCCGTTTTCGGGGGAGTGTGCCCCGGGGAGGCTGACCGCTGCTCTGTCATGCCCATGTTCAGTCTGAGGTGCTGCCGGACGATCGCGAGATTGCAAGGCGGGACATGTCATTGCTCAGAGACGCCGGCAGACGCCGGCGTCGCCTACGGTCGGCCCTGACCAGGGCCACCAGTACGACAGCCCTGATGACGGCGTCCGCCGTCCTCGTGGGAATGATCTCGGCGTCCCCGGTCGCCGCCGAGGAGCCGACGCCCGAGGCGGACGACGGCCTCTACCGCAACAGCATCGGCAGCGACCGGCGCCTCGACCGCTGCATCGCCGCGGTGGCGCTGCACGTCGGCGGCCCGCAGGTGAAGGTCAAGGCCATCGAGGGCCTGACCGGCACGCAGGAGCAGCTCGGCGGGATCGTTCGGGCCCCCGAATGGTGGAACCCCAGCCCGCTGAACCTGGCGTCCAAGACCGATCAGGAGGCTGCCGGCGTCTACTCCGACATGGCCTGGGCCCGCCAGGACGCCCTGACCGCCGCCAACCACCCGTACGCCAGCTCCGTGGCCTCCGACGCCGGACTGACGTGGCACGCGCCGAAGTTCGGCGAGGACCTCCGGCACTTCACCGTCGTCACGCAGAAGGAACTCGCCTGGCGCATCGGCGAGGTCGACATCAGCCGGCCCAGCGCCGAGGCGATGGAGCGCGCGAAGGTCGTCGCCGCGGAGAACAACGGCAAGGACCAGCTGCACGACTGGGCAGCCGACTCCATGCTCAGGTTCAGCGACGTCGGCCACACCGCCAACACCTCCAGCGACATCGCCGCCTACCTGAAGCGCGGCGGCTTCCCGACCGTGGCGCCCGTCAAGGGCACGCCCGAGTACCGCGTCGAGGTCGAGGACCTCAAGCAGGCCTGGGCCGGCTGCGACTACCAGAACCCGTGGGACCCGTCGCGCAAGCTCAACGAGCCGCTCATGACCGCGATGGTCGAGTGGGAGCTCGAGTACGCGGGCCAGGCCCCCCAGCGCGCGACCATCATGCGCGCGGAGGCCGACGCCTCGGTGGCCGCCCGTGAGGCCACCGACGACCTGATCGAGGCCATCGGCCAGGCCTGGCTCGCCGACCAGGTCCTGAAGTGGAGCAAGTACTGGCGCGACACCATCGCCAAGTGGCCCGGCTACTTCTCCAACGAGCCCGACCAGGCCAGGCTCGACAAGGCCGACGCGGACCTCGCCGAGTACCGCGCCAACATCGCGGCTCTCGTCACCTCGGCGAAGGCTCACTCGGCCAAGGCCGCCACCGCCGCCCAGACGGCCACGACCGCACAGCAGGCAGCCTGGGCCGTCGCCGACACGTCCCACGTCCCGCGCGGCCGGGGTCTGATGTTCGCGCAGCAGTCCGTGCAGGTGGCTCGTGCCTCCGCCGCTGCCGCCGTCGCCGCGACGAAGGCGACCGAGACCGCGCTCGCCTCCGCCAACGCCACCGTCGCCACCAGCGACGCGCTCCTGGCGAAGGCACAGACCGAGTCGCACGCGATCGACGCCGAGTTCCGCCGCGTCGCCGCCGAGGAGGCCGCCGCCCAGGCGAAGGCCGCCGCCGACAGCGCCGAGGCGAACGCCACGGCCGCCACGGAGAGCGCGAACACGGCGAAGGCCGCGCGGACGACGGCCGAGCAGAAGCGCGACAAGGCCAAGGAGGCCGCCGAGACCGCTTCCGCCGAGCGGGCGAAGGCGCAGGCCGAGCAGGCCACCGCCACCGCCTCCCGCGCCAAGGCAGCTACCGAGCGCGCCAAGGCGAAGGAGGCCGAGGAGCGCGCCGCCACGCAGCAGACCGCCGCCACGAGCGCGGGTACGGCTGCGGGCACGGCGACCGCCGATGCGACGGCGAAGCGGAAGCTCGCCGGCGAGAAGGCGAAGGCCGCGCAGACCGCGCGCGAGAAGGCGGTCGCCGCACTCCAGGCGAAGCAGGCCACCGCGGCCCGCGCCGCCGCGCTCGAAGCCGCCGCCACCGCGGCCGAGGGCAGCGCCGCCGCCGCCGAGACCCGGACGGCGGCCACCAACGCCCGTACGGCCGCGAACCAGGCCGTACAGGCCGCGACCGCCACGCAGACCGCCGCCGACCAGGCCACCACGGCCGCCGTCGCCGCGCGCACCGCCGCGACCACGGCGGAGGGCGCCGCCGAGCGCGCCCAGGCCAGTGCCGACACGGCCTGGTCCGCCTTCTACGTCTCCCAGGGCGAGGCGTCCACGGCGCACGTCGCCGCGGCCACCGCGCTCGACGCGTCGCAGGACGCGGCGATCCGCGCCGACAACGCCGCGACGGCCTCGGAGAACGCGACCGAGCTGGCCAAGAAGGCCCAGCAGGAGTCGGTCGCCGCCGGGACCAGTGCCACGGAGGCCGTCAAGTCGGCCGCGACTGTGGTCGGCCGGGCGTACGCGGCAGGTCAGGCCGCCCTGGCCGCTCGCGACAGCGCGAAGGCGGCGATCAACGCCGCCGACACCGCCGTCTCGGTCGGTACTCCGTACCAGGAGAAGGACAGTTCGGCCGCGTTCGCGGTGCTGTCCGGCCAGTCGTCGAAGACGCTCGCCGAGCAGCAGGCCGCCGCCGCCGAGGCCAAGGCCGTCGCAGCGGCCGCCGCCGCGGAGTCCGCGCAGCTGACCGCCGACCAGGCGACGGGTGACGCGAAGCTCGCGGCCGAGGCCGCCGCTCGCGCCGCGAGCGATTCGTCGCGTGCGGCCGAGGCCGTGACCCGCGCCCAGACGGCGGCGGGACAGGCCTCCGACGCCCAGAAGGGCGCGAAGGACGCGTCCGACGCCGCCGCCGGTCACGTCGAGCAGGCCGGGACCGACGCGCTCAGCGCCCGTACCACCGCCGGTGCCGTGAGCGGCATCGCCGCCGAGGCCGACCGTGAGGCGACGGACGCCGAGCGGCACGCTGCCGAGGCGAACGAGAAGGCCGGCCGGTCCGCCGAGGCCGCCGCGGAAGCCGCGCGCAAGGCGGCCGAGTCGGAGAAGGACGCCAAGGACGCCGAGGACAAGGCGTCCGACGCGGAGGGCGACAGCTCGGCCGCCGAGGAGGCCGCGAAGAAGATCGAGCAGGAGCAGCGCGAGAAGAACGAGGCCGCGCACCAGGAGGCCCTGGAGGAGGGCACCACGCCCATCAAGGGCGGTGCCGCCAACTGGCCGGCGCTCGGCGAGCGCGAGGAGCAGATCCTGCTCGACGCCTGCGGACAGACCTGTGTCGACGACTACCGGAAGGGCCTCGCGGCCGTCTCCGTGAACGTCGTCGAGTGGGCCACCGCGAACGGCGGGCAGATCCTCTTCGATCAGCTCGACGCCGCCAAGGTGAAGGACTGCCTGGCCTCGCGGGACGTCGACGACTGCCTCTGGGCGCTCGTGGACATCCCCTCGTCGTCCGTGATCGTGGGTCGTATCCCCGCGCTCGCCGTGGCGATCGAGAAGGTCTCCGACGGCATGCGGACGATCTTCAACGCCGCCGACGACGCCCTGCGCCGGCTCAACGACCTGACGTCCGTCATCAGCGGCGTCCGCTCCACCCCGCGCAAGGAGCGCTGCCTCGCCGGTGTCGCCCTGCACGCGGGCGGTGCCAGGACGAAGGCCACGGCCATCGAGGGCCTGACCGGGACCAACGCACAGCTGCACGCGGTCATCGGCGACTCCATCTGGTTCCAGTTCATGCCCCTGGGAGAGGCCAACTCCCAGGACAAGAAGGCCGCGTACGAGTACGTGGACGCCATCGCCGCCCGCAAGGCCATCCTGGAGGACGCCAACCGGCCGTACGCGATGAGCTCGTTCAGCGACCAGATCACGCTGCACGCGCCGCAGTTCGGCGCCGAGATCACGGCGTTCACGCACGCTTCGCAGCCGAAGCTGTCCGCGCGGGTCGGCTACGACGGGCACACCAACCCCAGCGCCGAGGCCGTCGCCCAGGCCAAGGCCGTCACCGAGCAGAACCGCGGCAAGGACGACTGGCACGACTTCGCGGCGGACTTCATGCTGCGCAACGCCGCCACGTCCGACGACCTGTTCTCCGGCAGCACCACGTCCGCCGACATCGCCACCTATCTGCGGCACGGTGGCTTCCCCGCCAAGAAGGTCACCGAGGGGACCGCGGCGTTCCGCGTCGAGGTCGAGAACCTCAAGCAGGCCTGGGCCACGTGCAACCACGGCGACCCCGTGGACCCGCGCAACGCCCTGAGCGACGTCGTCTCCCGGGCCTCGGCCGAGTGGGAGTCGGAGTACGCCGGCCAGAACACGCAGCGCGGGATCGTCATGCGGGCGGAGGCCGACGCCGCCGCGGCGACGAAGGCCGCCACCGACCACATGATCGAGGCGATCGGTCAGGCGTGGCTCGCCGACCAGATCCTGCTCTGGCAGAAGTACTGGCACGACCAGCTCGCACGCGACCCGAACCACCTCTTCAAGCCGAAGCAGGCGCTGTTCGACCAGGCCAAGACGGACCTCACCAAGGCCCGTGGCAAGGTCCAGGCGCTGGTCACCAAGGCCCAGGCCCAGGCCGCTCTGGCCACCGCCGCCTCCCAGCGCGCGGTGACCGCCCAGCAGGACGCCTGGGCGATCGCGGACGCCTCCGGGGTGCCGCGCGGCCGTGGCCTGATGTACGCCCAGCAGTCGGTCCAGGTCGCGCGCGCTTCCGGCGCCGCCGCCACGGCCGCCGCGAAGGCGACGGAGACGGCGCTGAACGCGGCGAACGCCACGGTCTCGACGTCCCAGACGCTGCTTGCCCTGGCGAAGACCCAGGCGCACGCGGTGAACACCGAGTTCCGCCGTATCGCCGCGCAGGAGGCCGCCGCCCAGGCGAAGGCCGCGGCGGACAGCGCGGACGAGCAGGCGGCCGAGGCCGAGGCGAACCTGAAGATCGCGCAGGAGGCCAAGGCCACCGCGGAGAAGGAGGAGCAGGAGGCGAAGCAGGCGGCCGCCACGGCGCAGGCCAAGCGCGCCGAGGCGGAGCTGGAGCGCGCCAACGCGGCGGCCCACCGGGCCACCGCGGAGCAGGAGCGGGACAAGGCCAGTGCGGCCGAGGCCCGTGCGCAGGAGGAGAAGGGCAAGGCCGCCTCCGCCCGCTCCGACGCGACGACCGCCGCCGACGGAGCCGCGCTCAAGCGGGCCGACGCGGAGGCGTCGGAGGAGCAGGCAAGGCTGGCCCGTGACCGCGCCGTCGAGGCGGAGCGCACCAAGAGGGCGGCGGACTCCCGGGCCGCGGCCCTCGAATCCGCGGCTGCCGCCGCCGAGGGCACCGAAGCCGCCACCGAGACACGGCAGTTGGCGACCGAGGCGCGTGCCGCCGCCAACGCGGCGACCACCGCGGCGACCAACGCCCGTGCGGCGGCGAACGAGGCGACGACCGCAGCGGTCAACTCCCGTGCGGCCGCGACCCGGGCCAAGGGTGCCGCGGACCGCTCCAAGGCGGCCGCGGACGGCGCCTGGGCCGCGTACGCGACCGCGGTCGGTTCGGCGGCTGCCGCCCACGCGGCCGCTGCCACGGCGATCGACGCCTCCGAGGCGGCCGCGCAGAACGCGCGGAACGCCGAGGCGGAGTCCAGGAAGGCGTCGGCCGCCGCGGCCGTCGCGAAGCAGGAGGCGGCGGCCGCGCACACCGAGGCGGTCCTGACCGCCCAGTGGGCGGCCAAGACGGCCGGTCACGCGTACGCCGTCGCCCAGGCGGCGAGCGCGGCGCGGGACACCGCGACCCAGGCGGTCAAGCCGGCGAAGGACGCCATCGCCATCGGCTCTCCCTACCAGGAGACCGACGCGTCGGCGGGCTTCGCGGTCCTCACCGGCCAGAGCGCGCTGACCCTCTCGGAGCAGCAGGCCAAGGCCGCCGAGGCGAAGGCCGTGCAGGCGGCCGCGTACGCGGCGGAGGCCCAGCGCCTCGCCGACCAGGCGGCTGCCGACGACAAGCTGGCCGCGCAGGCGGCAGCGGCGGCGGCCAAGGACGCGGAGCGCGCGGCGAAGGCCGTGAAGCGCGCCCAGGCCGCTGCGGCGGAAGCGGAGAAGGCGGCCAAGGCCGCTCAGGCCGCCGCCAAGCGGGCCGACGGATACGCCCTCCAGGCGGGTTCGGACGCTCTCGCCGCGACGTCCGCCGCGAACGCGGCGATGGGCGACGCGGTCGCGGCCGACAGCGCGGCGACGGAGGCGGAGAAGGACGCTTCCAGTGCCCGTGCGGCGGCCACCTCGGCGGAGAACGACGCCGCGGCCGCCCGTTCCTCGGCCACCCAGGCCGAGAGCGACGCGGACGCGGCCGAGACCGCCGCCGAGAACGCGCACGCGCTCGCGACGGAGGCCGACGAGGCCGCCAAGCGGGCGGAGGAGGAGGAGCGCAAGCGCCTCCTGGAGCAGCGTGGTGATCACGTCGAGGCCGGCTCCCTGGTCACCGGTCAGATGCTTCCGGAGGAACTCGAATCCATCCTGATGCAGATGTGTGGTCAGCAGTGCATCGACGACTACAACGCGGCCAGGGATCTGGCCGGCGGGGACGTCGTCGAGTGGGTCAAGGCCAACGGCGGCGCGATCCTGCTTGAGCTGTTCGGCCTCGCCAACATCAAGGAGTGCCTGTCCACCTGGGACTTCGAGGCCTGCGTCTGGGCTCTCGTGGACGTGGCGGGGTTCCTCGTCCCCGTCCTGAAGATCCCCGCGGTGGCGAAGGCCCTCTACCGGATCGGCATGGCGCTCGACAAGTTCTTCGACGCGGCGAAGTTCGCCAAGCAGCTGATGGAGAAGTATCAGGGGTTCCTGAACAAGATCAGGAAGTCTCCGGTCTGCCTGGTCCCGTCGACGTCCGGGTCGTCCAGTACGGCGTCGTACGGCAGCGGTTCGTTCAGCACCGCTCTGTACAGCACCCCGTCGTCCGGCAAGGCCTCCTTCAGTACGGTCGCCTCCAGCGACAACAACTACGGCTGGCCTGACGACCCGAACGACAGCAACACCCCCGTTGACCCCAAGGACTTCTGGCCCAAGGGCTGGGACGACGCTGCCGGGGAGATCATCGACCAAGGCGGCTGGGCGGACATCCCGGGCCTGTGCAAGAAGTCGATGGTGAAGATGACCAAGTGGTTCCCCGAGAAGATCAGGAAGGGCCACTTCAAGGGCGGCGCCGACGTCACGCCGGAGAAGGGCATCTGGAACGACGACATCACCGATGCTCAGCTTGTGCAGATCTTCATGATGGGGGAGTTCAAGTGCAAGGGCCGGTGGCAGGTGTCGAAGACGGAGCCGAACAACCGCACCTGCGAATTCGACCCCGGACTCGACATCATCGGGAGGAAGAAGACCGATGGAGCTACGACGAGTCGCGTCATGATCGTCGTGTCCATCTGGGGAGTCCCGAGTTCCCTGTACCCGGTGTAGTCGGACCAGCCAGGAGGAAGTAAGAGATGGGCGTTGCGGTTCGGGTTCTCGACGGAGGAAAAGGAATCCAGTCGGAGTTCGAGGACGACGACGAGGGGAGCCTGCTCCAATTCGTCATCGAGGCGCCGGATACCGCCGTGCGCTGGGGAGTGAGCGGGCACGACGAGACGCTCTTCAACTCCAAGCAGGCGTATCAGCTGCTCCGCGAGATCGAGGCGATCCCCGTGGAGCGGCGGACCCCGACCCTTCGGCTCCTGAGGGACGGCACATGGTGGGTCTACCGGAACAACGGATACATCCAGTTCCTCGGTGACTGATTCACCGCACGACAACGCCCGGCCGGGAACCTCCCGGCCGGGCGTTTCGCGTATGTGGAGGGGCGGCGCTCAGCCCAGCTGGTCCAACTGGTCCAGCTGGTTCTTGACGACCGCCTCGGGGATCGCGCTCTTCTGCGGGGTCAGCATGTTGACGCCGTAGAAGACCGCGACCACGCCGCCCTTGCGGACCACGGTGTACGTCATGGTGACGCTCTGCTTGGCGACGACGTTCGTGATGCGGTAGCCGAGGGACTCGTCGCCGAGGGCGGGGGCCTTCACGGTCTGCACCGACTTGTAGGTCAGGCCCAGGGTCTTGAAGCCGCCGGGGCACTCCTTGACGGAGGTCCGCAGGTCGGCCATGACCCTCGTGGCGTTCTTCTCCGAGTGGGAGGCGAGCCACATCGATCCGATGGTGGCGTTCTCCGCCTCGGTGGGTTCGAGGGAGCGGTGTTCGACGCCCACCGCGGGGATGTGGGTGAAGCCGCCGGCCAGGCCGGCGAGCGGCTGGCACTCGGCCTTGTCGGCTTTCATGTCGCGGCCGGCCTCGACCTCTGCCTTGGCGACCTTCTTGGCGTCGTAGCTGTTCTTCCTGCCGGAGAGCGTGACCTTTTCCAGGGTCTGCGGGTCCATCGCGCCGATGCGCCTGGCCTCGGCGGCCGCCTTGGCGGCGGTACCGGTCGGGCTGGGCGTGCTCTTCGCGCTCGCGCTCGCCTTCGGCTTCTTGCCGTCGGATTCCGAGGATTCGCCGCTGCACGCGGACATTGCGAGGAGGGCCGGTATGACGGCGGTAATCGGAAGGGCCCTGCGCAGTTTCATGGTCTTTCCCGGCATCTCTCGCTGGCGAAGAATGAGCAGAATGATCTTACCGGCGGTAGAGGTCGTCTCTCATTACGTTTTGACGTCGGATCAGCCGGGACTCAATTCGCGTCGGAAACATCCGTCAGCTCCTTGAGTTCCTTTTCCATGTTGTCCCGCGCCTTCTCCTCCCACACCGCCGCCCCGTACGGCGTGTGGAAGAGGCGCGGCAGCGAGAGGAGCTGGCGGAGGACCGCGGCGCGGCCCGTCCGGAAGGCGTCCTCGGGGACGAAGGCGTATTCCTCGCGGACCGCCGTCGCATACCCCCTGTAGGTATCAGGATCGGTGGCCAGGATCGCGAGGTCCGCGTCGCAGAGGGTCTCGCCGTTCAGGTCGCCCGCGGCCGGGTCGTGGGAGACCGTCAGGCGAACGAGCCGCGCCACCTCCCGCACCTCATGCCCCGTCAGGCCCGCTTCCGTCAGGGCGCGTTCGGCCAGGACGGCCGAGCGTTCCTCGTTCTCGGAGCGGTCCGGACGGTAGACCGCGTCGTGGAACCAGGCAGCGAGGCGTACGAGTTCCAGCTCGCCGCCCTCCCCGCCCTGGTCGGCGAGTTCGTCGATGCGGTCGAGGACCGCCCGCAGGTGGTCGACCGTGTGGTAGCGGCGCTGCGGCTCGGCCCAGCGGGAGAGCAGGTTCCGGCCGTACGGGGCGGGGTCCGGGCCCCCGTGGCCGGAGCGGGCGGCGAGCAGGGTGGCGTTCCAGCGCTGGAGCAGCTCGGGGTGTTCCTGGGCGGTCATGGGGGCATTCTGCCCGGCGCCGACCTCGGAGTGGGGGAGTCCGGTCCGTCCTCATCTCACTCTTACATACCCCCCATGGGTATGTTACGGTGCTTCGCGAAGGTACCCCCCTGGGGTATGCAGCAGCGAGCGAAGGGTCAGGGCAATGTCAACCGTCAATCCCCGGCGCTGGTGGGCACTTGTCGTGCTCGCCGCCGCCCAGTTCATGGTCATCATGGACACCTCGATCATCGGGGTCGCACTCCCCGAGATGCAGAAGGACCTGGGCTTCACGCAGGGCGAGCTCCAGTGGGTCTTCAACGCCTACGTCATCGTCTTCGGCGGCCTGCTGCTCCTCGGCGGACGCCTCTCCGACCTCGTCGGAGCCCGCAAGATCTTCGTCACCGGCTGGGCGGTCATGATCGTCGGCTCGATCCTCGCCGCCGCCGCGCAGACCGCCTGGGTCGAGATCGCCGGCCGCGCCGTCCAGGGCGTCGGCGGCGCGCTCATCGCGCCCGCCGCGATGACCCTGCTGATGATGCTCTTCATGCACGACCCGAAGGAGCTCGGCAAGGCCATGGCGCTCTACGGCGCCGCGGCTCCCGCCGGCGGCACCGCGGGCGTCTTCCTCGGCGGTGTCTTCACCGAGTGGGCCGCCTGGCAGTGGGTCTTCATCATCTACATCCCGATCGGCCTCGCGACCCTCGCCGCGACCAAGCTCCTCCCGGACGTCGAGTCCCGCCGCGGCTCCGTCGACGTCCTCGGCGCCGTCGCCGTCACCGCCGGTCTCGCGCTCGCCGTCTTCGCCGTCGTCCGCGCCCCCGAGGTCGGCTGGGGCGCGACCGCCACCGTCCTCGAACTGGTCGGCGCCGCCGCCCTGTTGATCCTCTTCTTCGTGATCCAGAAGAGCATCCGCGAGCCGCTCATGCCGCTCAGCGTCTGGCGGGTCCCGCGCCTCGGCTCGGCCAACCTCGCGATGACGCTGCTCGGTGCCGCCTGGATCCCGATGTGGTACTTCCTCAACCTGTACCTCCAGCAGGTCCTGGGCTACGGCGCCTTCGCCTCCGGTGCCGCGTTGCTCCCGATGACCGTGCTCCTCATGATCTTCATGACGGCCATCACCTCCCGGCTCATGATGAAGTTCGGGGCCAAGCCGCTCATCGGTGGCGGTCTCCTCGTCCTCGCGGCCGGTCTGGTCTGGCTCGCGGCCGTCCCGCCGACCGGCACCTTCCTCGTCGACGTCCTGCCGGCCTCGCTCGTCGCCGCGCTCGGCATGTCCCTCGCCTACATCCCGGCGATGATCGCCGCGATGTCCGGCGCCCCGCAGGAGCAGGCCGGCCTCGCCTCCGGCATCGTCAACACCACCTACAACGTCGGCTCCGCGCTCGGTCTCGCCGCGCTGACCGCCGTCGCCATGTCCCAGGGCGCCGACCGGCTCGGCAACCTGCCCGCCCTCACCGACGGGTTCTCGGCCGCCTTCGTCGGCGCCGCGATCATCGCCGCCGTCGGCGGTGTGATCACCCTCCTCGTCATGAAGAGCGACACGGCCGTGGCCGCCGAGGCCGCCGCCCCCGCGCCGCAGGGCGAGAAGGTCTCCGCCTGAAGCGCCCGACACGCACGCACCCAGGGGCCGCCCGATGTCCGTCACCGGACGTCGGACGGCCCCTTTTCCGTATCAGGAAAGGCAGGAAAGGAACGCCATGGAACTGAACACCCGCGCCGTCCACGTCTTCAACGAGCCCTTCCCCACCGGCAGTCGGCCGCTCTCCGTGCCCCTCGTCCAGTCCTCGGCCTTCGCCTTCGACTCCGCCGCCGAGCTCGCCGACGCGATGGCGGGACCCGACGGCCGGTACGTCTACGGCCGCCGCGGCAACCCGACCGTACGGGCCCTGGAGCAGACCCTCGCAGGCCTGGAGGGCGGCGCCGGGGCCATCGCCTTCGCCTCCGGGATGGGCGCCCTCAGCGGCGTCCTGCTCGCGCTCCTGCGTCCCGGCGACCGGGTGGTGGCCCAGCGCTGCCTGTACGGGGGGACCCACGCGGTCCTGTCGGACCTGGCCGAGCGGTACGGGATCGAGGTCGTACGGATATCGGGCGACGATCCGGCCGAGGTCGAAGCCGCCGCCGTCCACCCCGCCACCCGGCTGCTCGTCCTGGAGACCATCGCCAACCCCACCGGCCAGGTCCCCGACCTGCCGGGGCTGCTCGCCGCCGCCCGCGCGGCCGGGGTCACGAGCGTCGTCGACAACTCGCTCGCCTCGCCCGTCCTCTGCCGGCCCCTGGAGCTCGGCGCCGACATCGTCGTCCACTCGACCACCAAGTACCTCTCCGGTCACTCGGACGTCCTCGGCGGCGCCGCCGTCTTCGCCGACGACGAACTGCGCCACCGCGTATGGCCGCGGACCGTCGAACTCGGCGCCTGCGCCGACCCGTTCGCGGCCTGGCTGACCCTGCGCGGGATACCCACCCTGCCGCTGCGGATGCGCGAGCACTGCGCCAACGCCGCCGCCCTCGCCGAGCGGCTCGCGGGCCACGCGGGCGTCAGGGCCGTCCACTACCCCTGGCTCGCCGGCCACCCCTCGGACGCCGTCGCCCGGAAGCTGCTCTCGGGCGGCGGCGGGCTGCTCTCCTTCGAGCTCGCCGGTGGCCGGGAGGCGGGCCGGGCCTTCGTCGAGCGCGTACGGGTGGCGAAGCTCGCGCTCTCCCTCGGCGGCGTGGAGACCCTCGTGACGCACCCCGCCTCCACCTCCCACCGGGAGCTGGACGCGGCCGCGCTGACCGCCGCCGGGATCGGCGAGGGCCTGGTGCGGATGTCCGTCGGCATCGAGGACGTCGACGACCTGTGGTCCGACGTCGAACAGGCCCTCGCCTGAACGGATTCCGGCCTTCTTTTGGGTTGACAAAATAAACGAACGATTCGTAGATTGGATGTCGCCAGGGAAAGATCACTCCTAGGTCAAGGGGGGCGCGCGATGCGCTACTTCGAGGACTTCCGGCCCGGCGACGTCCACGAGCTGGGCGCCGTCACCGTCACGGCGGAGGAGGTGCTGGAGTTCGGCAGGCGCTTCGACCCGCAGCCCTTCCACACGGACCCCGAGCTCGCGGAACGTTCGCAGTTCGGCGGTCTGATCGCGAGCGGCTTCCACACGCAGTCGATGTTCATGCGGCGGTACGTGGACGGCCTGCTCGCCTACAGCGCCTGTATGGGCTCGCCCGGCATCGACGAGGTCCGCTACCTGCGGCCCGTCCGCCCGGGCGACGTCCTCACCGCGCGCGTCGAGATCCTCGGCTCCACCCCGTCGCCGTTCAACCGCACCACCGGCACCGTCAAACCGCGGTGCACCCTGGTGGCCGCCGACGGGACGGCCGTGTTCAGCATGATCCTGCACAGCATCTTCCGCCGGCGCCCCGCCGACTCCGAGGCCGACCATCTGTCGTCGATGCCCGCGGCCGAGGACCCCGTCGCCTGTGGGCGACCGGCGACGAAGAGCGCTGTTCCGGCCATGAGTGCCTGACGGACCGTCCTCCGCCAGGCCCGCCTGAACACGGCCGTCCGCACAACCTCCCGGCTCTTCTGCCGTTCCTTCCCACCCTGTTCGCCAGTGAAGGGGGACCTCCTGTGGAGGCCGTATCCCGCACCGCCCAGTGGACCGCCGCCGCGCGCGCCCTGGAGACCGAGCGCGAGGACCGGCTGTTCGCCGATCCCTACGCGCGGACCGTCGCCGACCAGATCGGCTTCGAACTGCTCGCCCGCTACGACGGGGGCGGCATCGTGCCGTTCCTCGCCATCCGCACCACCTACCTCGACCGGGCCATCGTCAAGGCGGTGGAGGAGCGGGGCATCCGCCAGGTCGTCTTCCTCGCCGCCGGCATGGACACCCGCTTCTTCCGGCTGCCCTGGCCGGACGGCGTCACCGTCTACGAGCTCGACCGCCCCGCGCTCCTCGCCGCCAAGGCCGAGATGCTGGCGGACGAGCCGCAGCCCGCCGGCCGCACCCGCATCAGCGTCCCGGTCGACCTCACCCAGGACTGGACCGGCCCCCTGAAGGAGGCGGGCTGGAAGAGCGAGGAGCCCGTCCTCTGGGTCGTCGAGGGCCTGCTGTTCTTCTTGCCCGAGCAGGCCGTGCGCACCCTCATCTCGACGCTCTCCGCGCACGCCGCGCCCGGCTCGGTGCTGCTCGGCGACGTCATCTCGAAGGCCGCCCTGGTCAACCCGCTGGCCCGCACCTTCCTCAAGGCCCTGAAGGACGACGGCAACCCGTGGCTCTTCGGCACCGAGGAGCCCGAGGTGCTGCTCGACGACTGCGGCTGGGCCGTACGGGAGGTCAGGCAGCCCGGCGAGGACGGCGCCGACTTCGAGCGCTGGCCCTACCAGGTCGCCCCGCGCGCCCTCCCGGGCGTGCCGAGGTCGTTCCTCTTCACGTGCGACCTGCCCGGTGCGACCGGCTCCGGCCTCCCCACCCACAGCGAGGAGAAGGCGGCATGAGCGCCCACGACTTCCATCAGCGGGTCATCACCGACGCCGGCGCGGCCGTCCGCGGTCTGACCGTCGCCCTCGGCGAGCGCCTCGGCCTCTACAAGGCGCTGGCCGCCGAAGGTCCCCTGACCGCCGAGCTACTCGCCGAGAAGACCGGCACCGACCCGCGGTACATCGAGGAGTGGCTGCACGCCCAGCTCTCCGCCGGGTACGTCGAGCGGCACCCCAGCTCGCTCACGTACACGCTCCCCGCCGACCACGTCGAGGTCCTCGCCGACCCGAAGGCCGTCACGTACGCCGCCGGGTTCTTCACCGCCCTCAAGGCGCTGTACGCCACCGAGGACCTGCTCGTCGACGCGTACCGCACCGGCGACGGCGTCGGCTGGGCCGAGCACGACGCGGCCCTCGACACCGGCATGGGCTCCTTCTTCCAGCCCACGTACGAGCACAAGCTCGTCCCGGACTGGCTGCCCGCGCTGCACGAGGTCACCGACAAGCTGGCGAACGGCGGGACCGTCGCGGACGTCGGCTGCGGCGTCGGCCACACCACGCTGCTCATCGCGAAGGCGTTCCCGCGGGCCACCGTCCACGGCTTCGACTACTCCGAAGAAGCCATCTCGATCGCCCGCGAGCTCGCCGAGGAGGCCGGTCTCTCCGACCGGGTCGTCTTCGAGGTCGCGTCGGCCGACGACTACCCGGGCTCCGGCTACGACCTGGTGTGCTTCTTCAACGCCCTGCACGACATGGGCGACCCGGTCGCCGCCGCCCAGCACGTCCACAAGTCCCTGGACGCGGACGGCACCTGGATGCTCGTCGAGTCGAACGTGTCCCCGCAGGACATCGACACGCAGACCCCCGCCGCCCGCATGTTCATGGCCCTCTCGGCCGTGATGTGCCTGCCGGTCGCGGTCGCGCAGCGCGGCCCGCACGCCCTCGGCAACCACTCCGGCGAGAAGGCCTTCCGGGCCATCGCGGAGGAGGCCGGCTTCACCCGCTGGCGCCGCGCCACGGAGACCGCGGTCAACGCGGTCTACGAAGTCCGGCCGTAACCCCCGCCCCCATCGTCAGAGGAGTACGCACATGGGCGTGACCGCCCCCCTGCCTGTGACCGACCGGTTCATGGAGGTCCTGGAGCGGCTCAGCGAGCGCTCCGTCGAGGACTACTACAACCCGTACCAGACCTTCCAGTGGCCCGAGACGCTGGAGGAGAACCGTTTCTGGATGACTCCGGAGCTGCTCACCGTCTACGGCACCGAGCACTACGACACCCTCGGTGAGGAAACGCTTCAGCGCCTGTCGAAGTGGGAGTCCATCAACTTCTACAGCCTCAACGTGCACGGCATCCGCGAGCTCCTCATCGAGGTCGTCGGCCGCATCCACATGCCGGGCTTCGAGGTCCCCTCGGACTTCTTCCACCACTTCATCGGTGAGGAGAACGAACACATGTGGTTCTTCTCCGAGTTCTGCCGCCGCTACGGCCACAAGATCTACGGCTCCACCGCGATGCGCGCCGACGCGGCCTGGGAGCCCGAGGTCGAGAACTTCCTGGTCTTCACCCGCATCCTCTTCTTCGAGGAGCTCGTGGACCACTACAACTCCCGGATGGCGAAGGACGAGTCCCTCTGCCACACCATCCGCGAGGTCAACCGCATCCACCACCAGGACGAGTCCCGCCACATCGCCTTCGGCCGTGAACTGGTCTCGCTCCTCTACTCCCGGATGTGCCAGTCCGTCAGCGCCGAGCGGGTGCGGGAGGTCGAGGCGTACCTCAAGCGGTACGTCGTCTACAGCACCAACTCCCTCTACAACCCGCACGTCTACCGCGACGCCGGCATCCCGGACCCGCTGGCCCTGCGCAACTCGCTCGTCGCCGACGAGCGCCGCCGCCCGCACGAGCGGAAGTCCATCCGCAAGCCGCTCTCCTTCTTCCTGAAGACCGGGATCTTCACCGACGACACCCTGCCCGTCGTCTGACCCGCCCCAGGACCTGCCTGAGACCTCCCACCCGAGAGGTGAAGAGATCATGACCGTGACGACCCCCGCGCATGCCGGGGCCCCCGGGAAAGCCGGGGAAAGCCGACGAGAACCGCAGAGCGACCGGCCGGGCACCACCCGCGGCCTGCCCTCGCTCGGCCCCGAGGGGACCCGCCTCCTGCGGCTCCTCGACGACACCTTCGAAAGCTGGGGAGTGGCCGCGGGCGCCCGCCCGATGACCATGCCCCCGCTCCTGCCGGCCGCCGACCTGGCGAAGCTGGACTACTACGACAACTTCCCGCACCAGGCCGTCGTCGCCGCCCCGCTCGACCTGGAGCGCCGCGCGACCACGCCCTTCTCCGCGGACACCGGCTGCTTCCCGAGCGACGCCCTCGAACCGGCCGCGCTCGGACTGCCCTCGGCGTCCTGCTACGCCGTCTACCTCGACCACCAGGGCACCCAGGTCGCCGACGACACCCTCGTCACGATCTGCTCCTGGTGCTTCCGCAAGGAGACCCACTACGAGGGCATGCGGCGCCAACTCGGCTTCCGCATGCGGGAGATCGTCGCCATCGGCGCGCGCGAGCACGCCGAGGCGCACCTCGCCGACTTCACCGACCGCATCCAGGCCTTCGCGACGGCGCTCGACCTGCCGCTGCGCAAGGAGGCCGCCTGCGACCCGTTCTTCGACAAGGGCGGCTCCAAGGCGCTCCTCCAGCGGCTCACCCCGGTGAAGTACGAGTTCCTGTACGAGGACCTGGCGATCGCCTCGGTGAACACCCACCGGAACTTCTTCGGCGACCGCTGCGACATCACCCTGGAGTCGACCGGCGGACCGGCCTTCACCAGCTGCGTCGCCTTCGGCCTGGAGCGATGGCTGTCCGCACTGACCCGGCGCCACGGCAGCTGGGAGTCCGCCACCCGGGCGGTGCTCGACGCGAACGCCCGCATGCGGGCCGGTGCGAGTGGCACGGCCGGGCCGGTGATCTGACGTGCCGGCCCGTCCCGCCGCCCCGCCGGCGGGCGGCCTGGGGTGGGCGAACCTCGGCATGGACATCGTGTCCGTCAACCGTGTCCGCAGGCTCCTCGCCCAGTACGGCGAGACGTTCTTCGAGCGGATGCTCACCCCCGGCGAGCTCGCCGACTGCCGTACGTCCTCCGGGCTCGACGTCCTGAGCCTGTGCGGGCGGATCGCGGCCAAGGAAGCGGCTTTCAAGACCTTACGGGTCAGGGGCAGGTTCCTGCCCTGGCCGGACATCGTCGTACGGCGCTCCGAGGGCGGCTGGCCGCTCGTGGAGCTGCACCGGGCCGCCGCCGAGATGGCCGCCGAGTCCGGGATCACCGAGATCACCGTGTCCATCAGCCACGACGTGGACTACGCGGTCGCGGTGGCCGCCCCGATCATCGCCCCGGCCCCGGCCCCGGCCCCGGCCCCCGCACCCATCCCTGCACCCACCCCCTACGCATCCAGTCCAGCAGCAGTAGCTGGCAGCAGCTAAAGGAGATCAGCCATGGCCGACGGCCTGCAGACGGTGAAGAACTGGATCCTCGACCGTCACCCCGAGCGCGACGACATCGCCTCCGACCTCGACCTGATCGAGAACCGGCTCATCGACTCGCTGTCCTTCGTCGAGTTCGTCTTCCTCCTGGAGCAGGAGAGCGGCACCTCCATCCAGATGGAGACCCTGGAGGTCGAGTCGATCCGCACCCTCGGCGCGATCGAGCAGCACTTCTTCAACGCCCCGGCGCAGGCTCCGGTGGAGGTCCAGGCATGAGCCGCCGCCTCTTCACCTCGGAGTCCGTCACCGAGGGACACCCCGACAAGATCGCCGACCGGATCAGCGACACGATCCTCGACGCGCTCCTCACCGAGGACCCGTCCTCGCGCGTCGCCGTCGAGACCCTGATCACCACGGGTCTCGTGCACATCGCCGGCGAGGTCACCACCACGGCGTACGCGCCGATAGCGAAGCTGGTGCGCGAGGCGATCCTCGACATCGGCTACGACTCCTCCGCGAAGGGCTTCGACGGCGCCTCCTGCGGCGTGTCGGTGTCCATCGGCGCCCAGTCGCCGGACATCGCGCAGGGCGTCGACACGGCCTACGAGTCCCGGGTCGAGGGCGCGGGCGACGAGCTCGACGCCCAGGGCGCCGGCGACCAGGGCCTGATGTTCGGCTACGCCTGCGACGACACCGCCGAGCTGATGCCGCTGCCGATCGCGCTGGCCCACCGCCTGTCGCGCCGACTGACCGAGGTCCGCAAGAACGGCACTGTGCCGTACCTGCGGCCCGACGGCAAGACGCAGGTCACCATCGAGTACGACGGGGACCGCCCGGTCCGCCTCGACACGGTCGTCGTCTCCTCGCAGCACGCCGCCGACATCTCCGTCGAGGGCCTGCTCACCCCGGACGTCCGCGAGTACGTCGTCGAGCACGTCCTCAAGGAGCTCGTCGAGGAGGGCGTCAGCCTGGAGTCCGACGGCTACCGGCTCCTGGTCAACCCGACCGGGCGCTTCGAGGTCGGCGGCCCGATGGGCGACGCCGGCCTCACCGGCCGGAAGATCATCATCGACACGTACGGCGGGATGGCCCGGCACGGCGGCGGCGCCTTCTCGGGCAAGGACCCGTCGAAGGTCGACCGTTCCGCCGCGTACGCGATGCGCTGGGTCGCGAAGAACGTCGTCGCGGCCGGTCTCGCCCGCCGCTGCGAGGTGCAGGTCGCGTACGCGATCGGCAAGGCGGAGCCCGTCGGCCTCTTCGTGGAGACCTTCGGCACCGGCACCCTCCCGGACGAGCGGATCCAGGAGGCCGTCAGCGAGGTCTTCGACCTCCGCCCGGCGGCGATCATCCGCGACCTGGACCTCAAGCGGCCGATCTACGCGGAGACGGCGGCCTACGGCCACTTCGGCCGCGAGCTCCCGGAGTTCACGTGGGAGCGCAGGGACCGTGTGCAGGCCTTGAAGACGGCAGCGGGGGCTTAGGTCATGCGCATCGCTGTCACGGGATCCATCGCGACCGACCATCTGATGACCTTCCCCGGCTGGTTCAGCGAGCAGCTGCTCGCCGACCGGCTCGACCGGGTCTCCCTGTCGTTCCTCGCCGACAACCTGGAGGTCAGGCGTGGCGGAGTGGCAGCGAACATCGCCTTCGGACTCGGTGTGCTCGGGCTGCGGCCCGCCCTCGTGGGCGCGGTCGGGGCCGACTTCGAGCCGTACCGGGTCTGGCTGAAGGACCATGGTGTGGACACCGACTCGGTGCGCGTCAGCGAGTCGCTCCACACCGCCCGCTTCGTCTGTACCACCGACCGGGCCCAGAACCAGATCGCCACCTTCTACGCGGGGGCGATGGCCGAGGCGCGCGAGATCGACCTGAGGGACGTCGCCCTGCGCACCGGCCGGCTGGAACTGGTCCTGGTCTCCCCGGACGACCCCGAGGCCATGCTCCGGCACACCCGCACCTGCCGTGACCTGGGGATTCCCTTCGCCGCCGATCCGTCGCAGCAGTTGGCGCGGCTCGACGGGGAGCAGGTGCGGGAGCTGGTGGACGGGGCGCGGTTCCTCTTCACCAACGAGTACGAGACGGCCCTGCTCCTGGAGAAGTCCGGCTGGAGGGAGGCCGAGGTCCTCGCCAGGGTCGGCACCTGGGTCACCACGCACGGCGAGGCGGGCGTCCGCATCCGAGGCGCGGACCGAGCCCCGCTCGCCGTCCCGGCGGTGGAGGTCGCCGGGGTCGTCGACCCGACCGGCGTGGGGGACGCCTTCCGGGCGGGCTTCCTCGCCGGGACGCTGTGGGGCGTGCCCGAGCGGTGCGCGGCGCAGCTGGGCTGCGCGGTCGCGGCGACCGTCCTCGACTACGTGGGGACGCAGGAGTACCGGCTGCACCGGGACTCCCTCCTGGACCGGATCAGGACGACGTACGGGGTGGGCTGCACGGCCACCCTCGTCACCCATCTGAGGGGACTCACATGAGTACGGGAAGGCGGTCCCTCCGGGAGGAGTTCGCCACGCGGGTCGTGGTGGCCGACGGGGCGATGGGCACGATGCTCCAGGCCGCCGACCCGACGATGGACGACTTCCGGAACCTCGAAGGCTGCAACGAGATCCTCAACCTCACGCGCCCCGACATCGTCGCCTCGGTCCACGACGCCTACTTCTCGGTCGGTGTGGACTGCGTCGAGACCAACACCTTCGGGGCGAACCTCGCCGCGCTCGCCGAGTACGGCATCGAGAACCAGGTGTACGAGCTGTCGGAGGCCGGCGCCCGGATCGCCCGTACCGCCGCCGACGCGCACACGGCCGCCGACGGCTGCCCCCGCTGGGTCCTGGGCTCCATGGGACCCGGGACGAAGCTGCCGACCCTCGGCCACGTCACGTACGAGCCGCTGCGCGACGCCTTCCAGCAGAACGCGGAGGGCCTGATCCGGGGCGGCGCGGACGCCCTCCTCATCGAGACCTCGCAGGACCTGCTCCAGACGAAGGCGGCCGTCATCGGCGCCCGCCGGGCCCTGGACTGGGTCGGCGTGGACCTGCCGGTGATCGTGCAGGTCACGGTGGAGACGACGGGCACGATGCTGCTCGGCTCGGAGATCGGCGCGGCGCTCACCGCGCTCGAACCGCTCGGCATCGACATGATCGGCCTCAACTGCGCCACGGGCCCGGCAGAGATGACGGAACACCTCCGTCATCTCTCCCGCCACGCCCGCATCCCGATCTCCGTCATGCCCAACGCGGGCCTGCCGGTCCTCACCTCCGACGGCGCCCACTACCCGCTGTCCCCGGCCGAACTGGCCGACGCCCAGGAGGCGTTCGTACGGGACTACGGCCCCGCGCTCGTCGGCGGCTGCTGCGGCACGACGCCGGAGCACCTGCGGGAGATCGTGGAGCGGGTGCGCGGCGCGGCCGTCCCCGACCGTCATCCGACGCCGGAGCCGGGCGCGTCCTCCCTCTACAGCCACGTGCCGTTCCGGCAGGACACCGCCTACCTGGCGATCGGCGAGCGGACGAACGCCAACGGGTCGAAGAAGTTCCGCGACGCCATGCTCGACGGCCGCTGGGACGACTGCGTCGAGATGGCGCGGGAGCAGATCCGCGAGGGCGCGCACCTGCTCGACCTGTGCGTGGACTACGTCGGCCGTGACGGCACGGCGGACATGGCGGAGCTGGCGGGCCGTTTCGCCACCGCCTCCACCCTCCCGATCGTCCTCGACTCGACCGAGATCGGGGTCCTGCGGGCCGGCCTGGAGAAGCTCGGCGGCCGGGCCGTCGTCAACTCGGTGAACTACGAGGACGGCGACGGCCCCGAATCGCGGTTCGCGCAGGTCACGGCCCTCGCGAGGGAGCACGGCGCGGCGCTGATGGCGCTGACGATCGACGAGGAGGGCCAGGCCCGGAGCGTCGAGCACAAGGTCGCCGTCGCCGAGCGGCTCATCGACGACCTCACGGGCAACTGGGGCATCCGGGAGTCGGACATCCTCATCGACACCCTCACCTTCACGATCTGCACGGGCCAGGAGGAGTCCCGCCGGGACGGCGTCCACACGATCGAGGCGATCCGCGAACTGAAGCGCCGCCACCCGGACGTCCAGACGACCCTCGGCCTCTCCAACATCTCCTTCGGCCTCAACCCGGCCGCGCGGATCGTCCTCAACTCGGTCTTCCTCGACG
The DNA here is from genome assembly GCF_042717315.1 of Streptomyces sp. NPDC058650. Lineage (NCBI taxonomy): Bacteria > Bacillati > Actinomycetota > Actinomycetes > Kitasatosporales > Streptomycetaceae > Streptomyces > Streptomyces sp. NPDC058650. The sequence goes on from NZ_JBHXRL010000004.1 coordinate 182,305, forward strand.
AGTGCGTGCGGGCCGGCCTGGACTCCGCGATCGTCCACGCGTCGAAGATCCTGCCGATCGCCCGCCTGGAGAAGGAACAGGTCGAGGTCGCGCTCGACCTGATCCACGACCGGCGCTCCGAGGGCTACGACCCGCTGCAGCGCTTCCTGGAGATGTTCGAGGGCGCGACGGCGAAGTCCCTCAAGGCGGGCAAGGCGGAGGAGCTCCTCGCGCTGCCGCTCGACGAGCGGCTGAAGCGCCGGATCATCGACGGCGAGAAGAACGGCCTGGAGGCGGACCTGGACGAGGCCCTGGCCGGCCGGCCCGCCCTGGAGATCGTCAACGACGTCCTCCTCGACGGCATGAAGACCGTCGGCGAGCTCTTCGGCTCCGGCCGGATGCAGCTGCCGTTCGTGCTCCAGTCCGCCGAGGTCATGAAGACGGCCGTGGCGCACCTGGAACCGCACATGGAGAAGACCGACGCGGACGGCAAGGGCACGATCGTCCTCGCGACGGTCCGTGGGGACGTCCACGACATCGGCAAGAACCTCGTCGACATCATCCTCTCCAACAACGGCTACAACGTCGTCAACATCGGCATCAAGCAGCCGGTCTCCGCGATCCTGGAAGCCGCGGAACAGCACCGGGCCGACGTCATCGGCATGTCGGGGCTGCTGGTGAAGTCCACCGTGATCATGAAGGAGAACCTCCAGGAGCTGAACGGCCGCGGCCTCGCCGCCAAGTTCCCCGTGATCCTCGGCGGCGCCGCCCTCACCAGGGCGTACGTCGAACAGGACCTCCACGAGCTGTACGAGGGCGAGGTGCGGTACGCCCGCGACGCCTTCGAGGGCCTGCGCCTCATGGACGCGCTCATGGGCGTGAAGAGGGGCGTCCCCGGAGCCGTACTGCCGCCGCTGAAGCCGCGGCGCGTACCCAAGCGCACGGCGACACCGGGTGGTCCCGTCGCCCTGGAGGTACGGGAGCCGGAACCGGTCGGCCGCTCCGACGTCGCCGCCGACAACCCCGTACCCGAACCCCCCTTCCTCGGGACCAGGGTCGTCAAGGGCATCCCGCTCGCCGCGTACGCCCCCTGGCTCGACGAGACCGCCCTCTTCAAGGGCCAGTGGGGCCTGAAGGACGCCGACACGATCGAGACGGAGGGCCGGCCGCGGCTACGGGCACTGCTCGACCGAGTCGAGCGCGACGGCCTCGTCGAAGCAGCCGTCGTCTACGGCTGGTTCCCCTGTGTGTCCAAGGGCGACGACCTGATCGTCCTGGACGAGGACGGAGGCGAGCGGACCCGCTTCTCCTTCCCCCGCCAGCAGCGGGGCCGCCGCCTCTGCCTGGCCGACTTCCACCGCGCCGAGGACTCCGGCGAGGTCGACGCGGTCGCCCTCCAGGTCGTCACCGTCGGCTCTCGGATCGGCGAGGAGACAGCGAGGCTCTTCGCCGCCGACGCCTACCGCGACTACCTCGAACTCCACGGCCTCTCCGTCCAGTTGGCGGAGGCGCTCGCCGAGTACTGGCACGCGCGGGTGCGGACGGAGTGGGGCATCGCCGCTACGGACCCTTCCGGGATCGACGGCATGCTCCGCACCGAGTACCAGGGCTGCCGCTACTCCCTCGGCTACCCGGCCTGCCCCGACCTGGAGGACCGGGCGAAGATCGCCGCCCTCCTGCGCCCCGAACGGATCGGGGTCGAGCTGTCGGAGGAGTACCAGCTGCACCCCGAGCAGTCGACGGACGCGATCGTCGTCCACCACCCGGAGGCGAGCTACTTCAACGCGGGAGGCCGACGCCAGTGAACTCCACGTACGCGAACCCCACGTACGCGAACCCCACCTACGCGAACCCCACGTACTCCTTCGAGTTCTTCCCACCGAAGAGCGAGCGCGGAGAACAGAGCCTCTGGGAGGCGATCCGCCGAGTGGAGGCGCTGTCCCCGGACTTCGTCTCCGTGACGTACGGCGCGGGCGGCTCGTCCCGCGACCGGACCATCGACGTCACGAAGCGGATCGTGACGGAGACGACGCTGCGGCCGGTGGCCCATCTGACGGCCGTAGGGCACTCGGTCGCCGAGCTCCGCGCCATCATCGGCGCGTACGCGGACGCCGGCGTCCGGGACGTGCTCGTCCTGCGCGGCGACCCTCCCCTTGAGCTTCGCCAGGGAGGTGCCCCCAGCGATCCGCGCGGCGCCTGGACCCCGCACCCGCAGGGCTTCACGTACGCGTACGAACTGGTTGAACTGGTCCGCTCGTTGGGCGACTTCAGAATCGGAGTCGCGGCCTTCCCCGAGGGTCATCCGAGATCCCTGAATCCGTCCGCCGACCTGGCGCACTTCGTCGCCAAGTGCCGGGCGGGCGCCGACTACGCCATCACGCAGATGTTCTTCGACCCGGAGGACTACCTGCGGCTGCGGGACCGGGTCGCCGCCGCCGGCTGCGACACCCCGATCATCCCGGAGATCATGCCGGCCACCGACGTCCGCCAGATCCGGCGCTTCGCCGAGCTGAGCGACGCCGCCTTCCCGGAGGACCTGGCGCACCGCCTGGAGGCGGCGAAGGACGACCCGGCCGCCGCGTACCGCATCGGCGTCGAGCACGCGACCGGGATGGGCCTGCGGCTGCTCGACGAGGGCGCGCCGGGCCTGCACTACATCACGCTGAACAAGTCGACGGCGGCGCTGGAAATCCACCGAACCATCATGAGCGCAAGGAGCGTTGTCCATGTCTGAGTTCTCTGACTACAAGGTCGCCGACATAGGTCTCGCGGACTTCGGCCGCAAGGAGATCACGCTGGCCGAGCACGAGATGCCGGGCCTGATGTCGATCCGCCGGGAGTACACGGCGACCCAGCCGCTCGCCGGAGCCCGTATCACCGGCTCCCTGCACATGACCGTGCAGACGGCGGTCCTCATCGAGACGCTCGTCGCGCTCGGTGCCGAGGTCCGCTGGGTCTCCTGCAACATCTACTCGACGCAGGACCACGCGGCCGCCGCGATCGCCGCCGCGGGCATCCCGGTCTTCGCCTGGAAGGGCGAGACCCTGGAGGAGTACTGGTGGTGTACGGAACAGGCGCTGACCTGGCCGAACGCCGACGGCCCGGCTGCGTCTGACGGTCGGTCCTCGTCCCTCGGCCCGAACATGATCCTGGACGACGGCGGTGACGCGACCGTCCTCGTCCACAAGGGTGTGGAGTACCAGAAGGCAGGTGAGGTCCCGGACCCGTCGACCGCCGAGAACGACGAGCACCGGGTGATCCTGGAGCTGCTGCGGTCCACCACCCTGGACTGGGCCACGATCGCCGCCGGCATCCGGGGCGTGACGGAGGAGACCACGACGGGCGTCCACCGCCTGTACGAGATGCACCGCGAGGGCGCCCTGCTCTTCCCGGCGATCAACGTGAACGACGCCGTGACGAAGTCGAAGTTCGACAACAAGTACGGCTGCCGCCACTCCCTCATCGACGGCATCAACCGCGCCACCGACGTCCTGATCGGCGGCAAGACGGCGGTGGTCTGCGGCTACGGAGACGTGGGCAAGGGCAGCGCCGAATCCCTCCGAGGCCAAGGCGCGCGTGTGATCATCACGGAGATCGACCCGATCTGCGCGCTCCAGGCGGCGATGGACGGCTACCAGGTGGCGACGCTGGAGGACGTCGTCGAGACGGCCGACATCTTCATCACCACCACGGGCAACAAGGACATCATCATGGCGTCCGACATCGCGCGCATGAAGCACCAGGCGATCGTCGGGAACATCGGCCACTTCGACAACGAGATCGACATGGCGGGCCTGGCGGCGATCCCCGGGATCGTGAAGGACGAGGTCAAGCCGCAGGTCCACACGTGGACGTTCGAAGACGGCAAGGTGGTCATCGTCCTGTCGGAGGGCCGCCTGCTGAACCTCGGCAACGCCACGGGCCACCCCTCCTTCGTGATGTCGAACTCCTTCGCGGACCAGACGTTGGCGCAGATCGAGCTGTACACGAAGCCGGAGGAATACCCGGTGGACGTCTACACCCTGCCGAAGCACCTGGACGAGAAGGTCGCGAGGCTCCACCTCGACGCCCTGGGCGTCAGGCTGACCACCCTCCGCCCCGAGCAGGCCTCCTACATCGGGGTCCCGGTGGAGGGCCCGTACAAGCCGGACCACTACCGCTACTGATGTGTACGAACGACGAAGCGCGTGACCCCTGGCTCCCCGACCGCCTCCTCCGGACGGAACGGGACGCCCTGATGCCGCTGCTGCGCCGGACGCCCGAGGAGGCGTACGAGCTCCGCACGGCCTGCCCTGGCTGGACGGCGAGGCAGGTCCTGGCCCATTGCGGGGCGGCCCTGGTCAGGATCGTGGAGAACCGCCTGGAGGAGGGCGTGTTCCTGCCGGAGGCGAACGCCTGTGACGTGGCCGAGCGCGAGGACTGGCCGCTGGCCCGGATCCTCGACGAACTGGAACGCGGCCTGACGGAAGCGGGCCCGGTCATCGCCGAGCGCGAAGACGGCCGGCTCGACGCGGTCGCGCTGGGCGAGTGGGTCCACGCGGGAGACGTACGGGAGGCCTTCGGCGAACCGGGCGCCTACTGCGGCGCCAGCCTGGACCTGGCCCTCCCCCTCCTCTCGGTAACAAGCCGCAAACGGGAGACCCCCCGCCTGGTAGGCGTCCTGGCGGACCGCGAAGACCGCCCGGTGGCCCTGGGCAACGAGGTCGAGGGCCGCGATCCGGCCCGCTTCATCGGCGACGCGGCGACCTTGATCCGCATCTACGCGGGCCGCCCCCTGGTCCGCACCCGCTACGAACTGACAGGCGCCACAGAACACGAACTACTCATCTACCGCTGACCCCAACGGGCCCGGGACGCCCGGCCCTCCGGCCGCCGCGCCCGCGTGGGCCCGACCTGAAGGAAGTCGTCAAGAGGATCCGCTACCGACTGGGGCAGTAGCCCACGAGGCGCACTCCGGGCACAGGGTCTGGCCCTCGACGACGGGCCGGAACAGCATGGGCTGGGTGTGTCTGCCCGCGCACTCCTGCGCGCCTTCGAGCCGTGGGGAGAGGCGGGGCGGTCCGGCCGGCGGGGTCACGCGCAGGGGCGGTACGTGGCGCAGTAGGTATCTCACCAGGCCGCCGGGCCGGTGTACGGGCGTCCCGGCGCCGGGCAGGCCGCGCAGGACGTGTTCGTGGACGTCGGTGGAGGTGTGCCCGGCGGCGAGCCAGCGGGCGGTGAGCCGTGTGAGCTCGTCGCGCATGCCGGGCGGGATGTGCCGCAGGGCGGGGGAGAGGAGGGGGAGGGCGCCGACGAGGGCGCGGGCTTCGTCGAGTGGCGAGTCGGGGTCGGGGCAGGGGTCGGGGTCGGGTTCGGATTCGGGGTCGGGTTCGGATTCGGGTTCGGGTTCGGGCTCGGGGTCGGGGTCGGGGTCGGACCGAGAGCCGACCTCCGGCTCCGGCTCCGGCTCGGGCTCCGGCTCGGGGGGAAGGATGGAGGTGTCTTCCCTAGGATCTTTCTCTGGATGACCGTCGGTCGACGGACTCACCGGATGACCGACGGCCGGAACCACGGCACTCGGCGCCATCTGCGGAAACACCCGCTCGGCTCCGGCGCGGAAGGGGATGCCGCCGAAGACCTTGGCGGCCTCCTCGGCGCGCAACGGGACGCTGGAGACGAGCTGTTGGGTGGCCCAGAGACCTCCCTCACCCTGCACGCGCCGCTCGTGCACGTACCCCTCGGCCTTGAGCTGCCGCTTGGCCTGGTTGAAGGAACACGCCCCGATCCGGGCGCGCTTGGCGGTCTCGGAGAGGGTCTGGCGGGCGCGCTCGGGGAGGGAGAGCTGCCAGGTCAGGAGGCGGGTCGCGTGGGAGTCGAGGCGCGGGTGCCGGATGATCTCGTGCGAGAACTGGCTGAAGGCGCGAGAGGGCGCGATAAAGTTGCGGTAGATCACGGTGGAGGTCTTTTCCACTAGTGGTTGAGGCCCTCGACGACGGTTGCACCCGTTGGCGAGGGCCGTTTTGTGTGAACGTACCGCACGGCATATGCCCGCAACGACACGCAGAGTAAAGACCGCCCGTACGAGTGAAGTGCGCTGCCGGTCCGCACGCTTGCTCGCTCCGGGCGGAGACTTGAACATGTTCAAACTCCGTGTCAGGGTACGGCGTGGGTTCCTGAGTCCACCGGTCGCGCACGCGGCCTGCGGAACCCGCTAGGGGTGGAGTGTGTCGCGTCGCTGCAGTACTGCGCTGATCTTGGCCGCCATGGCTCTCGCCCTGACGGCCTGCGGCAGGTTCACCGTCATGCCGCCGCCCGACGGCGAACCGGTCGTTCTGAAACCGGCCGAACTTGAGACCACGTGGACCGATGACGACGGCGGCACCATCACGCTGAAGCGGGACGGGACGTTCATCGCCGACAAAATCTGCGTCGCCGTCGCGTGGTACGACGGTTTGACCTGGTCCGGAACAGGCACCTGGAAGCAAAACGCCTACAAGGGGCAAAGCATCGTCGCTGTCACCTTCGACGACGCTCACCCCGTGGGCTCCGACACCGCTGACCCCACGGAGTTTGAGCGGAAGCCCGACCCTTACTCCGCCTTGAGGCAAGGCAAGGTCCTGATGCTCTGGACCGCCGTCGGCGATCCGGACAACGACTATCCGCACTGCGAGCTGACCACCCCGGCGAGCTGACCCGGCTGCCGCCCGGCACGTTCTGGGGGCGGGCCGGCTTCGTGGGCTTCTGGTGGGACCGCCCTCTTTCCGAGAGTCGCACCTTCCGCCACCGCGTCAAGGGCAAGTCGGCTCCGCCGATGGGCTGCGCCCACCCTTGACCCGGCGGCGGAAGCCGCGCAAAACGCGGTCCGGGGGCCGGGGTCACGCGGGTGACCGGCCCGGCCGGATCGTGCTGATGATCTGACGGTCGGGAAGAGAAAAAAGGTGCGCGATTTCGGGCAACCCTGGGGGGCTTTCGCCCGTCGGAAGGGTGACAACGAAATAGACGCAGGGGAGAACCCGATCATGTTCGAACGACGTAGGCCCGGGCTGAGGGCGGCGCTCGTCGCCACCGCCGTCGCGGCGGCGACGGCCACCGGGGCGGCCTCCGCCGTCGCCGCTCCGGCCGCCGACCCGGTGGTGGCGCCCGTCTTCCACCTGTACGGCGTCCACAAGCAGACCCACGAGCTGTGGGAGTGGTACCCCCGAGGACCGCTCCTCTTCACCGACGGGCCCGACATCTCCGGGCCCGACGCGGGCGATCAGTCGGACCTCGCCGACCTCATCACCGTCGACAACATCGGCGACGGCAGGCTCGGCGACGGCGAGTGGACCCTCTACAAGAACGGGCGGCTGGACTTCTCCGGCTGGGTCGACGGCCAGTTGCGCGGGCCGAAGAACGTCGGCCGGGGCTGGGACATCTACCGCACGGTCCTCTCGCCCGGCACCCTCGGCGGGGCCAAGGAGGCCGACCTGATCGGCCTCGACAGGGCCGGTGTGCTGTGGAGCTACCTGGGCTACCCGGACGGCCGCCTCACCACCCGTATGCGGGTCGGCGGCGGCTGGGGCCAGTACACCGAGCTGGCCGGCCAGGGCGATCTGACCGGTGACGGCAGGGCCGACATCACCGCCCGCGACAAGGCCGGCGTCCTCTGGCTCTACAAGGGCACGGGCGACTACAAGGCGCCGTTCGCGGGCCGTACGAAGATCGGCGGCGGGTGGAACGCCTACGACCGGCTGCTGTCCCTCGGCGACAGCGACGCCGACGGCAAGGTGGACCTGCTGGCCCGGAAGACGACGGGCGAGCTGCTCCGGTACTCGGGCACGGGTAACGCGGCGCGGCCGTTCACGGCGCCGGTGCAGATCGATGATAGCCACATGAAGGCGTACAACCTCCTCTAGATATACGGCACTTCGTCCGAGGCGGCCCCGTTCCCGGCATTTCGGGTCCGGGGGCGCCCCCTGTCGGGGCCGCCGTCTGTGTCGCCGACAACCTCCCCCGTGTCCGCGTCCGGGACACGAAGGACCACTCCAAGGGCGAGTTGACGGCCGCGCCGACCGCCTGGGCCGCCTTCACCGCGTTCGCGCGGGCGTGCGCGGTCTGACCTCTTCGAGGGCGTCGGGCCCCTGCCGCACGCAGCGGTCAGCGTTCATGCCGCCGGCGCTTGCGGTTCGGGTGGTGGGGGCGTACCAGGCTGTCGAGGGCGCCGATGGCGGCGCGGACGTGTGCCGGTTCGCGGGGTGATTTCCCGCCCGCGCAGTGCCAGTCGGCGTGCCCGTCCTCCTCGCGCGGGTGCATGCCGATGCCGTGCTCGCCGCACACGGGCCAGGCCTGCCAGAGGAGTTCGGAGACGGTCTCCTGCGCGGCCTCGGCGACGTCCGCCAGGGCGCGGGCAGGGGAGTCGGCCGGACTCGGCTCCAGGCAGTTGCCCTGCCACTCGCCGCCGGCCATGGCCACGTAGACGTCCTCGCCCCTTCCCTCGTCCCACGGGGGAAGCGCCAGGAGTCGCAGCGGCTCCTGGTCCGGCAGGGTCACCGCGAGGTCCCGGTTGACCAGGGCGAGCGCCTCCTCCCACAGCGGGTACTCGCCGGGCAGGACCCGGCGGGGGTCGAGGGGGTCGAAGATGCCACTCATGGGGGCCATCCTGCCTCCTCGCCCGGCCGTGTGAGGAGCCTGTGGCGTCCGGCGGTCGTACTGTCGGTCGCGTCACCGAGGAGGAGGCTTCTGATGCGCAGCGTGACCTATTCGATGGGCGTCTCACTCGACGGCTACATCGTCGGGCCGGACGGCGGCTTCGACTGGACGGACCCCGACGACGAGGTCTTCCGCTTCTGGATCGACGACATTCGGCGCATCGACGTCCACCTGCTGGGGCGGCGGCTGTACGAGACGATGCTGTACTGGGAGACCGCCGACCAGGATCCGACGCTCGACGACGCGAACCGTGAGTGGACCGCGCTCTGGAAGCCGCTCCCGAAGGTGGTGTTCTCCACGACGCTGTCGGAGGTGCAGGGCAACGCCCGCCTGCTCTCCGGCGGCCTGGCGGAGGAGATCGAGCGGCTGCGGGCCGAGCCGGGGGAGGGCGACATCGCGATCGGCGGAGCGACGCTCGCCGCCGAGGCGGCCGAGGCGGGTCTGATCGACGAGTACCAGGTCATGGTCCACCCGGTGCTGGTCGGCGGCGGCATCCCGTTCTTCGCCCGGAACGAGCGCCAGGTCGATCTCGAACTCGTCGAGACCCGCACCATCGGCTCGAAGGTCGTCTACCTCCGCTACCGGGTGACGCGCTAGGCCGAACTCCGCCCGCCGCGACTACGGTGAGCGGGTGAGCGAGACCTGGAGCGCTACGGGCGCTGGTGTTCTGCGGCTTCCCTCCGGGCGTCTGGTCCGGGGCCGCGCGCTGCGACGACCGCTTCCGGCCGGTCCGACGCCCGCCTTCGCCGTCTATCTGCTCGGCAAGCAGCCTCCCGAGGTCCCCTGGGACGTCCGGTGGCTGCGCTGGCCGGACTTCCGGCTGCCCACCAGCCACACACAGGCCCAAGCCGTCCTCGGTGAGGCATACGCCCGTGCCGACGCCGAACGCGTCGAGATCGCCTGCGGCGGTGGCCGTGGCCGAACCGGCACCGCCCTGGCCTGTCTCGCCGTCCTGGACGGAGTACCGGCCGGCGAGGCGGTGGACTTCGTGCGCCGGAACTACGACACCCGTGCGGTCGAGACCCCCTGGCAGAGGCGCTACGTCTCCCGCTTCGCGGACTGACTTCGTCGGGTCGAGCTCTGAAGTTGCTCAAGTCCCGTGTCCTGCCCGCCTATCGGCGGGCAGAGTGATCCCACCATCGACCAATGGGACCGGGGGAAAACAGCATGAAGATCCGACAGGCCTGCCTCTCTGCGTGTGCCGTCGTCACACTGATCGCGGGCACGTCCGCCTGCACGTCCGACGGCCCGGAGCCGGCCGAGAGGCCCACGCACGCCGCCGCTGACACCGCCTGCGCGAACGGCACGTACGCGTGGTTCAACGTCGACAAGCGGGACGTCCTGACGGGCGTCGCCGAGAAGCAGACGCTCGGCAAGGGAGGCGGCGAGCTGACGCACAAGCTCGCGCCGGTCCACACACCGCGTGTCACCGTCACCTTCGAGAAGGGGCCGCGCGTCGACGCCAAGGCCGCGCTCCGCTCGCTGGGTGCCCACATCGGCGACACGGACGCCACCGGCGACGGCGGCTACGAGTTCGCCGACGTCCGCCGCCCCGCACCGGATCTCGCCGCGGGCAGCACCAGCGTCGACGGCGCCGGAACGTTCGTGGACTACGCGTGGGTGAAGCAGGTCACCGCCGACTTCCGCTACACCTGCGCGGACGGCAAGCGGGCGGCCGGCCGGGCGACCAGCTGGAGCATCGACGGCTCGGGCGTCCTGGAGTGCGCGGAATCGATCCGGGACGTGAAGGAGGGCAGCCCGGTGCTGGTGGCGGCCCGGCTGTCCTGCGGCCCCGACGCCCCGGCCGCCAAGGCCGAAAAGGCCTGACCGGCTCATTCGCTCGTTCGGGGCCCGCCGCCGTGCGGGGCGGGGGACCGGCTGGTCAGCTGGTCGGGACCCACTCCCCGCACGTACAGGAGCAGCATCATGGCCGTCATCGTCACCGTCGAGATCCCCGGCGGCACCCAGGCGCAGTACGAGGAGACCACGCGGCTGCTGGAGGCCGAGGAGTGGTTCCCGCCGAAGGGGTTCCTCGCCCACGCGGCCGGTCCTGACGGGTCCGGGGGCTGGCGGGTCGTCGACTTCTGGGACTCGGAGGGCGACTTCCTCGCGTTCGTGGAGAAGGCCCGGCCGATCTTCGACCGGGGCGGCGTCCGGTCGATCCGGCCGACGGTGCAGGAGGCCGTGAACGTCATCCTCAAGTAGCGCGGGCCGGGCCTCGCGAAAACCCTTTGCGGGGCGGGGGCCGTGGGCGCCAGGCTTCCGTCCCATGACCAGTCATCCTTCCCGCCCTGTCGCGGACCTGTTCTCCGCGGAGGGGCGCCTCAAGGCGATCCCGCGCAAGCCCGCGCGCCGCGAGGCGCTCCTCGCACACCTCGCGGAGACCCTCTTCGACGCGGACCGGTCCTACCGCGAGTCCGAGGTCAACGAGGCCCTGCGCACCGTGCACGAGGACTTCCCGGCCCTGCGCCGCTACCTCGTGATCGGCGGCTTCCTCACCCGTACCAAGGACGGCGCGGAGTACCGCCGACAGCAGCAGCCCGGCTCCCCCGGAGGCGCGATCCCCGCCGCCGCGTGACGGGCGCGGTGGTGGCCGGCCTGCTGGCCGGCTACGGCATCGCGATCCCGGTCGGCGCCGTCGGCGCCCATCTGGTGGCGGTCGCGGCACGCTCCCCCTGGCGTACGGGGGCGGGCGCGGCCCTCGGCATCGCCGCCGCGGACGGGCTGTACGCCCTCCTCGCGGTCCTCGGGGGCGCGGCCCTCGTCCCCCTCCTCGCCCCCGTGGCGAGCCCTCTGCGCTGGGCTTCGGCCGTGGTCCTCGTGATCCTGGCGGCCGTGTCCACCAGGGCCGCGGTCCGCACGTACCGCTCCGGACCGACGACCGCCGAGGCCCCGCCGCCCGCGCCCCGGCGGGCGTTCCTCACCTTTCTGGGGATCACGGTCCTCAACCCCATGACGGTGGTCTACTTCACCGCTCTCGTCCTCGGCGGCCACTCGACGACGGGCGCGACGGAAGCGACGGCCTTCGTCCTCGCCGCCTTCGCCGCCTCGGCGAGCTGGCAACTCCTCCTCGCCACCGGCGGCACCCTCCTCGGCCACCTCGTCACGGGCCCCCGAGGCTGCCTGACGACGGCCCTCGCCTCGGGGGTCCTGATCACGGCGCTGGCGGTGGGCCTGGTGGTGTGAGCGGGCTCAGACGTCGGGCAGCGGCCGGATCATGTCGATGCCCGGTTCCTGTCCTGAGGCTTCGCTGGATGTCTCAGCGGCCGGAACCGGTTTGCCCTCGTGCCAGGTCAGCGGCGAAACTCCTGCGCCGGTCGTCTGCCGGTCGTCTGAATTTCGGGGGGAATCGTGACAGAGCGGGTACTCGGCGCGGGGCTGCGACAGCGGCATCTGGCCATGATCGCGTTGGGCGGGGCCATCGGGGCCGGGTTGTTCGTCGGTTCGGGGTTCGGGATCGCCGCCGCCGGGCCCGGGATCCTCGTCTCGTACGGCCTCGCCGGCGTCCTGACCGTCCTGGTGATGCGGATGCTCGGCGAGATGTCCGCGGCCCGTCCGGTCACGGGCTCCTTCGCGGAGCACGCGCGGTCGGCGTTCGGGCCCTGGGCCGGGCTGCTCGCCGGGTGGATGTACTGGGCGCTGCTCGTCGTGAGCGTCGCCGCCGAGGCCGTCGGCGCGGCCCACATCGTCGAGGGCTGGGTGCCGGCCGTCCCCGGCTGGGTGTGGGTGGCCGTCTTCATGAGCCTGTTCACCGTGAGCAACCTCGCCGGCGTCCGGAACTTCGGCGAGCTGGAGTTCTGGTTCGCCGGCCTCAAGATCGCCGCGATCGCCGGCTTCCTCGTCCTGGGGGTCGTGGTGCTGGCCGGTCTGCTGCCCGGGCAGCCCTCGCCCGGGACCGCGCACCTCACCGGCGACGGCGGCTTCCTGCCGCACGGCTGGTACGGCGTCGCCGTCGGCATGGTCGCGGCCGTCTTCGCCTTCGGCGGCCTGGAGACCGTCACCATCGCCGCGGCCGAGTGCGACGACCCCGTCCGCGCGGTCCGCGCCGGCGTACGGGCCGTGATGTGGCGGGTCGCCGTCTGCTACCTCGGCTCGATGGCCGTGATCGTCGCCCTCGTCCCGTGGAACGACCCCGCCGTGGCCGACGGCCCGTACGCCGCCGTCATGGCCCGCATCGGCGTCCCCGGCGCCGCCGACGTCATGAAGGCCGTCGTCCTCGTCGCGCTCCTGTCCGCGATGAACGCCAACATCTACGGCTCCTCGCGCATGCTGTACGCCCTCGTCGGGCGCGGCGACGCACCCCGCGCGCTCGGCCGGCTGCGCAAGGGAGTCCCTTACGCGGCCGTCCTCGCCTCCGCCGCCTTCGGCTTCGTCTCGGTGATCCTCAGCCTGCTCTGGCCGCGCACGGTCTTCCCGTTCCTGCTCAACTCCATCGGCGCCGCGATCCTCGTCGTCTGGGCGCTGATCGCCGCCTCCCACCTGCGCCTGCACGGTCCTTCCGTACGGGCGGTCGTCGCCCTCGCGGGGATCGGCGGGGTGCTGCTCTTCATGCTGGGCGACGAGGCGAGCCGTATCCAGATCCTCACCACGGGCGCGTGGGCGGCGGCCCTGCTGGTGTGGGCCCGGGTCAGGATCGTCAGGCGGTCGCGTACCGGGACAGGAACAGATCCACTCCCGAGCTGATCACCCGCGTCAGCTCGGCGTCCTCGATCACCGCGTCGGGCGAGAAGGTCCGCACGAGCTGCGGCACGCCCACCGTCACCGCGACGAGCTGCTGGACGGCGAGCTTCGGGTCGGGCACGTCGAGGGTGCCGCGCGCGTGCAGCTCGGTGAAGGCCTCGACGAGCGGGCCGTTGTTCATGTCGTAGCTGACCCGGTACCAGAGCTGCCCGAGCTGCGGGAAGCGGTCTATCTCGCCGATCACCAGGCGCCGCAGCGACATGATGTCGGGCCGCAGCAGGATCCGCGCCCAGTCGGTGGTGAGCCGGAGGAGCGCGGCCCGCAGGTCGGGGGCGTCGGCCAGGGTGGAGTTGGAGGGCTCCAGATCGGCGTACGTCTTCGGCAGGACACCGCCGATGACGGCGAGGAACAGACGCTCCTTGCTGCCGAAGTGCTTGTAGATCGTCGCCTTGGAGACACCGGAGCCGCGGGTGATCGCGTCCATGGAGGCCGCGGAGTAGCCCTCGGCGAGGAACTCGGCGAGGGCGGCGTCGATGATCGCCTGCCGCTTGCGCGAGGCCGCGTCGGCGGGGTCCGGGATGATCGGGATGCCGTACTCGTCGATGGCGCCCTGGGCGTCCATGGGCGGTGTCCTTAGCTGTGGTGACGGGGGCCCGCCAGTATATGAACTGAACGGTTTGGTCTGCAAAGCCCGGCGCCCGATGCGTCTGCGCGGAGCCCGGCCCGACGCGTCTATACGAAGAAGCTGTCGTGGCGCTCGCAGAACTCCACCCGCTCGGCGTCGCTCAGGTCGGCGAGCTGCGTGATCGCCTCGAAGTACTCCTCGCGGGGCGCGCCGGGGGCGAACAGCATGAGCATCGAGGCGGGTTCGGCGGCGTCGTTGCGGAAGGCGTGCAGTCCGCCGACGGGGACGTAGAGGTGGTCGCCGGAGCGGGCGGTGACCCACTTCTCCCCGTCGAACAGCCGCACGCTGCCGGAGAGGACGAAGAACGCCTCCGACATGGCCTTGTGGAAGTGGGTGCTCGGACCGCCCGCCTCGGGCCCCATGTCGACGCGGTACAGGCCGTACTCGCCGTCGGTCGAGGTGTTCTTGGACAGGTAGTGGTACGCGGTGCCGCCGGGCCCGGGTCCCGAGACGTAGTCGGGCTCGGCGGTGGCGGGCCGGAAGCGGGCGGTGAGCTCGCCCTGCTCGCCGAAGTAGCGGGGGGCGGGGTAGGAGGGGTGGAGGAGGGACATGGGGGGCTCCTGGGGTGAGGTGTGCGCTGGGTGGGGCGGTAGGGCGGTAGGGCGGCAGGTAGGTCGGTAGGGCGGTGGGGCGGTAGGCGGTGGGGCGATGGGTAGGGCGGCTGTCGGTTGGTCGGTGGGGCGGCGTGCGGTCAGGGTGCGTTCTGGAGTTGGAGTGCCTCCGCCGCGGCCGGGCCCGCCGCCACGCCGATCAGGAAGGCCAGGTTGAACAGCCCGATCGCCGTCGTGTGCCGCGCTTCCGGGAGCCGTCCGGTCGCCGCGCCGGTGAGCAGTCCCTGACCGCCGGCCGTGACGAGGGAGCTGATCGCCGAGCCGACGAGGACCACCGCCGTCCAGGGCGCGAACGTGGCCAGGGCGGCGGCCGAGACGGCGCCGGCCGCGAGCAGGAGCCGTGTCCGGCGCGCGCCCAGGCGGGGCGCGGCGCGTATCAGCTGCCAGGACAGCAGGGCGCCCACCAGGGTGGCGATCGAGGCCGCCGCGCCGGTCTCCACGCCGGTCCAGCCGGTGAGGGCGGCGACGCGGCGCGGAGCCGCGTACAGCAGGGCGAAGTTGACGGTGGAGAGCGCGAGCATGAGCCCGGCGGCGGTGCGGAAGCCGCGGTCGCGCAGCACGTCGAGGGGGAGTGCGGGGGTACGGGGCCGGCGCCCGCTCTCGGGTCCCGCCTTCGGCGCGGCGCGGCGCGCGAGGCGCAGCGCCGGTACGAGGGCGAGCAGGCTGAGGAGCGGGAGCGCCAGGGCGGCGCGCCAGCCGAGGGTCCCGGCGACGGCCGCGCCGATGAAGAGGCCCGACGTGCCGCCGACCGCGCTGCCGATCGCGACGAGCCCGGGCGCCCGGCCCGAGCGGTCCCGGCCGGCGATCTGGAAGGCCGCGACGTTGAGACCGGCCGCGCCCGCCGCTTCGAGGGCGCGCCCGGCGACGGCCAGCGGCAGGTTCGGGGCGACGAGGGTGAGGGCGGCGCCCAGGACGAGGACGGCGGCGCCGGCCCGGACGGTGCCGGCGGGGCCGCGCCGCCCGCCCGCCGCGGACAGCAGGGGCGTACCGACCGCCATGCCGATCCCGTAGGCGGTCATCAGCCAGGCGGCCGTCCCCGGGGAGACGGCGAGTCCGAGGGCGGCCTCGGGCAGGGCCAGGGTCGGCCCGGACACGCCCATCGCGGCGGGCGCGGCGAGTAACGCGAGGAACAGGCCGCCGCCTCCTGCGCGCTCGCGGTCGTCGGCTTTCCCGGGGGCTGGGGGCGAATCGGCGTGGGCGGTCGTCGGCGTAGTGGCCATGCCTTGAATGAACTACACGATTCAGTTCACTGTCAAGACTGAACCGTTCCGTTGACAGACTGAACCGATCGGTTTAGCTTCTTGGTCGTCGAGACACGACGCCCCGCTTCATCTCCCAGGAGTTCTCATGGCCACGTCCACGTCCACGTCCCCGTCCACGGTCCTCGCCATCTCCGGCTCGATCCGCTCCGACTCGCACAACACGCAACTGCTGCGCGCGGCACAGAAGTTCAACACCGGCCAGGAGATCGAGATCTACGAGGGCCTGCGCGACATCCCGCCGTACGACCAGGACCTCGACACGCCGGAACTGCGCCCGGCCACCGTCAACGAGCTGCGCCGCCGGGTCATGGAGGCGGACGGACTGCTCATCGCCACACCGGAGTTCAACTACTCCATCCCCGGCGTCCTCAAGAACGCCCTCGACTGGCTGAGCACCGACTGGACCCGCACCGAGGGGCTGCCCCTGAACCGCAAGCCCACCGCGATCCTCGGCGCCGCGCCGACCAACTTCGGCACCGTCCGCGCGCAGATCGCGCTGCGTCAGGTCTTCGTCTGGACGGACAGCGACGTCGTCGTGAAGCCGGAGGTGCACGTGTTCCGCTCGCACGAGCGCTTCGACGCCGAGGGCAACCTCACGGACGAGACCACGATCGAGCTCCTCCAGCTCCTCCTGACCAACCTCCAGTCCAAGATCGACGCGGCGGCCTGACGTGTCTCAGCGGTTCCGCCGGCAGCGGTAGGAGAGGACCGACCGGTACGACCGGGCGGACAGCAGCGAGAAGGCGCTCGCCCAGGAGCCGACGGAGCCGATCGACAGTGCGGAGCCGATCGATCCGACGGACAGGAAGGATCCGACGGAGCCGATCGAGAGCGTCGAGCCCACCGACGCGACGGACAGGAACGAGTCCCGCGACCACAGGGACAGTGAGGAACTGCGCTGCATGGCCATACTTCGATCTTAGGCTTGGGTGGCGACCGATGAGTTTTCCCAGGGGTCGCAGTCATACATCACGACTGGCGCGCGGCGCCGGGAACCATGCAAGTCGCCCAAACCCCGAGGAACCGAGGAATCGCCATGCGCACGCTCATCAGCTCCGCCTTCATCTCGCTCGACGGCGTCGTGGAGGGTCCGGGCGGCGAGCCCGGCTACCGGAACTCCGGCTGGACCTTCAAGGACGTCGAGTTCCTCCCCGAGGCCTTCGAGATCAAGGGCCGGGAGCAGAAGGAGGCCAGTGCGATTCTGCTGGGCCGGACCAGTTACGAGGCGTTCAGCCCCGTGTGGCCCGACATGGAGGACTTCGCCGACTACAAGACGATGCCGAAGTACGTCGTCTCCACCACGCTCACCGAGGACGACCTGGTGTCGAACTGGGGCGAGACGACGATCCTGCGCTCGCTCGACGAGGTCGCCGCGCTGAAGGAGACCGAGGGCGGCCCGATCATCGTCCACGGCAGCGCCACCCTGAACCAGGCCCTCTCGGACGCCGGCCTGATCGACCGTTACCACCTGCTCGTCTTCCCGCTCCTCCTCGGCGCGGGCAAGCGGCTCTTCAGCGCCACGGACAAGGACACCCAGAAGCTGAAGCTCGTCGAGCACGAGGCCTACGCCAACGGTCTGCAGAAGCAGGTCTTCGACGTGGTCCGCTGACGCGGCGCCCGCTGCCGACGTACGGACCCGGGCGGCGGCCCTCGCCTACGCCGCCGGGTCCGGCTTCCAGTCCTGGACGAGCAGACCGAGCAGCACCTCGTCCAGGAACTCGCCCAACACCCAGGCCGAGGAGCGCAGGACGCCCTCGCGGACGAAGCCGTTGCGCTCGGCGGAGCGCAGCATCGCGGTGTTGTCCGCCAGCGTCTCGATCTGCAGCCGGTGGAGGCCGCGCACGACGAAGCCGTAGTGACACAGCACCGCGACCACGTCGGTGCCGTAGCCCTTGCCGCGGGCGGACGGCAGCAGCCCGAGCCCGATGTGCGCGGCCCGGTGGTGGTTGTCGATGCCCCACAGGTTCGCGGTGCCGACCAGCGTGCCGCCGTCCAGCTCCACCACGGAGAAGGAGACGTGTCCCTGAGCCGAGTCGTCCACCACGAGCCGCGGATCCTTCGAGCCGGGCGTGATCGGCCGCCACGGCGCGGCTTCGGCGCGCGAGCCGTTGACCACGTCGTCGTAGAGCTCGGTCCGAAGTATCGGGATGTCCTCGTCGTGCCGGGCCCTGAGCCCGACCTTGCCACCTCTAAGCATGCAGGCTTCCTATCCGACGCCGTCGGCCGGCGGCAAACGAATAAGGCGGCGATCCGATCAGGGCGTACCCGCGCCGACGGCCTGCCGGCGGACGCCTCGGTGACCGGATCGGTCCGCTACCGGACGCGATGCGGCCTGTCGCCGCCGCGCCCGCGCGGGTCAGGCTTGAGGACATGAGCCGAGCACTGATCGTCATCGATGTCCAGGAGTCCTTCCGCGCCCAGCCGCTGTGGGAGACCGTCTCCGACCCGAAGATCGCCGACAAGGTGAACCGCCTGGTCCGGCTCGCCCGCCAGGCCGGGGACCTGGTGGTGTGGGTCCTGCACTCCGAGCCCGGCGCCGGCGGTGTCTTCGACCCGGCCCTCGGCCATGTCCGGCCGATGGAGGAGCTGGAGCGAGCGGACGGCGAGCCGCTGATCCTCAAGACCTCGCACAACGCCTTCACCACCACCAACCTGCAGCAACTCCTCACCGCGCACGGCATCCGCGAGCTCACCGTCTGCGGCATCCGCACCGAGCAGTGCGTGGAGACGACCACCCGCGTCGCATGCGACCTCGGCTACCAGGTCACCTTCGTCACCGACGCGACCGCGACCCATCCCATCCCCCACCGAGACGCTCCCGCCGACCGGAGCGTCGCGGATCTGCTGGCCGACCCGCGCACGCTGCCGTCCGCGGAGGTCATCAGGCGCACCGAGTACGCCCTCGCCGGACGGTTCGCCACCATCGCCACGGTCGACCGGCTGGAGGCCGCGGCGGGACTCCCCGTACGATGACCGAATCGTGAGTCGTATCGTCTTCCTCCTGGTGCCCGGAGTCCAGTTGCTGGACCTGGCCGGTCCTGCGCAGGTCTTCTCCACGGCCGCCGACTTCGGGCATCTCTACACGCTCGCCTACGTCGCCGAGCAGCCGCGGGTGCCCACCGCCCAGGGCCTGCCGCTGGTGGCCGGGCTCGACTGGCCCGAGCTCGGGCCCGAGGATCTGATCGTGGTGCCGGGCTGGCGGACCGGCACCCTGGCGGACGGCCCCGACATCGGCGCCGCCTCCCTCCAGGTCCTCCGGGAACACCACGCCAGGGGCGGGACAGTGGCCAGCGTCTGCGCCGGAGCCGACGCGCTGGGCCGGGCCGGCCTGCTCGACGGCCGCCGCTGCACCACCCACCACGACCTACAGGACGAGCTGGCGCTGCGCCACCCCAGGGCGGTGGTCGTCCGCGACGTCCTGTTCACCGCCGACGAGCGGGTGATCACCTCGGCCGGCATCGCCAGCGGCATCGATCTGGCGCTTCACCTGGTCGCGACCCGGCACGGCCCGGCCGCCGCCGCCCGAGTGGCCCGGGACATGGTCGTCTACGCGCGCCGCAACGGCCACGACCCGCAGGCCAGCGCGATGCTCCGGCACCGGTCGCACCTGGACGACACCGTGCACCGCGCCCAGGACCTCATCGACGCCCGCTTCGACCAGCCACTCCCACTGAACACGCTGGCAGCGGCCGTCGGCGTGAGTGAACGCACCCTCACCCGCCTCTTCGGCCGCTCCACCGGGCTCACTCCCCTGCGCTACCAGCAGACCCTCCGCCTCGAACGCGCCCAGCACCTCATCAGCCACGGCGCGACGATCGACGCCGCAGCTCGCTCCGTCGGCTTCGAGGACCCGCGCATGCTGCGCCGCCTCCGCGCCCGCTCAGTCTGAGCGTGTCGGACGACTGGCGTTCCTAGCCGCCGCAGGCGGGCAGGAACTCCAGCCCTTCCGGCGTACCGAAGCGGACGACCGCGAGGTACGACTCCGGGTAGTCGCAGCCCAGGTCGATCCACTGGAGTGCGAAGACGGTCCAGACGACGAACACGGCCAGGAGGAACCAGCGCCAGCCCTTTGACATGTTCGCCACGTACCCGCCGGGCCGGCGGAGGAACCGCTTCCCTCTTCCTAGGCGCCGGTCGTGCCGTCGAGCATCTCGCGCAGGATGTCCAAGTGGCCGTTGTGGCGGGACGTTTCCTCTATGAGGTGGAGGAGGATCCAGCGCAGGTCGACGTGGCGGCCGTCGCCGCCGGCTCGCCGGGCCCGCTCGTCCAGGCTGGTCGCGGCGACGAGTTCGCGGTAGCGGGCGCTGTGTGTGGCGTACTCGTCGAGCAACTGCGGGAGCGGGAAGTCGACGGCGACGCGCATCTCGCGGTCGGGGTCCTCGTCGGTCCAGGGGCCCTGGTCCTCCTCGCCGAGGAGGACCACCTGGAACCAGTAGTACTCGACCCAGCGGAGGTGATTGATCAGTCCGCTCATGGTCATCAGCGGCGAGCCGGGCAGGAGCGCCTTGCGGGCGTCCTCCGCGGAGACGCCGTCGCACTTGGCGCGGGCGGTGTCGCGTGTGTAGTCGAGAAACGTGGCGAGTTGGGTGCGTTCGTCCCACGCGGGCGGTGTGTCGTCGATTCTGGTCATCGCGGGAAGCGTCCCCGATCACACGGCCGGTGTCGAGGCATTTGATGACGCCCCGCCCCGCCCTCCCCGTCTCATGACCGGAGGACGGCGTCGGCGAGTGCGATCACGACGCCGTCGTCGTTGCAGAAGTTGCCCTCGCTGATGTCGTTGTGGATGGCGAGTGTGACCACGCCGGTGAGGTCGACCGTGACGGTCTGGGGGCGGTTGATCTCCAGCATCACGCTCTTGAGCGGCCGACCGTCACCGGCGACGGTCAGCTTCCCGGGCTTGGCCAGGCTGTTGTCGTCGAGGCCCGTGGTGAAGGTGAGGCTCTTGTAGCGCTCGTTGAGGCCGTACTCGACGGAGTTGATGCACGGGTGCCGGAGGACGATCGCGTTCTGGTGGGCCTTGCCCCCCAGCGTCGCGGTGCTCAGTCCGACCTTGTCGTCTCCGTAGTCGCCGAGCGGGGTGAGGTCCTTGAGCGCCACCGTGCCGGTCGGCAGCGGCGGGGGAGCGGGGGTCGTCTCGGGACCGCTCGCCTCGGTCGTCGGTGTGGGTGTCGCGGTCGCGGGTGTGGCGCCGGCGGCAGGGGGCGCGGGGACGGTCACCGTCACGACGACCGGCCGGGCCGTGGGGGAGTTGACCAGAGTCGGCAGGCCGAAGAAGCCGAGCAGGAGACCCGCCACGGCCGTGAGGGCGGACACGAGCGCCGCGACCTCCCCCAGCCTCCGGGGCCGAGGAGCCTGATCCGGAGCGACCGGCGACGGTGCCGGTGCTTGATCCGGCGCCCGATCCGGTGCCGGATCCCGTGCCCGATCCGGCGCCGGTGCCTGATCCGGCGCCGGTACCTGATCCAGTGCCCGATCCGGTGCCGGTGACGGTCCCGGCGATGATGCCGGTGCCCGATCCGGCGGGAGGGGCGGCGGAGGCGGCGCTTGCGGGGGAACCCGGTCGTGGGACGGCGGTAACTCGGTCACGGATGGCCCCTGCTCGTCGACGGAAGGGCATTGAACACGGTCACCGCGCCGGACACCAGAGCCCCTGGCCGCACGCCTGACCCCGGCCCTACCGGTCCAGTTCGGATATCCGCTTCCTGCCGGCGTCGTCCGTGGCCTGCTGGCTGCTGGAGATCACCAGGATGCCCTCGGGGAGCGCGCCGCTCAGGTAGTCGCCGAAGGCGTCCGTGGCCTTGGCGAGTTTGTCCAGGACCGTGTCGAGCACCGCCGCGATCGCAGCGCCGAGTTCGCCGCTCGCCGCGGCGGTGGCGTGGTGGTTGGCGGCCTCGGACAGCCGGCCAGCGGTCTTGCCGTAGACCTCGACGGCGACCTCCCTGAGCCGCCCGGCCGCGCGCTCGTGCTCGGCGTGGTCGACGCTGACGCCCTCGGCGATGGCCCGGCCGCTGCCGGAGGCGAGGTCCTTGCCCCAGGCGTGACCCGTCCCCGCGTCGGCCGCCCCGTCGCGGGCCTGGCCGCCGATGGCGCCCGCGAGGCCGGCGGCGACGCTTTCGAGCGGGGCCACGGACGGGTCCTGTCGGACGTGGCTCAGGGTGCTCGCGATGTTCTGGGCGCACTGGGAGACGACCGCCTGCGACAAGGCCCGGGCGCTCGCGATCGCGGCCGTGACGATGCCGTCGGCCGCACCGAAGGTCAGCGCCCCGCCGGCGACCCCGGCGACGGTGGTCTCGGCGCACTCGGCCGCGATCTGGACGACCTGCCCCTTGGCCGCCGCGATGGTCACGGCGATGTCGTCCACCGCGGCGGCTGTCACTCCCGCCGCCTGCGAGATCGACATGACGTCCTGGTTCATGACCTTGTCCCAGTGCTGCCCCAGGGCCTCCAGGGCCTCGCCCCTGCCGGACGAGAGCAGGCGCTGGACGTGCTGGTTCGCGTCCCCGGCGTCGTTCCAGATCGAGTCGGCGTAGCCGCGCAGACTGCTCGCGACCGAGTAGTAGGGCTCCTGGTCGGCCTCGACCTGTACGAGGTACTGGGTGATCAGGGCCTCGTACAGGCCGGAAGCGATGCTTGTCATGGCGTGAACTCCCCCTTGTAGCACGCGCGTTGGTCCCACGCGCCCCCACGTGTGCCGTTCACCGTCTCATGCGTCCCGTGCCGCCACAAGAACTCCGTGACGGGCGCGGCTCAGTCGATGTGCACGATCTGGAACGCCTCCGCCATCCGGCCCGGCGGCAGCCCGCCCGCCTTCGCGTGTTCGCCGAGCCAGTCGCGGAGCAGGCCGGCCAGGTCGTCGAAGTGGGCCGTCTGGGAGGTGTGGATGCGCAGCGCCTCGACCTTGCGGTCGAAGACCGGGGTGACGTCCACGTACTGGTTCGGGGTGGGGCCGGTCATCAGCCACAGTTCGTGGACCGTCCACGGCTCCAGGCCCTCGTCCTTCAGGAGCTGCGCGTGCGCGAACGGGTTGCGGGCCTCCGGGTAGACCGCGCGCAGGCAGGCGTCCCCGACCGCGCGGTGGTCGGGGTGGAGGTCGGCGACGCGCGCCCAGTTGATCTCGGGGGACGGGATGATGGCCCGCTGCGGGCGCACTTCGCGGATGACCCGACACAGGTCGCGCCGCAGCTCCACGGACGCCTCGACGAAGCTGTCGGGGTAGCCGAGGAAGCGGACGTCGGCGACGCCGCTGAGCTTCGCGGAGTGGACCTGCTCGGCGCGGCGCAGATCCGCCATCGCCTGCCGGGGGAGCTGTTCGTCGTAACCGCCGGCGCCGCCGTCCGTGACGATGCAGTACGTGACGCGGGTGCCGCGCTCGATCCACTGCATGACGGTGCCGCTGACGCAGAACTCGATGTCGTCCGGGTGCGCGGCCACGACCAGCAGGGATGCGGGTGCGCCGCGGCCCCTTGCGAAATCCTCCATGTCCCTCATGAGGCAAGCCTGTTGGGGTGACGGGAGCGTCGCAAGGTCAACCCGTGGCGCGAACTGGACATGGCACTTACGCGCCATTCAAAAACTTGGTAGATTCAAATCATTGGGTGCGACCAGTGTGAGATGGACAGCGACTTCGGACGCGTGACGTCGGGAGCGCGACTTCGGAATACGGAGGCGACCGCCATGTGCAGGATTCTCGGCACCATCGCCGCGGGAGCGGACCGCCCGGACCCCGCCCAGCTCGCGGCGGTCTCGGCCCGCCAGCGCCACGGCGGCCCCGACGAGCACCATGTGCTCAGCGGGCCCGGCTGGTCGCTCGGCTGCGACCGGCTCGCCGTGACCGACCCGTGCGGCGGGCAGCAGCCCTACCGGCTGCCGCACCTCCCCGGCATCCTCGCCGTGCTCAACGGCGAGATCTACAACCACGCCGCACTGCGCCGCTCGCTCGCCGCCCGAGGCCACCGCTTCCCCGACCGCTGCGACGGCACCGTGCTCCCCGCGCTGTACGCCGAGTACGGCCCCGCCTTCGCCGAGCACCTCGACGGCATGTTCGCCGTCGCGATCCTCGACCTGCGCCCCGGCGCGGCCCAACTCGTCCTCGCCGTCGACGACATGGGCATGAAGCCGGTCTACCTCCACCACGATCCGTACGACGGCTCCACCCGCTTCGCCTCCGAGATCCCCGCCCTCCTCGCCTTCGAAGGAGTACGGATCTCCCCGCGCGACGACGCCCTCGACACCGTCCTCGCCACCCGCACCTCCTTCTCCACGCACACCGCGCTCGACGGCGTCAGCGTCCTGCCGCCCGGCGCCACCGCCCTCGTACGCCCGGGATCCGCGCCCGTGGTGCGGCGCAGGGGCCCCCGCCCCGCAACGCCCCCGGGCGACACCCAGGACGTCCTGCGCCACGAGGTCCGGCGGCTCGCCCACGCCGAGGTGCCCGTCTGCGCGATCACCAGCGGCGGCCTCGACTCGGGTCTCGTCACCGCGCTCGCCGCCGAACACGCCCGCGAGACCGACGCCCCGCCGCTGCACACCTTCCACCTCACGTACCGGGGCAAGTGGCCGGACTCCGAGGCCGCGTTCGCGCGTTCCGTCGCCCGCCGGGCCCGAACCGTCCACCACGAGGTCTCCGTCGACCCCGACGAACTCTCCTCCCTCCTCACCCGGACCGTCCGCCACCTCGGCCAGCCCAACGCCGACCCCATCACCCTCTCCACGTACGCGCTCTTCCGCGCCGTCCGCCAGAACGGCTTCACCGTCGCGCTCGCAGGCGACGGCGCCGACGAGCTCTTCGGCGGCTACGACCGGATGCGCACCGCGCTCGCCGCGCCCGCCGGAGCCGACTGGGCCGGCGCGTACGCCGACGCCCTCTCCGCCGCCCCGCGCCTGCTCCGCGAACACCTCTACACGGCCAACTACCGTGCCCACATAGCCGATCAAGGCTCGGCGGCGGACCGCATCGAGCAGGAGCTGCGCTCCGCCGAGGCCGTCGGCGAGGACCGGCTCACCGCGATGACCGCCTTCGAGACGCGCTGGCGGCTCCCCGCGTACCACCTGCGGCGCGTCGACCACCTCTCCATGGCCTGGGCCGTCGAAGCCCGCATGCCCTTCTGCCAGCCCTCCGTCGTCGCGCACGCCCGCGCCCTGCCCACGGCGGCACGGACGGGCAAGCGGGCCCTGTACGAGGCCGGGACCGAGCTGCTTCCGGCCGGCGTCCTCCGGCGCCCCAAACAACCCTTCACACTCCCGCTCGCGGCGATGCTCGCCCCCGGCAGCCCGCTCCTCGACACCGTCCGCGAACTGCTCTCCCCGGCCCGGCTCGTCCTCGGCGGCAAGGTGCGCGCCGACCGGGTGCAGAAGCTCCTCGCCCGCCAGCTCGAACGCCCCTCGCACCACGACGCCCTGGCCCTCTGGGGCCTCGCCGTCCACGAGCTGTGGACGGAGGTCGTACAGGGCATGCGGATCCCGGTGGGCTGTGCGGCCTGAACTCCCGGGACCTTCCCGTCCCGAACCCGCTCCCGCACCCACGCCGGGGGCCGCCCCGGCCCCCGTGCCGGGCGGCGCCGCCGCCTGCTCCCGACCCTGCCCCTGTGGGCAATCGTCCCGCGGGGCTGGGGGCACCGCCCAGGCGAAGCTCTGGGGGAGGGTGGGCACACGGGACGACGGTGCCGCCTCGATGGGTGGTGCGGGTGCGCGGTGCGGGGTGCAAGGGGCGGGAACGCCCGGAAGGGCGCCGACCGTTGTGCCCACCCTCCCGCAGTGGGGGGACCCCCACGTCCCAGCGGGACGCATACCCGCAACGGCAGGGGGCGCCACCGGCCGGGCGCCCGCAGCTGCCGGGGCGAGCACTGGCCGGGCGGCCGCAACGGCCGGGGGCGTCGCCGGTCGGGCGCCCGCGGCTGCCGGGGCCCGCGCCGGGCAGGCGGTTGCCGTGGGCGGCCGGGGGCGTCGCGTGGCCACCGTGCTCGCCACCGTCGTCCGGGCCGAGGACGCCCCCGGGCCCACCCTCGTCCTGCGCCTCGACCACCTTCCGGTCGGGGCGCTCGCGCTCGGTGCCGAGCTGGCGCGGCTGCGCCACGCGCTCGCCGGGACGGCGTACGCGGACCTCCGCAAGATCGCCCTGTACGGCCCCGCCGCCCGGCCAGGGCCGGACCTCGGCTACCGCTTCGTGCAGGCCCTCCCCGGCGGCGCCTTCGACTTCCGCGCAGGCTGCGGCCACTCCCTCCTCGCCTGCGTCGTCGCCGACGGCCACCGCCCCGGGCCCGTCACCGTCCGGGCCGTGACGACAGGGGACACGGTGCTGTGCGAGCCCGAGCCCAGGCCCAGGTCCGAGCTCAGGTCCGAGCTCAGGTCCGAGCTCAGGCCCGAGCCCAGGCCCGAGCCCGAGCCCAGGCCCGAGCCCAGGCCCAGGTCCGAGCTCAGGTCCGAGCCCAGGCCCAGGCCCGAGCCGCACGGCACCGAGGCGTACACGCTCAGCTTCCTCAAGGCCCCGACCGCCCCCGGCACCCTCCCCACCGGTCGGCCCGTCGACGTCCTCTGCGGGGTGCCCGTCTCGCTCGTGCGGTACGGCAACCCGTACGTCTTCGTCGACGCCCGCCACCTCCCCGACGACGCCCTCCAGGATCGGCTCCTCGTGCTCCGCGCCGAGGCCGCCCGTATCCTCGGGCACCCACCCCACTCCGCGCTCCCCAAGATCGCCGCCTTCTCCGAAGGCCCCGAGGGGCTCTCCGTCCGCGCCCTCACCGTCGGCGGCTGGCACCCTCGGCTCGCGCTCACCGGCGCCGCCGCCCTCGCCGCCGCCGGCGCGCTCGACGGCACCGTCGTCCCCGCGCGGACCGGCCCCGTCCGCACCCCCGGAGGCACCGTCACCGTCTCCACCGCGCCCGACCGCGTCCGGGTCCACCACAAGCGCGCGACGGTCCTCGGCAGGCTCGAACTGCCGTGGCGTATCCACGCAACGGCGTGAACGCGCACCCCTCTCACCGGGCCCGCGGTGTCCTTTCTCTGCCACGCTGAAATGGACCGGCAATCGGTATCCGTGGGGAGAGCAGACGCACATGAAATTCGAGAATCTGCGTGTCGTCGTGACCGGAGCGTCCCGCTATTTCGGTCGCGCGCTCGCCGTCGGATTCGCGCATCTCGGCGCCGAGGTCTACGTATCGGCGCGGACCGTCGAAGCCGCCGAACGCACCCGTACCGACGTCATGGGCTCGGCCCGTGACCGTATCCACGCCTTCGGCTGCGACCTGAGCAAACCCGCCGAGATCCGGGAGTTCGCCGCCCGCGTCGGCGAACGCACCGACCGAGTCGACCTGTTGGTGAACAACGGCGCACGCTGGCTCGACGGCATGGACCTGGAGGCGGCCAGCGACCGCGAGATCGTCGAGACGATCGAGTCGACGGCCGGCGGCACGGTCCTCATGGTGAAGCACTTCCTGCCGCTGCTGCGCGGCTCCCTGCGGCCCGACATCGTCAACATGGTCGCCGTCCGCGACGCCGAGGGCGCCTCCGCCGCGACCGCCGGCCAAGCCCACGAGGCCTTCTGGGCGGCGAAGAGCGCGCAGGCCGGATTCGCCGACATCCTGTCCCGCCGGCTGCGGCCCTCCGGGGTCCGGGTCTTCTCCCTCTTCCCGCCCGACTTCTCGACCTCCGATCCGCGATTCGCGGAATGGGACGGATCGAATCCGGACGGAATAGCACCCGACGAGAAGCTGACCACCCAGGCCCTTTTCGAATGCATCGTCTACGCCGTCGAGCAGCCGCGCGACTGTTTCATCCGTTCCTTCCACTTCGAGCCCCGCTGACCCGCTGAAGCCTCGCACCACAGCGTCAAGGAGGTCCCAGTCCCATGAGCACCCCCGTCTGGATCACCGCGACCCCTCCCGCCACCCACGGCGAACTCCACATCGGCCACCTCGCCGGGCCGTACGTCGCCGCCGACGTCCTCACCCGCTTTCTGCGGGCCGAGGGGGAGGCGGTCCGGTTCACCACCGGCACCGCCGACCACGCCAGCTCCGTCGAGGTCCGCGCGCTGCGCCACAACCGCAAGCCCGAGGAGGTCGCGGAGGGCTACCGCGCCGCGATCACCGCCGACTGGCTGCGCTCGGGCGTCGAGTTCGACCACATCGTGCGCCCACGGCGCGACAAGGGGTACGGACGCTGGGTGCAGGACCTCTTCAGCAGACTGTTCGCGCAAGGGGTCATCGCCCCGCGCACCCGCCTCCTGCCCTACTGCGAGCCGTGCGACCGCTGGCTGTACGGGGCGCACGCCACCGGCAGCTGCCCGCACTGCGGCGCGGACAGCGACGGCGGCATGTGCCACGAGTGCGCCCGCCCCAACGACGGCGGCGACCTCGTCTCGGCGCGCTGCGCGGTCTGCGACACCCCGGCGGTGGCCCGCCGCTGCCGCCGGCTGTACGTGCCCCTGGAGCCGTTCCGGGAGACGCTCGCCGAGTACTGGGCGACGGCCGGGCTCCCGCCCCGGCTCGCCGCCCTCTGCGAGTCGCTCGTCGAGGACGGGCTGCCGGACATCGCCGTCGGCCACCCCGCCGAGTGGGGCCTCCCGGTCCCGGTCGACGGCTTCCCCGACCACCGGATCGACGGCTGCTTCGAGGCGGCCGCGATGCACCTCTTCGGCTACGACACCAAGGGCCCGCTGCCCCGCCGCGCCATCCACTTCTGCGGCTTCGGCCACTCCTTCTGCCACGCGGTGCTCCTGCCGGTGCTGCTCCTCGCGCAGGACATCAAGCTGCCGCAGGACTTCAACGTCAACGAGTCGTACGTCATCGAGGAAGGAGTCCAGGAGGGCAACGTCTGGGCGCTCGACCTCCTCACCGAGTACGGCTCCGACACCCTGCGCCGGCACGTCCTCCAGGCCCGCCCGCTCGGCCGCCGCACCGTCTTCCAGCGGGAGCGGCTCGCGGCCGCCCGCCGGGAGCTCGACGAGAGCTGGAACAGCTGGCTCGCGCGGCTCTTCTCCTCCGTACGGGAGGAGTGCGGCGGACTCGCCCCGCAGGCGCTGCCCGGCGGCACCGGCTGGGAGATCCTGGAACGGCGCCTCCACCGGGGCGTGGACGATCTGCGCGAGGCGTACGGCCCCGACGCCTTCGACCCGCGCCGGGCGGTCGCCGTCCTCGACGAGATGGTCCGCTCCGTGGCCGACTTCGGCCACGTCAACGCCCACGAGCGGTGCCGGCCCAGCACCTCGTGCCGTCATCTTCCGGCACTCGCCGCACAGTTGGCG
Organism: Streptomyces sp. NPDC058650; assembly: GCF_042717315.1. Taxonomy (NCBI): domain Bacteria; kingdom Bacillati; phylum Actinomycetota; class Actinomycetes; order Kitasatosporales; family Streptomycetaceae; genus Streptomyces; species Streptomyces sp. NPDC058650. Next base: position 211,426 of record NZ_JBHXRL010000004.1, read on the forward strand.
GTGGCGTCGGCACTCTCCGCGTGGGCGCGACCGGTGATGCCGGAGGGTGCGGCGCGGCTCGCGGCGGCGCTCCAGGTGGAGCCGGGGCGGCCCGTCGACTGGCACGCCCTCATGGGCCCCCTCCCGGGGACCCGGCTCGCACCGCCCTCGGGTCCGGTCTTCGGGTTCTGAACTCTTCGACTACTAAGCAACTAAGTATCTCAGTACGTGAGTTTCTCGCTCTCTCAGTTCCTCAGTCCCCTGCCGCGTGACCGTGCGCGCGAGCTCCGCGCAGGGACACGTGGCCCCCACTCCACAGGAGCCCCACGTGTCCCTGCGCGTCGCCATGCTCAGCGTCCACACCTCCCCGCTCCACCAGCCCGGGACGGGGGACGCCGGCGGAATGAACGTCTACATGGTCGAACTCTCCCGCGCCCTCGCCGAACAGGGCGTGGAGGTCGACCTGTTCACCCGCTGCCGGGGCGAGGACCTGCCCCCGCTCGTCGAGCTCGCCCCGGGCGTCCGGGTCCGCCATCTGCATGCCGGGCCGCGCGGCCCGCTGCCCAAGGAGGCCATGCCGGACCTCGTCGTGCCCTTCTCGCTGGCCCTGCTCAAGGAGGACCGGCGCTACGACCTGGTCCACTCGCACTACTGGCTCTCCGGCCAGGCGGGCCGGATCGCCTCGGTCGGCTGGCGCATCCCGCTCGTGCACACCGCCCACACCCTGGCCCGGGTGAAGAACGCCTCGCTCGCCGACGGCGACACCCCCGAACCCGAGCTCCGCGTCCGCGGAGAACTCCAAGTCGTCGGCTCCGCAGACCGGTTGATCGCCAACACCCCCGACGAGGCGGAGGCACTGCGCGCGCTCTACGGGGCCGCGGGGGAGCGGACCGAGGTCGTACGGCCCGGGGTCGACCTGCGGACCTTCCGCCCCGCCGGAGGTGCCTCCCCGGCCGAAGGGTCCGGGGGTGGCAAGGCGGCGGCCCGGGCCCGGCTCGGGCTCCCCGCCGACGCGTTCGTCCCGCTCTACGCCGGCCGCATACAGCCCCTGAAGGGCCCGGACGTCCTCGTACGGGCCGTCGCCGAGCTGCTGCGCCAGGAGCCCGGGCTGCGCCGGCGGCTCCTGGTGCCCGTGGTGGGCGGGCACTCGGGCGCGACCCGCGAGGGGACGGTCTGGAAGCTGGCGGGGGAGCTGGGCGTCACCGACGTGCTGCGGGCCTTCCCTCCCGTACCGCAGTCACGCCTCGCGGACTGGTACCGGGCGGCGGACGTGCTGGTGGTGCCCTCGCGGAGCGAGTCCTTCGGTCTTGTGGCCCTGGAGGCGCAGGCCTGCGGGACTCCGGTGCTCGCGGCGGCGGTCGGCGGACTGCCGACGGCGGTGTGGGACGGGGTGACGGGGCTCCTCGTGCACGGTCACGACCCGGTGGAGTACGCGCGGCGGCTGCGGTGGCTGGCGGCGCACCCGGAGGCGGTGGAGACGATGGGGAAGGCGGCGGTCCGCCATGCGCGCGGGATGAGCTGGCGCGCGTCCGCCACCCGGACCGTCGAGGTGTACCGGGGGGCGCTGGCGGAGGGGTGGGGACAGGGGTTGGGGCAGGGGCGGCGGCACGCCCCTGCCCCGGCGGCCTCTCTCTCCTGGAGGGACGAGAAAGCCGTAGCCCAAGTCTAGCACCTCTTTTGGTTCGACCAAAGATATGGAAGGCTCCGGATCCTTCAATTCCGTTGCCTGGCAGGCGTATTGACGCATCCACGCCATGGCGGGTCCACGCACGGAGAATCCCTGGATCGGATTCCGGGGCGGGGACAGAATGGAGATGTCTTCAGGGAACGCCCGGCGGCACGGGCCCCCGGAAGGCGGAATTCACATTCCAACTCCTGGAGGAATCATGTCTGCTGAGCACGCCACGGGGATGCGCAAGACCGTCCGTCAGTTCGCCCTCGCCACGGCAGCGTGTCTCGCCGTCGCCGGCGGCGCGGCCCTGGCGACGGCCCCGAGCGAGGTCTCGGCCCCCCAGCACGTGATGGCCGAAGGGGCGGCAGGAGCGGCCACCGCCACCCCGACGCCCACCCCCACGCCGTCTCCGTCCAACGGAAACGAGTGGAACAAGGTCTCCCCGGCGCCGATACCTGCCAATTGAGCGTCCGGGGAATACGAAAAGGCTCCGCGCTCGCCCATTCCAGGGCGGCCGCGGAGCCGTTTCGCATTCCCCGGAGATTCCCGGGGAACCCGGTCTCAGCCGACCCGGTCTCAGGCGACCCGGTCTCAGCCGGCCCGGTCTCAGGCGACCCGGTCTCAGCCGGCCCGGTCTCAGTCGACCCAGCCGAGCCGATGGGCCCGCACCCCGGCCTCGAACCGGCTCGTCGCACCCATTTCCTGCATCAGCTCGGACAGCATGCGGCTCACCGTCCGCAGTGACACCCCGAGCCCCCGCGCGATCTTCTCGTCCTTCATTCCCGAGGCGAGCATCGTCAGCGCCGCCCGCTGCTGCTCCGAGAGCCCGTCGCCGCCCTGCTCCGGCGTCGTGCCGTCCCCGTACGGCGACGCCGTGTGCCAGCAGTGCTCGTACAGCGCGATGTACGAGCGGACCAGGGCCGGCCCCCGGGCCAGTACCGCGCCCGCCATCGGCTCCGCCGGATCCACCGGGACCATCGCGAACTGCGCGTCGGCGATGATCATCGTCATCGGGACGGCGGGGGTGATCCGCACCTCCACACCCGCCTCGACCCGGCGCCGCAGCAGCTCCGCGACCTCCGGCGCGGAGACGACCCGCTCGCTGTACATGGCGCGGACCCGCACCCCGTTCTCGATCTGCCGCCGGTCCCTGCTCAGTACGCGCTCCGCCACCTCCCGCACGAGCGACGTCGGGTGCATCGACGCCAGGCTGTGCTGGATGACGTCCGTGATGTCCTCAAGGACCTGCTGGATCCGGCGGTAGTCGCTGAGCAGCTCCACGTCGGCGTCCGAACGCGTGAGGGAACCGGCCCGCAGGAACGCCCCCGCCAAGGTCTCCAGCGTGCCGTACGCGCGGTCCGCCTCGTCGAGGTGCTCGCGCAGCTGCTCGCGCTCCCGGTGCAGGAGCCGAAGCAGCGCTATCTCCGGGTCGATCACCGCGACCGTGTCGCCGTCGCCGTCGCCGTCGCCGTCGCCGTCGCCGTCGCCGCCCCCGTCCGCCTTCCCGTCGCCTTCCTGCTGATGACCGCCCTCGCCCGCCCTGAGCCCGGCCCGGAGTTCGGCGCGGTCGCCGTGCTGGGCGGGGTTGGTGGGCACGATGAGCCCGAGGTCCGTCAGTTCGCGCCGACATCGCTCGTACTCCTCGGGCGACAGGCGGAGTTGGGCCCCGACTTCGCCGAGGCTGGACACCCCGCGCCTGCGCAGCTCCTGGTAGAGGGTCACCACGGCATCGGGTGAGCCTTCCGAGCGCTCGGTTCCGTTGCCCGTGCCGCCGCCGGTGGTGATCAAGGCGAAGTGACCCCCTGTTCCCTCGAGTCGCGCCGCCGTCACCCTGTCACACGGCTGGGCGGCCGTCCGTCATGCCGATCCGACCGGTCCGACCGATCAGGCATCCATCGTGCGTCATCCGAACTCCCCGGTGATATCCCGCCCTTACGCCCCGCGCTCGGCGCCCTCGCCGTCGAGCAGCCCGAGCCGGGACGCCTTCACGCCCGCCTCGAAACGGCTTGCCGCGCCCAGCTCCTGCATCACCTCGGAGAGGAGCCGGCTGACCGTCCGCAGCGAGACCCCCAGATTCTTGGCGATCTGCTCGTCCTTGATGCCGGAGGCGAGCATGAGCAGCGCCGCCCGCTGCTGCTCGGACAGCCCGTCGCCGCCCTTCTCCGCGGCCTCCTCCTCGCCGTACGGGGCGGCGGCCGTCCAGCAGTACTCGTACAGGGCGAGGTAGGAGCGGACGAGGCCGGGGCCGCGCGCGAGGATCACGGCGGAGGACGGGTCGTGCGGATCGGTCGGCAGGAGCGCGAAGTTCTCGTCGGCGAGGACCATGTTCATCGGGACGACGGAGGCGAACCGGACCTCCACGCCCAGCGCGGCCCGCTCTTCCAGGTGCTGCGCCATCTCCGGCACCGAGGCGGCCCGCCGGCTGTACATGGCCCGGATCCGGACCCCGCGTTCCGCCCACAGACGGTCCTGGGCCAGCTCGCCCGGCAGCTCCTCGCGGCGGACGGAGCCGGTGTGCATGAAGTGCGCGGCCGTCCGTACGGAGTCCGTCAGGTCCGCGAGGCTCCGCCGTACGCGGTGGGGATCGTCGACGATCTCGACCTCTATCTCCCCGCGCGGCGTGGCCCCGGCCCGCAGGAACGGCCCGGCGAGGGCTTCGAGGGCGGTGTGCGCGCGGCTGGTGGCGGCGAGGCGCTCCTGGAGCCGGTCGCGCTCCCGGCGCAGCAGCCGCAGCAGGGCGACGTCGGGGTCGACGACGGTGTTCGTGTCGGGCGAGGGGGCGGTCAGTCCTAAGGAGACGAGTTCGTCACGACATCGCTCCCGCTCCTCGGCGGAGAGCTCCAGCCGGTCCGCGACCTCGTCGAAGGCCCTGCCTGGACGGGCACGGAGTTCCTGGTAGACGGCGAGAGCCTGTTCGCTGCCCGTACGGGCCACGGCGGCGTTTCTGGACACGGCGCAGCAGACTCCCCTCGGATCCCCGTGGACCCCTGATGAATCGCCCCGCCAGACCCTGCCACACATTCGAACGCCGCGCACGGAGTTCACCGCAGCTCAGGACGGTTCGCGGCGGCTCGGCGGGGGCGCGGGCCGCTCAGGCGGCGGGGGCTGGCTCGGGATCGCTCAGCCGGCGGGGGCGGGCTCGGGATCGCTCAAGCGGCGGGGGCGGGTGCGGGCCCGGCTCGGGACCGCTCAGGCGGGGGCGTTCGCCCGGCAGTCGGGGCACAGGCCCTTGAACACGATCTCGGCGTCCTCCACCCGCCACTCCGGCAGCGCGCCCCGGGGCGGCTTCGGCGCGGCCGTGTCGACGTTCTCCACCCGGCCGCAGACGACGCACAGCGCGTGCTGGTGCGCCGGGCCGGAGATCTCGAACACTGCGGGCAGGCCGGGGCGGTCGAACTTGCTGACCAGGCCGGTCTCCTGGAAGTGCCGCAGCATCTCGTACACGGCCTGGCTGGTCAGCGTGCCGAGCCGCTCGCGCGCGGTCGTGGTGATCGCCTCGACGTCGAGATGGCCGCCGGCGGCGAGCACCGTGAGCACCTCAAGGCGCGGGCCCGTGACCCGCAGCCCGACGTCGCGCAGGCGCTGGATCACCGCCTCGCGGCCCGTCAGCTCTTCCACGACTGCCATCTTCTCCGCCCGCCACCTGGTCGGCTCAAACGTTTGTGGGCATCGTACCTCTTGCTCGTCAACCTCGTCAGGCGTCCGCCTCGGTCGCCTCGGCCGCCTCGGTCGTCCGCCTCGGTCGGCCGTCTCAGTCGTCCGTCCTGCACACCAGCAGGACGCTCTCGGTCCGGTCGTCGATCCGGTGGCGCCGCCGGCCCTCGATGTGCAGGCCGGCCGAGTGCAGTTCGGCCGCCAGCCGCTCGGGATCCACGATCCACTTGTCCGTGGTCAGCACGACCCGCTCGGTGGAGGTCTTGCCGGTGCGGGCCGTGTAGTACGTGATCCGCTCGCTCATCGACGGCAGGTCGAAGACCTGCCGCGCCACCACCCACTCGTCGATCCCGTCGAAGCGCGGCACCTGGAACGCCCAGGTCCTGTGCGGTTCCGCGATGAGGCCGGGCAGCTGGTGCGCGGTGTAGTCGAGGGCGAGCGCCCCGCCCGTCTCCAGGTGAGAGGCGACCTCGCGCAGCAGTTCCGGCCGGTGTGCGGGCGGGACGGCCGTGACCATCGCGCCCGCGAGGATCGCCAGCCGGTAACTCCCTTCGAGCCGCAGCCCGGTGAGGTCGGCCCGGTGGGTGACGACGAGCTCGGCGACCTGCGGGCCGATCCGGCGGGCCCAGCCTTCGAGGCGTTCCAAGGCCGAGGCGTCCCGGTCCACGGCTTCCACGGCGAAGCCGTGTCGGGCGAACGGGACGGCGAGCCGCCCGGCGCCGGAGCCGAGGTCCAGAACGGGTCCGCCGGTGGAGCGGGCGAGGCTGAGGTACCGGACGATGTCCGCGCTGTGCGGGCCGAGCAGGGCGTCGTGCAGCCAGACCGAGCCGGCGTCGGCGGGGGAGACCGACTCGAGTCCGGGCAGGGTGTCGGATGTGATCCGGATGCCGGCCCCAGGGTCGGGCTCCCGCTCCCGGTCGTATCGGGACGGCAGGACCGGCGCGAGCGCTGCGGGCACGACGGGCAGGGAAATGCCGCTCGGTGTGTGCATCGCTCCTCCAGGGGCTCGCTCGGTCCATGCCGTCCGGACGAGGTACCCGTGCCGCCGGGACCGCGCCGCTGGACCCATCCTGACCTGGCGGGGGAGCGCCGATCCACCGGATCGGGCTGCGTGAACACGCGATGGCGTGGATCTGCCACGACCGCCGGTTCGACGGTCGCACGGGCCTGCGTCGAGGGCGATGCACCGGCTGGAGCGCCCCGGAGGTGAACCGGGCCTCTAAAGAGCGCGGCTCCAGCGGGTGGGGCTGAGGGAGCCGAATCCCATCTGCGTGTAGAAGGGGAGCGCCGGGTCCGTCTCCGCCGGGAGTTCGACCCGCTGGTCGTGGGCGCCGTAGCTCCGCATCCGGTCCGTGGCCGCGGTCAGCAGGGCCGTACCGACTCCTCGGCGACGGGAGCCGTCCGCGACGGCCAGTGCGTACACCTCGCCCTCGCCCGGCACCGGGACCCCGCCCGCGGCGACGCCGACGACCGCGCCCTCGGGGTCGGTCGCGACCAGCCAGCCGAGCCAGCCGGGCGCGCCTCCCGGAATTTCAATTTCCGCGCGGATGCGGGGGAGTGCGCATTGCTCCGAGATCAGCCGCCGCATCGGGATTTCGGCCAGTATTCCGGCGTAGCTGCTCCGAATGACGTCCGCGAGCAGCCTGGATATCGTCGTCGCATCTCCGGCCGCGGCCGTGCGAACGCCAGCCAGCTGCATAGGTTTCGTACCCTTCGACGTGCCGAGCCAGAGCCCCAACATACCCACAATAGCGGTGAATTAAGTTGGCCGTGACCGATGCGAAATCTACGAATTCGCTTAGTAAATAGCGGCGTTCGAGGGGTCGGACGGTGAAGCGAGTAAATTAGCCGGGGAAGGAACAGCAGGCGACGATCAACGGGGCCATCGCGAGCGCCGCCGACGTGATCGTGAACAGCCCGCGCAGGACGGGGTGGCCCGCGCTGTACGGGGTGAGGATGCGCCGCATCCGCAGCGCCGCCGAGGGGCCGCCCGCCGCGAACGCGGACTGCGGCGCCCGCCCCGAGGCCAGCGCGTACAGCGCCGTCGCGAGCGCGTCGCGCGTACAGCGTCGCAACGCCCGGTCGTCCGCGGCCATTTCGAGCAGCAGGGGTACGGACGTCCCGCCGTGCCGCGCGAGCGGGAGGCGGGGGAAGACGGCCGCGAAGGCCTCCGTCGCCGCGACGAGGAGGTGGTGCCGTCCCGCGATGTGCGCCCGCTCGTGCGCGAGGGCCGCCGCGAGCTGCGCGGACGTCAGTGTGTGCACCGCTCCGGAGGAGACGACGACGCGGCGCGAGCGGCCCGGCAGGCAGTAGACGGCGGGCCGGTCGTCGTCGAGGACGGTGGCCCGCAGCTCGGGGTCGTACCGCCCGACGAGCCGCAGCACCCCCGCGTGCCGCACCCGCACCCGGCGGGCGTGCGCCAGTCTCCGGAGGAAGGTGGTGCCGGGGAGCGAGAGGACGCCGAGGGCGATCGCGAGGGCGAGCTGCTCGCGGCCGTCGAGGGCGAACAGCTGGGTGGGGGTGGGGAGTCGGAGCGTGAGCAGCATGTCGGTGAGGCGATGGCTGCTCTCGCCGGACAGGACCATCTGGGCGGGCAGCAGGGCGCCCGCCGTGGTGAAGACCGCGCCGCACGCGGCCCACACGGCGAGCGCGAGGCGGGGCACCTGCTGGGCCCAGCGGGCCCGGACGACGAGCCAGGGCACGAGGAAGCCGGTGAGCAGGACGAGCCCGAGCGGGACCAGGGCGTGGTGGTTCACGCGCCACCGCCCGCGGAGGTGCCGGCGGCGTTCCCCGGCGGGCCGCCCCTGGCCGCGCGGAGTGCCGCGTCCAGGGCGGCCATGTCCTCGTCCGAGATGACCTCGACGAACCGCAGGAGGGCGGCCGGCCGGTCCTGGCTGTCGCCGAGGGCGTCCCGCATCAGGCCCGCGGTGTACTCCTCGCGGCTGCGGACGGGCTCGTACAGCCAGGCCCGGCCCGCCTTCTCGCGGCGGAGCCAGCCCTTGCGGTGCAGGATGTCCGCCACCGTCATGACGGTCGTGTAGGCGACCCGGCGTCCCCGATTGATGTCGTCGACGATCTCGCGGACCGTGGCGGGCCGCTGCCAGGCCCACAACCGGTCCATGATCTCGGCCTCCAGCTCTCCCAGCCGGCGCACGTGGATCCCCTTCCCCCTGGGCGGCTCATCGTACGGGCCGCCTCCCTCGCTCAGGTATACCCCCTGGGGGTACGATGGCGGGATGTCGACCCCTCTGAGCAGCCCTCCGGGCGGCCATCTGAGCACCCTCATGAGGAACCGCCCCTGCGTGACGCTCTGCGGCCCCGGTCTTCCCGGTTCGGCGGAGCTGGTGCTCCTCCGGCAGGTGCTCGGGCTCTGTCTTCGCCTGAGCATCAGGCTTTCCGCTGAGTGCCCTTCACACAAGGGCGGTTGATGCCGCTTCGGTATTCCGAGCGCCGTCCGCTCTGCTTCGTCAGGTCCGGATGAGCCGGGCGATGGCCTTCGACGCCTCGCTCACTTTGACCTTCGCCTGGTCCCCGCCCTGGGCGATGGCCTCCGTGACGCAGCAGCTGAGGTGCTCGTCCAGGAGGGCCACCGCGCAGGACTGGAGGGCCGCGTTGATGGCGGAGACCTGGGTGAGGACGTCGATGCAGTACACGTCCTCGTCGACCATCCGCTGCACTCCCCTCACCTGGCCCTCGATGCGCCGCAGGCGTCTGATGATGTCTTCCTTGTGCTGTCCGTAACCGGCCACGGCGCTCTCCCCGTCACATCGCTCGCTTCTTGGTGATCAGGTCACTTGTCGGCGGCCTGGAAGCCGCGCAGGCGCAGGCTGTTGCCGACGACGAAGACCGAGGAGAAGGCCATCGCGGCCCCCGCGATCATCGGATTGAGCAGTCCGGCGGCGGCGAGCGGCAGGGCGGCCACGTTGTAGGCGAAGGCCCAGAAGAGGTTCGAGCGGATCGTGCCGAGCGTCTTGCGGGAGAGCCGGATCGCGTCGGCCGCGGCCCGCAGGTCGCCCCGGACGAGGGTCAGGTCGGCGGCCTCGATGGCGGCGTCCGTGCCGGTGCCCATCGCCAGGCCCAGGTCGGCCTGGGCGAGCGCGGCGGCGTCGTTCACGCCGTCGCCGACCATGGCCACCGAACGGCCCTCCGCCTGGAGCTTCTTGACGACGTCGACCTTGTCCTGCGGCATGACCTCCGCGATGACCTCGTCGATGCCGACCTCGGCGGCGACGGCCTCGGCCACCGCCTTGTTGTCGCCGGTGAGCAGGATCGGGGTGAGGCCGAGGGCGCGCAGCCGCCGGATGGCCTCGGGGCTGGTCTCCTTGACGGCGTCGGCGACCTCCAGGACCGCGCGGGCCTCGCCGTCCCAGGCCACGGCGATCGCGGTCTTGCCGGCCTTCTCGGCGGTGTCCTTGGCGGCCTTGAGCTCCGCCGGGAGGGCCATGGCCCACTCTTCGAGGAGCTTCTCGCGGCCGACGAGGACGGCGTGGCCGTCGACGACGCCCTGGACGCCGAGACCGGGGATGTTGGCGAAGTCCTCGGGGGTGGGCAGGGTCCCGACCCGGGCGGCGGCGCCGGTGGCGACGGCCTGGGCGATGGGGTGCTCGGAGGAGTGCTCCAGGGCGCCCGCGAGCCGCAGGACGTCCTCGTCGTCGACGCCCTCGGCGGTGTGGACCTTGATGAGGGTCATGCGGCCGGTGGTGACGGTGCCGGTCTTGTCGAGGACGATCGTGTCGACCTTGCGGGTGGTCTCCAGGACCTCGGGGCCCTTGATCAGGATGCCGAGCTGGGCGCCGCGGCCGGTGCCGACCATGAGGGCGGTCGGGGTGGCCAGGCCGAGGGCGCAGGGGCAGGCGATGATCAGGACGGCGACGGCGGCGGTGAACGCGGCGGTCAGGCCCTGCCCCGTACCCAGCCAGAAGCCGAGGGTGCCGAGCGCGAGCGCGATGACGATCGGGACGAAGACGGCGGAGATCCGGTCGGCGAGGCGCTGGGCGGCGGCCTTGCCGTTCTGCGCGTCCTCGACGAGCTTGGCCATGCGGGCGAGCTGGGTGTCGGAGCCGACGCGGGTGGCCTCGACGACGAGCCGGCCGCCGGCGTTCAGGGTGGCGCCGGTGACGGAGTCGCCGACGGAGACCTCGACCGGGACGGACTCGCCGGTGAGCATGGAGGCGTCCACGGCGGACGAACCCTCGACGACGGTGCCGTCGGTGGCGATCTTCTCGCCCGGGCGGACCAGGAAACGGTCCCCGACCTGGAGTTCGGCCGTCGGTACGGTGACCTCCCGGCCGCCCCGCAGGACGGTGACCTCCTTGGCGCCCAGCTGCATCAGCGCCTTGAGCGCGGCGCCCGCCTTGCGCTTCGACCGGGCCTCGAAGTACCGGCCGGCCAGGATGAAGGCGGTGACGCCGGCGGCGGCCTCCAGGTAGATGTTCCCGGCGCCGTCGGTACGGGCGATCGTGAACTCGAAGGGGTGCGTCATCCCCGGCGTACCGGCGGTCCCGAAGAACAGCGCCCACAGCGACCAGAGGAACGCGGCGATCGTGCCGACCGAGATCAGGGTGTCCATGGTGGCCGCGCCGTGCCGGGCGTTGGTCCAGGCGGCCCGGTGGAAGGGCCAGGCGGCGTAGACGACGACCGGCGCGGCGAGCGTGAGGCTCAGCCACTGCCAGTACTCGATCTGGAGCGCCGGGATCATCGCCATCGCGATGACGGGCACGGCGAGCGCGACGGCGGTGATCAGCCGCTGCTTGAGGGGCCGCAGCTCCTCGTCGGCCTTCTCCTCGTCGGAGGGCCCTTCGGGGGCGCCGGGCGTCTCGCTCCTCGGCGGCGCGGGCTCGGCTGCGGTGTAGCCGGTGGCCTCGACGGTCGCGATCAGGGCGGCGACGTCGATGTCGGCGTCGAAGGTGACCTTGGCCTTCTCGGTGGCGTAGTTGACGGTGGCCTCGACCCCGTCCATGCGGTTGAGCTTCTTCTCGATACGGGCCGCGCACGAGGCGCAGGTCATGCCGCCGATGGCGAGCTCGACCTGGGCGGTGCCCGGTGTGGTCGTGGTCATGAGGTCTGCTCCTCGTGAGTAAGGGCGGGGGCCGGGACCCGGGCGTGGTGGGCGGGTCCCGGCGGCCGGGGTGGTGCGGCGCGAGGCCTGACCGGCGGGACCGGGTCGGATCCGCCGGACAGGCTCTAGGCGCGGCCGGTCAGCTCGTAGCCCGCGTCGTCGACGGCGGCGGCGATCGCGGTGTCGTCCGGCTCGCCGCCGGTGGTGACGGTCACCAGGCCGCCGTTGACGTCGACGTCGACGGTGATGACGCCGTCCAGCGCGCTGACGGACTTGGTGATCGCGGTCCGGCAGTGGCCGCACGTCATGCCGGAGACGGCGTAGACGGTCACGGTGCTCTCCGCGACCGCGACGGCGGCCGTGTCGGTGGTGCTGGTCGAGCAGCTGTTGTCAGGGGTGCAGCAGGAGCCCATGGCTTCTCCTCGGTCGGTTCCTCCGGGACCGAGATACCCTCGGGGGGTATTCGGTTGTGAGTCCATGTATACCCCCCACCCGTATCCGACGCAAGCGGATCCCCGGCGTGACTTTGATACCCCCTGGGGGTATGGTGAAGTGCATCGAACGGGTACCGCGCCACCCCGCGCATCCACCCCACCAGCCCCGTATAGCCCCACGTATCGCCTCACGTATCGGGAGAGCAGCCATGAACACCGGTGTGAAGATCACTGCCTATGCCGCCGCGCTCGCCGCGACCTTCGGGGCCGCGTACGGGGTCGGCAAGGGTGTCGGCCCCGTCGAGGAGCCGAAGAAGGCCGAGCACGGCGACCACGCCGCCGCCCCGACTCCGGCCAGGAGCGCGGCCGCGGGTGACGGTCACGCCGGCCACGAGGAAGGCGCGAGCACGGGCACGCCCGCCGCCGCGAACCTCCCCGGCGGGCTCCAGGTCTCCGACGGCGGCTACACCCTCGCCCTGGAGACGCCGACCCCCGCCACCGGCAAGAGCGTCCTGAAGTTCTCGATCAAGGACGCGGCCGGGAAGAAGGTCACCGCCTTCGCCACCGAGCACGGCAAGGAACTGCACTTCATCGTCGCCTCGCGCGACCTCGGCACCTTCCGCCACCTGCACCCGGTGAAGGCCGCGGACGGCACCTGGACGACCCCCGTCGACCTGCCCGCCGCCGGCGGCTACAAGGCCTTCGCCGACTTCAAGCCCGCCGCCCCCGACGCCCGGGGCATCACGCTCGGCGCCGACCTCTCCGTACCGGGCGCGTACGCCCCGAAGCCGATGCCGGCCGTCGCCCCGACCGCGACCGTCGACGGCTACCAGGTCCGCCTCGGCGGCACCCTCGACCCCGGCAAGGCCGGCGAGCTCAAGCTCACCGTCACCAAGGCCGGCAAGCCCGTCACCGACCTGGAGCCCTACCTCGGCGCGTACGGACACCTCGTCGCCCTGCGCGACGGCGACCTCGCCTACCTCCACGTGCACCCGAACGAGGGGGGTCCCGGCCCGGACGTCTCCTTCACCGCGACGGCGCCCAGCGCGGGGACGTACCGTCTGTTCCTCGACTTCCAGCACGAGGGCAAGGTCCGGACGGCGGCCTTCACCGTCACGGCGGGGACGGGGACGGGGACGGGGAAGGCGACCGCTCCCACGACCGCCAGTGAGGCCACGCACGATGCGGGAGGGCACGCGCACGGCTAGTCTGGTCATTGGACTAGACCTGTAGCCGTCATTCATGGAGGAATGGGCTCGATGAGCAACCGTGCTGTCCTTGAGGTGATCGCCCTCGACGAGGAAGACGCGGTCGCTGCCCAGACCGGTGGTGCCGACCGGCTCGAACTCGTCACCGACATGGCGGCGGACGGGCTCACCCCGTCCCGGGCCGGCTTCGCCGCCATCCGCGCCGCCGTCGACATCCCGCTGCGCGTGATGCTCCGGCTCACCGACGGATTCTCGGCCGGCGGCCCCCAGGGCATCGACGCCCTCGTGGCCCGCGCCACCGAGCTCCGCGAGGCCGGCGCCGACGAGTTCGTCCTCGGCTTCCTCACCTCCGACGGCGAACCGGACCTCGTCGCCGTCGAACGGCTCATCGCCGTCCTCGACGGCGCCCGCTGGACCTTCCACCGGGCCATCGACCGCGCGGCCGACCGCGACGGGCTGCGCAAGCGGCTCGCCGACCTGCCGGGCCTCGACACCTACCTCACGGCGGGCTCCGCCACCGGCGTCGACGACGGCCTCGCCACCCTCAAGGCCGAGGCCGCCCGCTCGGGCGAACCGGGCTACGAGGCCCGGATCCTCGTCGGCGGCGGCCTGCGCCTCGACCACCTCCCCGAGCTGCGCGCGGCCGGCCTCGACGCCTTCCACATCGGCGGCGCCGCCCGCCCCCAGGGCTGGGCCGCCCCCGTCTCGGCGGACGCGGTACGTGCCTGGCGCGAGGCCGTCGACGCGTAACGAGGCGTGCGCGGGGCCGGGTCCACCCCCCGGCCCGCGCCCGCTGGGCCGCGCCCCCCGGCCCGCGCCCGCCCCGGCAGCGCCCGCTCAGCCCCGCCCGCCCCGGCAACGCCCCCGCCCCGCACGGAAATCGCGTGGTCAGGGGCGAGGTGGGCTCGGTAGTCTCCCCGCCATGGCAGCCACCACCAAGATGCACGCGGACGAGCTCGACATCGACACCGAACTCGTCGAGCGACTCGTCGCCGGCCGGTTCCCCGCATGGGCCGGACTGCCGGTGCGGGCGGTGGACTCGGCCGGGACGGACAACGCGATGTTCCGGCTCGGCGACGACCTCGTCGTCAGGCTGCCCCGCGTCCCGTACGCGGCCCGCCACGTCGAGAAGGAGCAGCGCTGGCTGCCGCTCCTCGCCCCGCACCTGCCGCTGGACGTCCCCTTCCCGGTGGGCCGGGCCGAGGGCGGCGCGGAGTTCCCGCTGCCCTGGTCCGTCTACCGCTGGCTCGACGGAGCCGACGCCTTCGACGCACCGCTCACCGACCTCGCCCACGCCGCCGTCGAGCTGGGCCGCTTCGGTGCCGCCCTCCGCGCGGTCGACGCGACCGGCGGACCGGCCTCCTTCCGGGGCGGCCCCGTCACCGCCTGGGAGGACGGCAACATGCCGGGCGCGATCCGCGCCCTCGGCGCCGACGGCACGGTCGACGCGGAGCTCGCGACAGCGGCGTGGGAATCGGTGCTCCGGCTCCCGCAGTGGCAGGGCGCACCCGTCTGGATCCACGGCGACCTGCTCCCCGGCAACCTCCTCGGACGCGACGGCCGCCTCAGCGCCGTCATCGACTTCGGTGGCCTGGGCGTCGGCGACCCGGCCTGCGACACGATGCCCGCCTGGACGCTCCTCACCGCCGAGACCCGCCCCCTCTTCCGCGAGGCCGCCCGGGTCGACGACGCCACCTGGGCACGCGGCCGGGGCTGGGCCCTGTGCTGGGGCCTGGTGACCGAGGCCTACTACCGCGTCACGAACCCGGTCCTGGCCGCCGTCGCCCACCGGACCTGGTCGGAGGCCTTGCCCGAATTCACCGCCTGACCCGTGACGCGTGACCCGTGATCCGTGACCCGTGACGCGTGATCCGTGACGCGTGATCCGTGACCCCGTACGCCCCTGGTGCGCGCCGCCTCGGCGAGCGGCTGCGCGACGACCAGCTGGGCGGGGGACGCTCCCGTCCTGCTGCCCTTCGGCGGCGCCGCCGCCGAACACGCTGATCGTCGGGATCGAACTCCGGCGCCCGTACGCCCGGCACGGCATGCCCTTCCGCCTGCGGACCGCCAGACCCGCCAGACCCGCCAACCCCTAGGCAGCCGCCACCAGTTCGACCTCGAACCCGTCGGCGTTCTCCAGGTAGGCCGCGTAGTGACCCTCGCCGCCCGCGTACGGATGGCGGTCGGCGAACATCAGCCGCCAGCCGCGGGACGGCGCCTCGGCGGCGAGCCGGTCGACGGCGGCCCGATCGCCCGCGTGGAAGGCGAGGTGATTCAGGCCCGGACGGCGCCGGTCGTGGGCGTCCCCCGTGCGGGCCGGGGACTGCTCGACGACGAGGTAGCAGGCGCCGAGCGCCCAGCTGCGGCCGCCCTCCCAGCGCTGGAAGGGCGCGTATCCGAGGGCGCCGAGGAGCCAGCCGAAGCTCGCCGCGGCGCTCTCCAGGTCGCCCACCCACAGCTCGACGTGGTGCAGGGCCCCGATCGCCGTCACAGCTCGCCCAACTGCTCGGGAAGCGGCGCCGAGTGAAGGATCGTCAGCCCCGAGACGGCACGGGTCAGCGCCACGTACAGCCGCCGCAGGCCCGTCCGCTCGTCCGGTTCGCCGTCGACGACCGCCGCCGGTTCGTCCAGGACCACGTAGTCGTACTCCAGGCCCTTCGCGAGCGAGGCCGGGACCAGGGTCAGCCGGGACTCGGCCGTCGTCTCCTCGCCGGGGGACAGGTACGCGAGGCCGGCCGCCGTCAGCGCCTCCGCCAGCGGCGCGATCCGCGCGTCGGCGGCGATCAGGCCGATCGAGCCCTCGTGGGCCAGGGACTCGACGCAGGCGGCGACGACGGCGGCGTCCAGGTCCTCCGGGTCCGCCGTGTGCCGGACCGCCAGCGAGCCGGGGTTCTCCCGGACCGACTCCACCGCCGCGAGCCCCGGCGACATGTGCGGAAGCAGCCGCGAGGCGTACGCGATGACCTCGCGCGGTACGCGGAAGCCGGCCGTCAGCTCCTCCACGACCGCCTCCGGCTTGCCCAGGTGCCCGAGCGCCTGCGCCCAGCTCTCCGTCGCCCACGGCGTCGTCCCCTGCGCCAGGTCGCCCAGGACCGTCGCCGAACCGGTCGTGCACCGGCGCCCCACCGCCCGGTACTGCATCGGCGACAGGTCCTGCGCCTCGTCGAGGACCACGTGCCCGAGCGAGTGCGTCCGCTCGACCAGGTCCCTCGTCTCGTCGATCAGCACCGCGTCCGCCGCAGACCACTTCGCCGACTTGACGCTCCGCGCCGGCTTCGCCCAGAGCAGCAGCTTCTGCTCGTCCTCGGTGAGCAGCCCCTCCGCGTGCTCCGCCAGGAAGTCGGCGTCACCGAGCAGCCGCAGCACCAGCTTCGCGGGCTCCACCGGCGGCCAGCACTCCTTCACGACGGCCTTCACGGCGGGGTTCCGCGCGACCGCGTTCTGCACCCGGTCGTCCGGCGCCTCGCCGGCTTCCTCCATCCGCACCAGGACGGCGTGCGCGATCCGCTGCGGAAGCGCCTCGCGGGCCGCCCCGTACCGGATGTCCCGGTCCAGCAACTCCCGTACCATCTGCTCGATTTCGTGCGCCGGCACCCGCCACCGCCGCGAACCGCGCACCACCATCAGGGGCTCCTTCGGCAGCGAGACGTGCGCACGGACCGCGCGCCGCAGCACCTCCGCCATCCGGGCGTCGCCCTTGACGACCGCCGTCGCCGCCTCGTCCGTCCCCCGTACCTCGACGTGCGCCACGAGATCGTCGACGGTCGCCTGCTGGACCTCCAACTCGCCTAGAGCCGGGAGGACTTGCTCGATGTAGTGGAGGAAGGAGCGGTTCGGGCCGATGACCAGGGTGCCGGTGCGGGCGAGCCGCTCCCGGTGCGCGTAGAGGAGGTACGCGACACGGTGCAGGCCCACGGCCGTCTTCCCGGTGCCCGGGCCTCCCTGTACGCACACCGTCCCCGACAGGTCGGAGCGGACGATCCCGTCCTGCTCCGGCTGGATCGTCGCCACGATGTCCCGCATGGGGCCGACGCGGGGCCGCTCGATCTCGGTCTGGAGCAGCCGGCTCGTGGTCTCCAGCTCGGCCGGGTCGGAGAGGTGTTCGTCCTCGTACGCGGTGAGGTCGCCGGCCGTGTACCCGAAGCGCCGCCGCAGCCCCACGTCCTGCGGGTCCTTCTTCGACGCCTGGTAGTACGGCTGCGACACCGGCGCACGCCAGTCGATCACCATCGGGTCGCCGTCGGCGTCGTGGACGTGCCGCCGCCCGATGTAGAAGCGCTGCCCCTCCTGCGTGGTGTGCAGGTAGTCGAGCCGACCGAAGAACAGCGGGGTGTCCGCGAGGTCCGCGAGGGCCTTGATCCGGTCCTCGATCTGGCGCCCGAGGACCAGGGAGTTGACCCAGTTCGCGGTGACGTCCTTGATGTCCAGCGCCTCGACGTCCTCGCGCATCGCGCGGAGGGCGGCGCGGGAGGAGGTCAGATGGGCGCGCTCGCGCGAGAGCGGATCGAGCGCGGGGTCGGACACGGACACGGGGCCGGAACCGGAATCGGGTTCGGAACCGGACGCGGGGTCGGAAACGGACGCGGGGTCGGAAACGGACACGGTGAAGCCTCCGAGCAGGTGGATACGCGGACACGACGAGGTGGCCGCCGGTTTCCGGCCGGGCGGCGGCTCTCCACGGAGGGAGGCGGGGAAGCTGGCGAGTGTAACTCCGGCGGGCTGGGCGGGGCGAATCGTTTTCACTCCACCGGAAGCCCCCATTTCCGTAAGGGTCGGGGTCCGCCATGAGGGGGACCCAGGTTCCACCCCCAGGCCGATGTGTTCGGAATGTCCGGATTCCATCATGGAGACATGACCGCGACGACCTTCACCCTCGTGACCACCGTCCCCCGACCCCGACCCCGACCCCGACCCCGACCACGCACCCGCCCGCTCGGCACCGCGTTCCGCGCGATACGCGCCTTCGGCGGCGCGGCGGCCGGTGTCGTCCTCCTGGGCGACTACGGCCCGCCCGAGGCCGGCGTCAGGAACCCGCGCCCTGAGTACGCACCCGGCCCCGACTGAGTACGCGAACGCCTGGCCGCCGTCCTGCCGGACCTGATGTGATCAGGACATGGAGACGACGACCACCACGACCACGGACACCACCGGCCCGACCCCCCTGACCCTCCGCCTCACAGCGGGCTGCGGCCTGCTGCTCCTCCTGGCCTGCCTGGTGGCCACCTTCATGATCACCCTCGGCGACGCCATCGAGGGCGACGGCGTCGGCGGCATGTTCATCGCGGCCGGCTTCTGGGCGCTGGCCGCCGGAGCCATAGCGGGCGTGGGGGCCCTGATCGTGCCCCGCCGGGGACTCGTCATCGCCCAGTACTGCCTGGCGATAGCGGGCCCGTTCCTCGCGCTGATGGACTGAGCCCGCACACCCCCTACGGAGCGAGCAGCTCGTCCGCGTCGACGATCCGGTACGCGTACCCCTGCTCCGCCAGGAACCGCTGCCGGTGCGCCGCGAAGTCCTGGTCGATCGTGTCCCGCGCGACCACCGAGTAGAAGTGCGCCTGGTGCCCGTCGGCCTTCGGCCGCAGGACCCGGCCCAGCCGCTGCGCCTCCTCCTGCCGGGAGCCGAAGGTGCCCGACACCTGGATCGCGACCGTCGCCTCGGGCAGGTCGATCGAGAAGTTCGCGACCTTCGACACCACGAGCACGCTGATCTCGCCCGTACGGAACGCGTCGAAGAGCTTCTCCCGCTGCGCGTTCGACGTCTCGCCCTTGATGACCGGTGCGTTCAGATGCTCACCGAGCTCGTCGAGCTGGTCGATGTACTGCCCGATGACGAGGATCTGCTGCCCCTCGAACTTCTTCACCAGGGCCTCGGTCACCTTCCGCTTCGTCGCCGTCGTCGCACAGAAGCGGTACTTCTCCTCCGGCTCGGCCGTCGCGTAGGCGAGCCGCTCGGAGTCGGTCAGATTGACCCGGACCTCGACGCAGTCGGCGGGCGCGATGTAGCCCTGCGCCTCGATCTCCTTCCACGGCGCGTCGAACCGCTTGGGTCCGATGAGCGAGAACACGTCCGACTCGCGCCCGTCCTCCCGGACCAGCGTCGCGGTCAGCCCGAGCCGCCGCCGCGCCTGGAGATCGGCGGTGAACTTGAAGACGGGCGCGGGCAGCAGGTGCACCTCGTCGTAGACGACGAGGCCCCAGTCCCGGGAGTCGAAGAGCTCCAGGTGCGGGTAGATGCCCTTCCGCTTGGTCGTGAGGACCTGGTAGGTGGCGATGGTGACGGGCCGGATCTCCTTCTTCGTCCCGCTGTACTCGCCGATCTCGTCCTCGGTGAGCGAGGTCCGCTTCACGAGCTCGCTCTTCCACTGCCGAGCGGAGACGGTGTTGGTCACCAGGATCAGCGTCGTCGCCTTGGCCTCCGCCATCGCCCCGGCCCCGACCAGCGTCTTCCCCGCACCACACGGCAGCACGACGACCCCGGAACCGCCGTGCCAGAAGCCGTCGACGGCCTGCCGCTGGTACGGCCGCAGGCTCCAGCCGTCCTCGGCGAGCTCGATCGGGTGGGCCTCCCCGTCGACGTACCCGGCGAGGTCCTCGGCAGGCCAGCCCAGCTTCAGCAGCGTCTGCTTGATCTGCCCGCGCTCGGAGGGATGCACGGCGACGGTGTCGTCGTCGATCCGCGCCCCGACCAGCGGCTGCACCTTCCTCGACCGGAGGATCTCCTCCAGGACGGGCCGGTCGGTACTGGTCAGCACGAGCCCGTGGGTGGGGTGCTTGGAGAGCGTGAGCCGCCCGTACCGGTCCATGGTCTCGGCGATGTCGACGAGCAGCGCGTGCGGCACGGGATAGCGGGAGTACTCGACGAGCGCGTCGACCACCTGCTCGGCGTCGTGCCCGGCGGCCCGCGCGTTCCACAGCCCGAGCGGCGTCAGCCGGTACGTGTGGATGTGCTCGGGCGCCCGCTCCAGCTCCGCGAACGGCGCGATGGCCCGCCGGCACGTCTCGGCGAGCTCGTGGTCGACCTCCAGGAGCAGCGTCTTGTCGCTTTGGACGATGAGAGGCCCATTCACGCGCGATCAGTCCTTCCCGGGCCGCTCCCGATGACGGCGGCCAATCCTCCAGTCTGCCTGATACGCGGCGGTCGGCGCGATGCCGACGTCACACCTGGTCGTCCGCCAGTTCCGCGACGCCCGTGATCCGGTGCAGGGGGTACGTGCGGACCTCGTCGGCCGTGTGGTCGTAACCCGTCACGTAGCCGCCCTCCACGCGGACCGGGGCGATGACCCGCTGGCTCGCCGCGCCCTCCGCGTTGACGTAGCCGATCCAGACCGCCGAGCCGGTCATCGCGGCCGCCTGGACCGTGGCCAGGGTCTCGGCCGCCGACGTGCGGGGGAGGGCGCCGGCGGTCGTCGGGGTCGAGGGTTCCTTGCGGACCGCCGTCGCCGCCCGGTCGCCGGCCCGGATCGCCCTGACCGCTGCCGCGAGGAGGGTGCCGTCCGGGGACGGCGGGCCGTCGGGGACGGGGACCGGGGCCGTACGGGCAGGGGTGCGGTACGCGTCGGCGCGGGCGATCAGGACGTCGCCCTCCGCCGACTCCGCCGCCGGGGCGTACCCCATCGACCGCAACCCGTCGAGCAGCGACACCGGGTCCGTCTGCGCCGCCAGCACCGTCGGGGCGATGCGGCGCAGCCCCAGCGGCGCGGACCGCCGGTCGGCCAGGATCTCGCCGAGGACCGTGTCGTCGTCGCAGCGCACGTACGCCGACGCCGCACCGACCTTGAGGTGGCCGTGGCGTCTCGCGACGTCGTCCACGAGATAGGCGAGCGGCTGGGGGACGGGCGTCGTCGAGTGCTTCGCGAGGAACTCGTGGAGGTCGGTCGCCGTCTGGCCCGAGTCGAGGGCGCGCCGCACGGAGCCCGGCGTGAACCGGTAGACCGTCGCGCCACCCTTCGATTCCACGTCCGCGAGGACACCCAGCGCGTCGGCGAGCGGCCGCCGCAGCGGGCCCGGCGCCACGGCCGTCAGGTCGGCCTGGAGGAGGACGTGGTCGACGGCCTCGGGGAGCAGCGGGGCAAGCAGCGTCGCCGCCCGCGCCGCGGCCACCGCCGGCTCCACCCCGCCGCCCGGCTCCGCGGGGGACGCGGCCTCGGCGAGAGGCAGGTTGAGGAGCGCGCGGGCGGGACCGGACAGGGCGCCGCGCCCGGTGAGCCCGAGCAGCTCGGCCTCCTCCAGGGTCCAGCGCGCGATCCGGGACCGCACGGTGGCGGCGCCCGCGGAGGCCGAGCCCTCGGCGCCCCGCAGGGGCCGCTCCCAGCGCAGCCGGGCGAGGACCGACTCCGGGTCGGCCGCCGCGCCCGGCGGGAGCGTCGCGAGCAGGAACAGGACCCGGTGGCGGACCTCGGGGGCGGACGAGCGGTCCAGGTCGGGGCCGAGCGCCGAGAGGGTGCGGCCCTTCGCGTCCTGGCCGCCGACCAGACCGGACGTACGGGTCGCGGTCAGCCACGGCGTGACGAGCCGCGCCCACCGCTCGGCGGGCGGCAGGTCCAGCCAGTCGTCGTAGGCGGGCGTCGGCGCGTACCGCTCGTCGGCCGCGCCGTCCGAGGCGAGCAGCCCCGCCGCGTAACCGAGCTCCAGCCAGAAGCAGGCGATCTGCTCGGAGACGTCCAGGGTCGCGGCGATCCGCTTGAGGTCCCGTACGGCGAGTCCGCCCGCGCGCAGGACCGGCGGGCCGCCCCGGTCCCAGGACTTCAGCAGCTCCTCGATCGTCGCGATCGCCGCGTACGCCTGCCCGGCGGCGGCGCTGTCCACAACCTGTGGACGGTAGTCGCGCCCCACCACCGGCTCCGGCGGCAGCGGCTCCGGCGCCCGGTGCGCCCGCCCGCCCCGCAGATGCAGCGCCACCTCCCGCGGCAGCACCATCGTCCGCGGCGACACCGGCAGCAGCAGCCCCCGGTCGCGCAGCCAGCGCACGGGAGGCGCCGGGTTCGCCGTGACCTCCCCGTACGGCGGACCCCACACCAGCCGGTCCAGGACGGCGAGCGCCTCCGGCGGCGCCGTGTCGAGCAGCTCGCCCATCCGCGTCCGGTCGGTGAACAGCTCCGTCAGCACGGCCACCGCCGACACCGGGTCGTGCGTCGACGTCAGACCGGCCGCCGCGATGATCTCCTGCACCCGGCCGGGCGACATCCCGGACGTGGCCTCGGCGACCGTCGGCCCGAGCCCCGTCGGCGACGGATGCTGCGCCGACGGCGCGAGCAGCTCCCGCGCGGTCCGTACGAGCCGCAGCCGATCGTCCTCGCCCCACACGAGCGCCTGCTCGCGCAGCAGCGCGACCGCGGCGGGCAGCGCCGCCTCGATCTCCGGGTCGCCCTCGTCGCCGGCGACCAGCGCGAGGAGCACGGGGTACGGCGTCGGGTCCGGGGCCACGGCGAGCGCCTCGGCCGTCTGGAGGGAGAACCGGTCGAGCCGCTCGATCGCCCGGATCACGGAACCGCGCGTACCGGCACGGGTCGCCAGCTGGGTCAGGTCGTTCGGCACGGGGCCCAGGAGGTCGGGCCGGGCGCGCAGCAGCGCGGCCAGGCCGTCGTCGCCCCGCGCGCGCAGCGCTTCCGCGAGCGTGCGCGGCGCCGCGGCACCAGATGCTTCGGCCACGTGCGCCTCCCGGTCGAGCTCACCGATCCCCATCCGCACCACGTTAGCCCCTGCCCGCGCGCTAACGTCGGGGCGTACCGGGCGAACCGGCTGTGGAGGGGCACTGTGGGGATCGAGAGCGACCAGTTGGTCTACGACTATCTGAGCAGGGTCGGCGATCTGGCACAGCAGCGGCAGCTGCCGCCGAGCGACCGGGCACGGCTGGTGTCGACGCTGCGGAACGAGATCGACCGGCGGCGCGCCACGCACGGCGAGGAGAGCGCGGCGGCGGTACGGGGGATCCTCGGCGCGCTGGGTACGCCCGACGAGGTCGTGGAACGGGCGGAGGACGGGCCGGGGCCGGGCGGGCCGGGGCAGGGCGGGCCGGGCGGGGCCGCCGGTACGGCCAGGCCGGGCGGGGCGGCGGTACCGTCCCCGCGATCCGCGAAGGCGAAGCCCGCGAAGTCCGCGAAGCCGATCGCCGGACCCTCCGCGAAGCCGATCGCCAAATCCTCCGCGAAGCCCACCGCCAAGCCGTCCCCGTCGCCCGCCTCGGTCCCCCCGCCCCGCGACGGCGTCCGCGATGGCGTCCGAGACGGCGTCCGAGACGGCGTCCGCGACGGCGATCTGGACCCGGACTGGTGGCGTACCGACGCCACCCACGCCACCGACATCGACGTCACCGAAGGGCTCCCGGGCTTCGTCGGCGGCATCGAACGGCCGGACCTCTTCGAGCCCCCGGCCCCCGAGACCGACGACGAGGAGTTCGAGGACGAGGAGGACGCCCCTGGCCGGTGGCGCCGTCTCGCCCGCGTCGTCCTGCGGCGGAAGACCGCCCCCGCACCGGAGCCGGAGGAGGCCGTCGAAGAGCCGGAGGCCGCCCCGGCCCCCGCCCGCCCCCGCCTCGCGAACCCCTTCGTCCTGCTCGCCGCGCTGCTCCTGATCGGCGGCGCCGTCTTCGGCTCGCTCGTCGCGCTCGCCGCCGGCTGGCTCCTCGCGTACGCCTCCCGCCGCCTGACCCCCGGCGAGGTCAAGGGCGCCGTCCTCGTCATCCCCGGCCTCGCCGCGGCGACCGGCATCGTCTGGCTGTGGGGCCGCGTCGAGGGCCGCTGGGGCGAGGCCGTGGCCCCCGGCGGCCCCGCGATGAGCGCGGCGATCGCCGAGACCTGGCCCTGGGTCCTGCGGGGCGCGGCGATCGCCTCGGCGCTGTTCCTGCTCTGGCGCTCCCGCAGGCACTGAGCTCTCAGACGGCGTCGTCGTCGTCCGTACGCCACGGCGCGCCCGGCACCACCAGCGGCGAGCCCGTCACCGGGTCCGGCACGACGACCGACTCCAGGCCGAAGACGTCCCGTACGAGCTCCGCGGTGACGACCTCCTCCGGCGGGCCCTCCGCGACCACCCGGCCGGCCTTCATGGCGACGAGGTGGTCGGCGTACCGGGCGGCCTGGTTGAGGTCGTGCAGGACGAGGACGACGGTCCGGCCGCGCAGCCGGTTGAGGCGGCGCACCAGGTCGAGGACCTCCACCTGGTGGGAGATGTCCAGGTAGGTGGTGGGCTCGTCGAGGAGGAGCAGGTCGGTCTCCTGGGCGAGGGCCATCGCGATCCACACCCGCTGCCGCTGGCCGCCCGAGAGCGCGTCGACGGACCGGTCGGCGAGCGCCGCGACGTCCGTGCGCTCCATGGCGTCGGTGACGGCCCGCTCGTCCTCCTCCGACCACTGCTTCCACCAGGCCTGGTGCGGCTGGCGGCCCCGGGAGACGAGGTCGGCGACGGTGATCGCCTCGGGTGCGACGGGCGTCTGCGGCAGCAGTCCGATGGAGCGGGCGATCCGCTTCGTGGGAAGCTTGGCCAGCTCTTCGCCGTCGAGGAGGACGGCGCCGCCGGCCGGCTTGAGGAGCCGCCCGAGCGCCCGGAGGGTGGTCGACTTGCCGCAGGCGTTGGGGCCGACGATCACCGTGACCTTGCCGTCGGGGATCGCGAGGTCCAGCTCGTGCACGACGGTGCGGTCCTCGTAGGCGAGCGTCAGACGGCGCGCGGCCAGCCGACCCGTACGAGCACCGGCACCACTGCCCGTGCCCGCACGCGTGCCCGTACCCACACCCACACCCACTCCCGCACCCGCACCCGCACCCGTGCCCGCACCCGTGCCCGCACCCGTGCCCACACCCGTACCCATGCTCGTCATGCCTTGCCTTCCGTTCGGCTCCGGACGATGAGCCAGATCAGGTACGGGGCGCCGACCGCCGCCGTGAGGACGCCCACGGGCAGTTCGACGGGGGAGAGGAGCCGCCGGGCCAGCAGGTCGGCGACGACCACGATCACCGCGCCCGCGAGCGCGGAGCAGAGCAGCGGGATCTGCGCGGTCCGCGTCATGCGGCGGGCGATCTGCGGGGCCAGCAGCGCCACGAAGTCGACCGGTCCCGCGACGCCCGTCGCCACGGAGGCGAGGACGACCCCGACGGCGACGAGCCCGAGGCGGACCCGGCCGAGCCGTACACCGAGGGCGGTCGCCGTGTCGTCGTCGAGGGAGACCGTCCGCTGCGCGCGGGCGGCCCACAGCACGGCGGGCAGCATCAGGAGCAGCGTCCACCGGATCGGCCCGGACTCGTCCCAGCCGCGGCCGTTGAGGGAGCCGGTCATCCAGACCTGGGCCTGCTGGGCGACGAGGTAGTCGCCCTTCGTCATGAAGAGGGTGATGAGGGACCGCAGCGCGATCGCGATGCCGATGCCGATGAGGACGAAGCGGGTCGCGTGCAGCCCGCCGCGCCAGGCGAACACGTACACGAGCGCGGCGGCGAGGATGCCGCCCGCGATCGAGACGTACGGCAGCACGGTGTACGAGGTGAGGCCGAAGGTCATCGCGGCGACCGTGACGGCCCCCGCGCCCTGGCTGATGCCGATGATGTCGGGGCTGGCGAGCGGATTGCGGGCCACCGTCTGGATGAGCGCGCCGCCGATCCCGAAGGCCGCGCCGACGGCGAGGGCGACGACGAGCCGCGGCTCGCGCAGCTCCTCCACGACGAACGCGGACGGCGACGGCTGCCCGAGGAGGATCCGTACGACCTCCGAGGGGCCGACGAACCGCTCGCCGACGCAGAGGTACGCGACGGAGGCGGCGGCCAGGAGCAGGAGAAGGCAGCCAGTGACGAGGGCCGAACGCCGGTGGACCAGGAACGACCCCCGCCCGGCGCGCACGAGCCCGTACCCGGCGGGCCGCACCACGGTGCTGCTCATGCCGGCACCGCCTTCCGCCGCACGAGCGTGATCAGGAACGGCACCCCGATCAACGCGGTCATCACCCCGGCGGGGATCTCGCCCGGCGGGAAGACGACCCGCCCGGCGACGTCCGCGACGAGCAGCATCACCGGCCCGATGAGCGCGGCCATCGGCAGGACCCAGCGGTGGTCGGAGCCGACGACCGCCCGCGCGATGTGCGGTACGGCGAGGCCGACGAAGGCGACGGGCCCGGCGGCGGCCACGGCGGCGCCGGTCAGGACGGTCGCGCCGAGCCCGCCGACGATCCGTACGGTCGCGACCCGCTGCCCGAGCCCCTTGGCGACGTCGTCGCCGAGCGCGAGCGCGTCGAGACCGCGGGCCACGGACAGCACGAGGACCGTGCCGAGCAGCAGGAAGGGCCAGATCTGGCCGACGATCTCGGCGTCGCGGCCGTCGAGGGAGCCGATCTGCCAGAACCGGAACTCGTCGAGCGCCGAGGCCTTGGTCGTGAGGACGCCGGTGGTGACGGAGAGCAGCAGGGCGTTGATCGCGGCCCCGCCGAGCGCCAGCTTCACGGGGGTGGCCCCGCCGCGGCCGCCGGAGGCGATGGCGTAGACGGCGACCGAGGCGAGCGCGGCGCCGACGAAGGCGAACCACACGTACCCGCCGAGGCTGTGCACCCCGAAGAAGGCGATGGCGAGGACCACGGCCACCGATGACCCCTGGCTGATGCCGAGGATGCCGGGGTCGGCGATCGGGTTGCGGGTGATGCCCTGGAGCGCGGTGCCCGCGAGGGCGAGCGCGGTGCCGACCATCAGCCCGATGAGGGTACGGGGGACGCGGAGCTGCCGTACGACCTCGGCGTCGTCACTCGTCCCGCCGTGCAGCAGGGCGTCGAAGACGGTCGAGGGGGCGATGGCGCGCGCGCCCACGGCGAGGCTCAGGAGGACGGCGAGCAGCAGGGCGACGACAGCCGCCGAGGTCGCGAGGACCCGTCTGGAGGGGAAAGCGGCTGGCATGGGGACCCATCGGCGGAAGTGCGAGGTGGCGAGGTGGCGAGGCGAGGTTCGGTAAGGCTCGCCTCAGTGTAAACAGCACCGATTATTCGAACGCCGGTGCCCGAGGTCCCGCAGAATTGGCCCATGACGCCCGCCGAAACACCCGCGCCCGCCCCTGCTCCCCCCTTCACCGTCGGCTTCGACCTCGACCTGACGCTGGTCGACAGCCGCCCCGGCATCAAGGCCGCCTTCGAGGCCTTCGCCGCCGAGACCGGCGCGACGATCGACGCCGACCTGGTCGTCACCCGCCTCGGCCCGCCCCTCGAACACGAGATGGCGTACTGGTTCCCCGAGGAGCGGGTCGCGGAGATGGTGGTGCGCTACCGCGCGCTCTACCCGGCGTACGCGATCGAGCCCTCGCCCCCGATGCCGGGCGCCCGGGACGCGATCCAGGCCGTGCGCGACGCGGGCGGCCGCACGATCGTCGTCACCGCCAAGAACGGCCCGCACGCCGAGCTGCACCTCGCGCACCTCGGGATCGAGCCGGACGCCGTCGTCGGCGGCCTCTGGGCCGAGGGCAAGGCCGAGGCCCTGCGCGCCCACGACGCCCAGGTGTACGTCGGCGACCACGTCGGCGACGTCCGGGGCGCCGCCACGGCGGGCGCCCTCGCGGTGGCCGTCGCGACCGGCCCCTGCGCCCCCGAGGAGCTGCGCGCGGCCGGCGCGGACGTGGTCCTCACGGACCTGACGGACTTCCGCCCCTGGCTGGAGGCCTACCGCGCCTGAGCGGGCGCGGTCACACCCTCCCGGGCCTGCCGCCGCTGGGCCGCGATCGACCGCAGCACCCCGGCGGCGGCGACGGCGAATCCGACGCCCATGAGCATGGAGACGGTGTACGCGACGGTGGGGAACGGGTCGGTCCCCAGGAACAACGGAGCCACCGTGACCAGCGTCGCCACCGCACCGACGGCGAAGAGGACGACACCGACCTTGACGAGACCGTCACCCGGAGCACTGTCGTTCACCGGTACGGCGGGGATTTCAGTACGCATCCGGCCAGGGTAGTTCCCGGGCGGGACGGACAATCCGGCGCCGTCCTGCCGCCGACCCTCGAGGATGAGAACAAACGTGCCTACCTGTACGTCCTGGCGGTTCGCCTAGGCACGTATGCACCGTGATGTTCATGAAATCCGATCTGCGCTACCTGGCGTACTTGCGGCTGTCGTCCGACTCCGACGAGTCGACCGCCATCGCGCGGCAGCGGCGGGGAATCGAGCACTACGTCAACGCACCCCACGTGGCGGGCATCCTCGTCGGCGAGGCCGAGGACACGGATGTGTCCGGCGGACTGTCTCCGTTCAGGCGGCCTCGGAGTACAAGGTGACCATGTGGGTCTGGCGCGACTGCTGGCCGGACATGGCCCGCGGCAACCGCTCCGGGGCCGTGCTCGACCTCGGTGAGATCGGAAGGATCGCGGCGGAGCAGAAGCTCGTGATGCCGGAACCGGCGGACTGGATCTGGTGCGGATGGAACGTCCCCCGGCACTGGGCGTCCCCGCGTCTCCTCGAAGACCCTGACGTGCGCGAGGCCCTGACCGAGACCTACGGGTCGACAGAGCTGCCCATGACGCTGCGAGGCCGCCTGGACGCCTATGAGCGGGAGCGCACGGGAGCGCACGGCGGAGCGCAAACGGTGCGAGAGACGGGGACGGCTCCGTAGGTGATCACAGTGGCCGGGGGCTGCTGCCCGCCGGCCGGTGCAGCCCGACCTGACAAACCCCCCTCCCGTATTCACTACGGGAGGGGGGTTTGTCGTACGTCCAGGGGTAATCCGCTCTCGAGGAGCCCCGTACGTGTGCTGTGATGTCCGTGCCTTCTCGCCCCGGCGAGCTGCGATCGATCCCGGCCAGGACTAGCGGCCGGGAGGGGTGGAGCTGCTTGACGGGGGGTACAGAGCTGGGGAGGCTTCGAACGACGGCAGGCACGAGCAAACGCTAGACGGCCTGATCCGCGACGACAGTGGTTCGGCTGACTGGTGGAATGGGGTGCGTGCTTTGCCTACCGGCAAGGTCAAATGGTTCAACAGCGAGAAGGGCTTCGGCTTTCTCTCCCGCGACGACGGCGGCGACGTCTTCGTGCACTCGTCGGTGCTCCCTGCCGGAGTCGACGCGCTGAAGCCCGGCCAGCGGGTCGAGTTCGGGGTCGTCGCAGGTCAGCGCGGCGACCAGGCGCTCTCCGTGGCGATCCTCGACCCGACGCCGTCCGTCGCCGCCGCGCAGCGCCGTAAGCCCGACGAACTGGCGTCCATCGTCCAGGACCTGACGACGCTCCTGGAGAACATCACGCCGGCGCTGGAGCGCGGCCGCTACCCGGAGAAGGCCCAGGGCAAGAAGATCGCCGGCCTGCTGCGGGCGGTCGCCGACCAGCTCGACGTGTAGGACCCGGGGACCCGGAACTACGGGAACGCCAGCGCGTCGGGGCCGAGGGGCGGTACGAGTCCCTCGGCCGCGGCGCGGGTGAGCAGCCCGCGGACCGCCGCGTAGCCGTGTTCGCCCAGGTCGGCCGTGAACTCGTTGACGTAGAGGCCGATGTGCTGGTCGGCCACCTTCGGGTCCATCTCCTGCGCGTGCTCCAGGACGTACGGCCGGGAGACCGCCGGGTCGTCCCAGGCCATCCGCACGGACGTACGGGCCGACTCGGCGAGCAGCCGCAGCGTCTCCTCGCCCAGGGAGCGGCGGGCGACGATCGCGCCGAGCGGGATCGGGAGCCCGGTCGTGGCCTCCCAGTGCTCGCCCATGTCGGCGAGGCAGTGCAGGCCGTAGTTCTGGTACGTGAAGCGGGCCTCGTGGATGACGAGCCCCGCGTCGACCTTGCCGTCGCGGACGGCGGGCATGATCTCGTGGAACGGCATGACGACGACGTTCCCGACGCCTCCCGGCACGGTCTCGGCCGCCCACAGCCGGAAGAGGAGGTACGCGGTCGAGCGCTCGCTCGGCACCGCGACCGTCTTCCCCGCGAGGTCCGCCGCCGTGCCCGAGTGGGGGAGGGTCAGGACGAGCGGGCCGCAGCCCCGGCCGAGGGCGCCGCCGCAGGGCAGCAGCGCGTACTCGTCGAGGATCCAGGGCAGCACGGCGTACGAGACCTTCAGGACGTCGTGGTCGTCGGTGCCGCCCTCCGCCCAGCCGTTGGTGACGTCGATGTCGGCGAAGGTCACGTCGAGCCGGGGGGCGTCCGGGACGCGGCCGTGGGCCCAGGCGTCGAAGACGAAGGTGTCGTTCGGGCAGGGCGAGTAGGCGATCTTCAGCTTCACTTCGCCTCCAGCGAGAACAGGGAGAAAGCGGGGCCCAGCAGGGAGAACGCCTGCCGGAGGGAGTCCAGGGCCTCGCCGATCCGCCAGGCGGCGCGGTCGCGCGGGCCGACGGCGTTCGACACGGCCCGGATCTCGACGACGGGCACGCCGTACGCGGCGGCGGCCTCGGCGACGCCGAAGCCCTCCATCGCCTCGGCGGCGGCCGTCGGGTGGCGCCCGGCCAGCTCGGCGGTGCGTCCGACGGTGCCGGTGACGGTGGAGACGGTGAGGACGGGCGCGACGGTGTGCGGCCGGCCGCCGGCGTGCAGCGCGGCGGCGAGGGGGCCGGTGAGGGAATGCGGTACGGGGTGCGCGGACCGTCCGAAGCCGAGCTCCTCGACGGCGAGGTACCCGTCGGGGGTCTCCGCGCCGAGGTCGGCGGCGATGATCGCCTCGGAGACGACGACGGTGCCGATCGGGGCGTGGGGCGCGAATCCGCCGGCGATCCCGGCGGAGACGACGAGGTCGTACGAGGCGGCGGCGTCCGCCAGCGAGGCGTCCGCCAGCGAGGCGCACGCCAGTGCCGTACCCGTCGCGGCGGCCACGGCCGCCGGTCCGACCCCGCCGACGAGGAGATCCACTCCGTCGGCGTGGCGGCGCAGGGTGAGGCCCCCCGGGAGCGCCAGGGGCTCCCAGGCGGTCTCCGGGACGTCGTGACCGAGGCCGGCGGCGACGGAGTCGGCCTCCGCCGCCACGGCCGTCACGATCAGGATCCGGTGGACCACCGGCGGATCAGGATTCCTTCTTCAGCTGGAAGTGCCAGATGCCGGTCAGCTTCTTGCCGGTGTTCTCGACGATGGTCACCTGGCTGTTGTCGGTGGCCTCGCCGGTCTGGCTGGAGAAGAAGGCGCTGGCCGGAATGGTCCGGTACGTCTTCTTGTACGGCTCGGGCTCGGCCTGCTGGCCGCCGAGGAAGATCGTCCAGCCGTTGTCCGCGATCTCGGGGTCGACCCCGAAGCGGATCTTGTCGTCCATCGCCACGGTGATGGACTTCTCGGCCTTCTTGTTGAGGCACTGCTGGATCTGCGACTCCTTGATGGCGTCGCCGTCGTTGTAGCAGGCGGCCTCGGAGTGGATCGAGTCGGACCCGACCGTGACAGTCGCGATCGGAGTCGGCTTGTCGCAGGCGGAGAGAACGAGGAGCCCGGCGGAGACGGCCCCGAGGGCGACGGCGGCCCGGCGGCGCGAGCCGGAGAAGAACGCAACGGTCATGAGCCGAAGGCTATCGGGCCGCCGCGCCCGCGCCACGCCGGGGTACGGCGCGCCGCCGCTCCGTGACCTCGGAACGCCTTCCTCGCCGTGCTCCTCCTAGGCCACCCGCGTCTTCGAGCGGCCCTGCGGGCCCGGGGGGTCGGCGCGGCGGCGGGCCGCCGCCAGCAGGCCGCGGACGGCGAGGAGCGCGCCCAGCGCGAGGAACCCGGCCGCCACGGCCAAGCCCAGCTGTCCGTTCAGCGGCAGCGAGATGCCGATCGCCCCGCCCACCACCCACGCCATCTGCAGCGCCGTCTCCGAGCGCGCGAACGCCGAGGTCCGCACCACCTCCGGCACGTCCCGCTGGATCAGCGCGTCGAGCGACAGCTTCGACAGGGCCTGCGTGAGGCCCGCGACCGCGCCGAGGACGGCGACCATCAGGCCGCCGAAGAAGATCGCCGCGCAGATCGCCGTACCGCACACCACGCTGATCATCGTGGCGATGATCACCTCGGGCCCGTGGCCCCGGTCGCGCAGGAGCGAGCCGACCGCCGTGCCGCACGCGTTCCCCACGCCCGCCGCCACGGCCACGATCCCCAGGGAGACGGCGGCGCTCTGCCCGGAGAGCGGATGCTCGCGCAGCAGGAACGCCAGGAAGAAGATCAGGAAACCCGACAGCATGCGCTGCGCCGCGTTCGCCTCCAGGCCGTGCAGGACGGACGGGCCGACCGTCCGCAGGCTCGGCTTCCGCTCGCCGTGCGTCAGCAGATGCGCCCGCCGTTCACCCTTCGCCGAGTCCACCTTCGGTGGCATCCGCAGCGCCCAGAACGCCCCGAGCAGGAACAGCGCGCACGCCCCGTACAGCGGGTACCGGGGCCCGATCAGCTGGAGCCCCGCCCCGACGGGCGCGGCGATCCCGGTGGCGAGCAGCCCGGCGAGGGTGACCCGGGAGTTCGCCTTCACGAGGGAGAACTTCGGTGGGAGCAGGCGCGGGACGACCGCGCTGCGCACCACCCCGTACGCCTTCGAGGCGACCAGGACGCCCAGGGCCGCCGGGTACAGCTCCAGGCCGCCGGTGGCGACAGCGCCCGACATCATGATCGCGAGCACCGCGCGGGTCAGCATCGCGCCCGCCATCGCCGCGCGCCTGCCGTGCGGGATGCGGTCCAGGAGCGGGCCGATCACCGGGGCGAGCAGGACGAAGGGGGCCATGGTGACGGCGAGGTAGAGGGCGACGCGGCCGCGGGCCTCGTCGGTGGGCACGGAGAAGAAGACGGTGGAGGCGAGGGCGACGGTGATCATGACGTCGCCGGCGCCGTTCACGGCGTGCAGCTCGATCAGTTTGCCGAGGCCCGACTCGCCCGCGCCATGGGCGTGGGTGGCCTTCCGGATGCCTTTCGCGGTTCCGGTGAAGGGCAGGTGCAGGGCGCGTCCGACCGCCCGGCCCGCTCGGCTGAGCGGTCCGGCATGATCTTCGGATCGTGCGGGGGACCGTGCGGCTGCCACTCCGTCATAGTGCCCCACCGGCGCGCCGGACGAACCGTGGCGCGGCGAACGGCGGAGGTACGAAGGCGGTATGGAGCCGCTACGGAGCCGCTACGGAGCCGCTACGGAGCCGGTACGGAAGCGGCAACGGGGCGGTAGGAGGGCGACGGGAGGGCGGCAAGAGGGCGGCGGGACAGCCGGGAATCAGCCGCGAAACAGTGGTCACGAGGCAGTCGCGAGGCAGTCGTGAGACGGTGGCGAGGCGGTCCGGAGCGTCCGCGATCCGGGCCACTTGAGGCGGGCAGGTGGGCGGAGGCCCGCGAACGGGGTAGCGTGCGTAGCGCGTCACCGGCGGAAGTTCTCGGCCGCGCGCCTCTTCGGCATCCCGCAGAATGGATGGCGATAGGTGTGCCCGAGACACGCGAGACAAGTCGGGTGCGGACGTCGATGCGGCCCTCAGGTCCGCTCCGCCCGCCGCCCGTGGCTTCGCTTTCGCCCCTCGGCCGGCGCACCCGTGAGACGGCGTAGGAGAGAAGCGAGACCTGTGAGTGCTGCGACGACGCGAAGCGGTGCCCCGCGTACCCCGCGAGCCACGCGTACCCCCGACCGCCTGTGCGTCGAGGCGGTAGACCTCGCGCGGGAGGCCGCCGAGGAGGCGGCCGCGCCCGCCAAGGTGGGCGCACACGTCGAGGTCGTCGCGGAGGGCGACCGGGTCGTCACGCACTTCTTCGAGTGCGAGGAGCCGGGCTACCGCGGCTGGCGCTGGGCGGTGACGGTCACCCGCGCCTCACGCGCCAAGAACGTCACGCTTGACGAAACCGTCCTGCTGCCCGGCGCCGACGCCCTCCTCGCCCCCGAGTGGGTGCCGTGGAGCGAGCGCCTCCGCCCCGGCGACATGGGGCCCGGCGACCTGCTCCCCACCGAGCAGGACGACCTGCGCCTGGAGCCCGGATACACGGGCGAGGAGGCGCCGCCGCCGAACTCGGCGGTCTCGGAGGAGCTGGCGGACCACCTCGACGCCGAGGACGCCGAGATCGTCTCCCGTACGCCCTCGCGCGGCACGATCGCCGCGGTCGCCGAGGAGCTCGGCATGCGCCGGGCCCGCGTCCTCTCCCGCTACGGCCTGCACGTGGCCGCGGACCGCTGGGACGAGAACTTCGGCGCCAAGACCCCGATGGCGCAGGCGGCCCCCGCGTCCTGCGAGTCCTGCGCGTTCCTGGTGCCGCTCGCCGGCTCCCTGAAGCAGGCCTTCGGCGTCTGTGCCAACGAGTTCTCCCCGGCGGACGGCCGGGTCGTCTCCCTCGCGTACGGCTGCGGGGGCCACTCGGAGGCCGCGGTCATGCCGAAGCCCCCGCGCCCGGCGCCCCCGGTCCTCGACTCGATGGCCTCGGACGTCTTCCCGCTCCGCCCGGCCAAGGACTCCGGCTCGACGACGGAGCCCGACGACTCCTCCGAGGACCTGGGCCACTCGTAGCCCCCGTTCACCCTCGT
This sequence comes from Streptomyces sp. NPDC058650, assembly GCF_042717315.1. Lineage (NCBI taxonomy): Bacteria > Bacillati > Actinomycetota > Actinomycetes > Kitasatosporales > Streptomycetaceae > Streptomyces > Streptomyces sp. NPDC058650. Next base: position 245,787 of record NZ_JBHXRL010000004.1, read on the forward strand.
TCCCACCCCGGGATGTGCTTCCGCGCGCCCCGGGGGCGGGACGTGCCCCGGCGGCCGGGGCGGGGCGGAGCGCGGTACCTTTCGGGCCCGGACCTTCGGTCCGGCAGTGTCACCAACCGATTCGCACCCGATCCGCACCCGATCAGCGCCGGTCAGCACCGATCAGCACGTGATCGGCGCGGGATCGGCGAGTGATCACCGCCCCGCAGAGTGGAGTCAGACGTGAGCGTCAGCGTCCGGACGACGACCGACGGAACCGATCCCTTCGGCACCGCACGGCTGCGGCGGGGAGTGCTCGACGCCTGGGGCGCCTCGCCCGCCCGGTTCCGCGAGGACGCCAACGCCGAGGAGGACCTCGCGCTCGGCGGCTACCGCGACCGGCTCGTCGTCGAACTCGCCCAGAACGCCGCCGACGCCGCCCACCGCGCCGGCGTCACCGGCCGCCTCCGCCTCACCCTCCACCCCGCGGACGACGAGAGCCCCGCGATCCTCGCCGCCGCCAACACCGGCGCCCCGCTGGACGCCACCGGCGCCGAGTCGCTGTCCACGCTCCGCGCCTCCGCCAAGCGCGAGCAGGGCCCCGGCGCCGTCGGCCGCTTCGGCGTCGGCTTCGCCGCCGTCCTCGCCGTGACCGACGAACCCGCCGTCCTCGGCCGCCACGGCGGCGTCCGCTGGTCCCTCGCCGAGGCCCGCGAACTCGCCGCCGAGTCCGCCCGCCACAGCCCGGGCCTGGGCGACGAACTGCGCCGCAGGGACGGCCACGTACCCCTCCTGCGTCTCCCGCTGCCCGCCGAGGGCACCGCGCCCGACGGCTACGACACGGTCGTCGTCCTCCCCCTGCGCGACACCGCCGCCCGCGACCTGGCCGAGCGGCTCCTCGAATCGGTCGACGACGCGCTGCTCCTCACGCTCCCCGGTCTCGCGGAGATCGTCGTCGAGACGGCCGAGGGCGTACGAACCCTCCGCAGGTCCGAGGACGACGGCTACGTCCGTATCGACGACACGGCGACCGGCACCCACCGCTGGCGGACCGTCTCCCACACCGGGCCCCTCGACGCCGAACTCCTCAAGGACCGCCCGGTGGAGGAGCGGCTCCGCCCCCACTGGGCCGTCACCTGGGCCGTACCCGTGGACGCGGAGGGCGCCCCGCGCCACCCCCGTACCGAACCGGTCGTGCACGCCCCCACGCCCACCGACGAGCCCCTCGGCATCCCCGCCCTCCTCATCGCCTCCCTGCCGCTGGACACCGCGCGGCGCCACCCGGCACCCGGCCCGCTCACCGACTACCTGGTGCAGCGCGCGGCGGACGCGTACGCCGAACTCCTCGCCGACTGGCACCCGGTGACGACCGCCACCCTCGACCTCGTACCCGGCCCGCTCGGCAAGGGCCCGCTCGACGGGGCGCTGCGCGAGGCGATCCTCGACCGGCTGCCGAGGGTCGCGTTCCTGGCCCCGGCGGCCCCCTCCGAAGAGCTCCCGGCGCTCCGCCCGATCGAGGCGGAGGTGGCGGAAGGCGCGGGCGCCGAGACCGTCGACGTCCTCGCCGAGGTCTTCCCGACCCTCCTCCCGGCCGGCCTGGAGCGGCGCCCCGAACTGCGCACGCTCGGGGTGGGCCGCGTACCGCTGACGGAGGCGATCGACCGGCTGGCCGGCGTGGACCGGGCCCCGACGTGGTGGTGGCGGGTGTACGACTCCCTCGCCGGAGTCGACCCGGACCGCCTGACGGGCCTCCCGGTGCCGCTCGCGAACGACTCCGACGACTCGGAGGACGGCGGCCGGATCCGTACGACGATCGGCCCCCGCCAGGTCCTGCTCCCGCAGGACCGGACACCCGCCGAACTGACCCGCCTCGGCCTGAAGGTGGCGCACCCGGAGGCGGCGCACCCGCTCCTGGAGAAGCTGGGCGCCCTGCCCGCCACGCCCCGCGCGGTCCTGACGACCCCGCAGGTACGGGCGGCGGTCGCGGCCTCACTCGACGCGGGGGAGATCTGGGACGAGGACGCGGACACCCTCGACGCGGAGGAACTGGCGGAGACGGTCCTCGCCCTGGTCAGGGACGCGGAACTCGACCAGGGCGAGGAACCGTGGCTGGGCGCGCTCGCCCTCCCCGACGAGGACGGCGAACTCACCCCGGCGGGCGAGCTGGTCCTCCCGGGCTCCCCCTTCGCGTCGGTGATGCGCGAGGACGAACTGCCCTTCGTCGACGGGGACCTGGCGGCCCGCTGGGGCGAACGCCCCCTGGCGGCCTGCGGAGTCCTGTCCACCTTCGCCCTGGTCCGCGCGACGGACCTGGTCCTCGACCCGGACGAGGTCGAGCCCCGGGAGAGCGACTACCCGGAGCCGGACGACGCCGGCCTCCTGGACGCGGTCGACGTGTGGTGCGAGGACGTCCTGGACCGCCTGCCGGAGTCGCCGGTGCCGCCGGTGGCGACGGAGATCGTGGCGGTACGGGACCTGGACCTGGTGGACGACGACGCCTGGCCGCAGGCCCTGGCGCTCCTGGCGCAGCCCCCGCTCCGCGACGCCCTCACCCAGCCGGTACGGATCCTCCTCCCGGACGGCACGACGGAGACGGTCCGCTCGTACACGGCGTGGTGGCTCCGCGACCACCCGGTCCTGGACGGCCGCCGCCCCGCGGGACTCCGCGCCGAAGGCTCGGACCCCCTCCTCTCCGGCCTGTACGACTCCGCCGACGCGACCGGCTTCGACGACGAACAGGTCCTGCGGGCCCTGGGCGTCCGCACCTCGGTGGCGGCGCTCCTGGAGGAACCGGGCGGCGCGGCCGAACTCCTGACCCGCCTGGCGGACCCGTCCCGCGAGGTCACGGCCCCCCAACTCCACGCCCTCTACACGGCGCTGGCGGACCTGGACCCGGACCAGGTGACGCTCCCGGACGAGCTGCGGGCGGTGGTGAACGGAGAGCTGGTCGTCGTGGACGCGGCCGAAACCCTGGTGGCGGACGCCCCGGACCTCCTCCCCCTCACGGGCGACACCCCACTGCTCCCGGTCGCCCCGTCCCGCGCGGCCGACCTGGCGGAACTGTTCCAGGTCCGCCGCCTGAGCGAGGAGTTCGAGGCGGAGGTGACGACGGTGGGCGAGGAACACGAGGTCCCGCCGTCGGTCCACGCCCTCCTGGGCCCGGCAACCCCTGCCTCGTACATCGAACACGAGGAACTCCGAGCGGCGGGCGTGGAACTGGACTGGCGGGTGACCCCGGACGGCGTCCTCCACGCCGCCACCCTGGAAGGCGTAGCGGCAGGCCTGGCCTGGTCGGCAGGCCAGTGGCCCCGCCGCTTCGAGGTGGCGGCGCTGCTCGAAGACCCGTCCCGTACAGCGGAACTGGCCAGGGACCGCTGGTTCGACTGACCGAGGTCCCCGGAGCGGGCGATCACCGCTGGGCGGTGGTGCTCGCTCCGTCGAGTGCCTCCCGGATGATGTCCGCGTGCCCGGCGTGCTGAGCCGTCTCCCTGAGGAGGTGGAGCAGGATCCGGCGCACGGACCAGTAGACGGTCTCGGGCGGGGACCACGGAGTCCTGGGGAGGGGCACGGTCCGGTCCAGATCGGGCAGGCCGACCAGGGCTTCTTCGGTTCCCCGGGCCTCGGTCGCGTACTGCTCCAGGAGCCCGGCGAGCGTCTCGCCGCCGGCCATGCGGTACTGCTCCATGTCGAGCATGCCGTCCGGCAGCTCCCCGTCCCCCTTGGCCAGGATCTGCGTCCACACGTGGTGGCCACGGGCGATGTGCTTGACGATCCCGCCCAGGGTGAGCTCGCTGACGGTCGTACGCTGCGCGGCCTGGGCGTCGGTGATGCCGCGCACGGTGATGAGAAGCAACTCGCGCTGCTCGGCGAGCGCACGCAGCAGCTCTCCGAGCTCTCCTCGAAGGAACGGGACGGAGCCTTCGGCTTCAGGTGAAGTGGTCATGGTCCGACGGTAGGAGGGATGTAGGTCAGAAGCTGACCGCGATGCCGACCCCGCCACGACGGTGCCCGGTCCGGCCCAGGGGCCTCTGGGGGGCGAGGGGTTCTTGCGAGCTTCTGGTGGGACCGCCCTCTTTCCGAGAGTCGCACCTTCCGCCGCCGCGTCAAGGGCGCCTTCGGCGTCGCTGCGCGATGGCCTACGGCCACCCTTGACCCGGCGACGGAAGCCGCGCAAAAACTCTCGGAGGGCGGTCCGGGGGCCGGGGGTCACGCGGGGGCCCGGGCAGTGTCGGGGGTCGGAGGGCGCCTGGCAGGCCGGTGGGGTGGGGCTGGGCCAGTGGCGGGGGTGGGTGGGCACCTTCCGTCGGTTCGGGGTGCGCTGCCGTTGAATGGGGCAGCCGGGCTTGGCTAAGCGGCGGACGGTCGGTGGTCGGCCGAGATTCAAGCCCCGCTGGTCACTCCCGGTGGGGGGAAGACCCACCGGTGAGGCGAGACGACACCAGACGAGACATTGCTACAGATCGATCGCAGACCAGGGGCGAAATACCCCGACTTCCCCACCCCAGCGGCTAGTGCTGTGACCGGGATGGTTCACCGTGGTCGGAGGACGGCTCACGGGACGAGCGCGTTCCGCGAGGCGACTGGTATTACTGGTGCATGCAGGAAGAGACCGCGCGGTCCGCGATCGACACGTTCATCTCCGCGTTCAACGCCTCGGACGACAGCTATGTGACTGCGTTGCTCTCCCAGGCCCTCACCTCGGACGTGGTCTTCTGGGGACCGTTGGGCCGCAGTGAGGGGATCGAGGCGGTCGAGCGGTTCGTGCTGGACATCCGGCGCCACCCCGCGGGGACCGGCACGATGGTGCGCTGTTCGGCGGTGGACATGCCGGACGAGTGGGCCCGGTACCAGTGGGTCTTCACGACGCCGGATGGAGGCCCCCGCCTGGCGGGAACGGACGTCGTCCATCTGCGGCGGAGCCTCATCGACCAGGTCATCGTCTTCGCGGGGGAGATCGAGCCGTCCGCCTCCTGAGCCATTTTCCAACCAACCCGGCGAACCTATGCGGTCACAGCACTAGCTACTCGTAGTAACTACACGCTAGGCATGTCTCCACCCCCCACCGAGACAGACCAGCGGGGCCTGAATCCCAACTCCCCACCGGCCGTGACTCGCTAAGCCGAGCCCGACTGCCCCATTCAACGACCGCGCACCCCGAACCCACCCCAGCGGACCCACCCACCCCCGCCGCTAGCCAAGCCTCACCCCACCGGCCTGCCAGGCGCCGTCCGACCCCGACCGATGCCCGGGCCCCCGCGTGGCCACGCCCCCGGCCGCCCTCCGAGAGGTCTTTCGCTCCTGGAGCCGCCGGGTCAAGGGTGGCCGCAGGCCATCGCGCAGCGACGCCGAAGGCGCCCTTGACGCGGTGGCGGAAGGTGCGACTCTCGGAAAGAGGGCGGTCCCACCAGAAGCCCACGAAGCCGGCCCACCCCGAGGCCCCGCCCCGGTGCCGAGTGCCCTCGTCCGCTCTCGACCGCTGGTCAGTTCGGCCAGGTGATGGTCTGGGCGTCTGGGGTGACGGTGATCCGGAAGCGGTCGAGGTCCGGTGAACCGGCCCGTCGCCAGCGAGCCACGTGATCTTCGATTCGGTCCCAGAGTCGGTCCGGTCCGCCTTGGCGGACCACCCAACGACGGCCGAGCTGGTGGAGGGACGCCCACGCCCCGGCCCCTACATCGAGAAGTACGGGGGCTGCCTCGCCGCCGTCGAGAGAGATCCGGAGGAGCTGAGCGCGAGGCGCAGCGAGTTGGGCGACGAACCGGGCGGTCCAGTCGTCCAGAGCATCCGCGCCGATGACGGCCTCACGCTCCTCGCCGTCGCCGAGATCGGGCAACGCTCCCAGAGGCGGCGGCAGATGGGCCCGGGCGAGCATGAAGGAGATCTGGCCGCCGAGGAGTCTGCCGTGCGCGACGCCGTCCTCGACGGTCAGGCGGGCGAGTTCGGAGGAGTACATCCATCCGCACACCGTGGCGAGGATCCGACCGCCGGGCCTGGTCTGGGCGAGCCAGGCCGGTGGGACGCCGAGGACTCCGCAGGTGGCCACGATCCGGTCGTACGGGCCGCCCTCCGGGTCCCCCGAGAGGCCGTCCCCGACGACGAGCCGGGGCAGGTGACCGGTGGCGCGGAGGGAGGTGCGTGCCCGTGTGGACACGTCCGCGTCGACTTCGACCGAGGTCACGAGATCGTCGCCGAGGCGGTGGCAGAGGAGGGCTGTCGAGTAGCCCGTACCGGTGCCGATCTCCAGGACGTGCGTGCCGTCGTCCACCTGGAGGTTTTCGAGCATCCGTACGACGATGCTCGGCATGGTGCTGGAGCTGGTCGGGGACCGGAAGATACGGCCCTGGATGTCGCCGGGGGAGATGGTTCCGGCGACCTGGGTCACGAGTGAGTCGTCCTCGTAGGCGGCCGGGAGCCAGGCCGGGTCTTCCGGCATGACCGGCTCCCATCCGGTAGGGCCGTTGCCATCCACCCGGCGGAAGAACCCGTTGCGGAGGAACTCATGGCGGGGAACGTCGACCACGGCCCGGCGCCACTCGGGCGAACGCAGCTGACCGTCCGCGGCGAGCCGGTCGGCAAGTCCCTCGCGAAGAATCGTGTCGTCGCTCACGTGGTCATCCGTTCCAGGAGGCCGGCCATGGCCGCGACCATGGGCAGTCCGGTTTCCGGTTCCATCCATGCCCACTGGCCGCTCGGGTTGCATTCGAGGAACCACCATGTCCCCGTCCGGTCCACGGCGAAGTCGAATGAGCCGAAGACCAGTCCGAAGTGGTCCAGGTACCGGTACAGGGCATCGCTGATGCCGGGTGGCGGCTCGACGACGGTGTAGGCGAGCCGGTCGTAGTCCGTTCGCCAGTCGAGGAGCCCGGAGTCGATGCGTACACAGAACACCTGCCGCCCGATGACGGTCACGCGGACGTCGCCGACCTTGTCGACGCGGTGCTGGAAGAGGTGGGCGGTACCGGCCACGCGCTCGTCGATCTGGTCCGCCGTGACCTCGCCGACCTCGACCGTGCAGGAGACGCCGTCGACCCGGTACAGGGGTGTCGACAACGGTTTGTAGATGACCGGCCCGTGTGTCCTGGCGAACGAGCGGGCGGCGTCCGGGTCCGAGGTGACGAGGGTCGACGGGACCGAGAAGCCGCACTGGACGGCTGCGGCGAGGCCGGAGGGCTTGAACTCGGCGTCTCCGATGCGGTGGGGGTGGTTGACGTACAGACAGTCGGGGAGTGAGGCCAGGACACCGCCGAGGCCGTAGCGGGCCTGTGTGACGGCGAAGCGGGCGTTCTGCTCGTCGAGGTGCGTGAAGGTGAAGCCGGAGGGCCGCCGGTAGTACAGCGACCGAACGTGGGACAGGTCGGCGGTCCGGGTGGGGGTGGACAGCGTTCCTTCGATGCCGTGAGGCGTGAGGGTGGCCGCGAACGACAAGGTGGCGGGGAAGTCCCCTGAGTCGAGCCGCACGACCGGGACGCCCCGATCGTGCAGCTCGCTGATCACCAGGTCGGCCGTGGGGTCGTCGATCACGGTGACGACCAGCACCGGGCCGACGGGGATCACTGGTCGGCGTCGTTCCCGGTGTCGCTGTCCCCGCCGCCGGTACCGCCGCCGCTGGACCCGTCGGACGGGTTGCCGGTGTTCGTACTGGGGTTGGTACCGGTGCTGGTGCCGTGTCCGGGCATCTCCATGACCTGGCCGGCGGCGTCGAAGTAGCGGGCGGTCTGGGTATCCGGGTCGATCTCGGCCCGGGCGTAGGCGGGGGCCATCGCCGGGTACGGGGCCATGCGCTGAACGCCCCAGGGCGCGGAGGTGACGTGGCCCATGGGCAGGGGAGTCCCGGTCGGAAGCCGGTCGGAGTGGTGGAACATGGGTCCTCCAAGGGTCGGTTGGGATGGTGTGTGGTGCCCCTACTCGGCCGCGTGGGTAGGCGATCCGTCGCGCGGCAGGGCCGGGAGTCCGGCGGCCTGGAGGGCGGCCTGTACGTTGTCGGCCGAGGTCGTCCACTCGATGCCGCTCGTGGGGCGGATGTGGGCGACGCGGATCACTCGGCCGTCGCTGTGCAACTCGTGCGTCACGGCCGTCAGCTCCCCCTCTCCGCTGCTGGCGATGTCCCGCACCCGCCTGTGGAGCAGAGGGTGTTGCTCGTATCCGTCGTGGCCGACCGGGTTCACGTCTTCGTCTCCGGGAAGCGTTCGCCGGCCTCGGCCCGCCGCATGAACTTCACCCAGCCGGCAGCCGCGCGCATCCGGAGCGCCCGACTCGGCGCACCCGGCACCGGTTCGGGAGCGGTGTACCTCCGCCCGCTGGAACCGGGCGTTCGACGTGGCAGATCGGGGGTGGTCATGCATTCGCTCCTCTCGCGTGGTGTGATGTTCAGTCAACTGCTCGACACGGAGCGTGAGTACTGTTGAGCAGGTACCGGACCGTGAAACCCGTGAAAGTTCAGGGGGTTCGCCATGGCGGCACGTACACCGAACGTCGCGTTAGCTGCTCTCTTCGAGGAGACCGGCTGGTCGAGAGGCCAGTTCGTCCGCGCTATCGCCCGTGTGGGTGGCGAGGTTGGCATCCCGTTCCAGTACGACGAATCCGCGGTGCCGCACTGGCTGGCGGGCACGCTTCCGAGGAGGCCGGTCCGTCCGCTGGTCCTGGAGGCGCTCGCGCGCAGGCTTGGCCGTCCCATCAGCATGTACGCGGCTGGGTTCACTCATTCGCCCGAGGTTTCCGACGGCACGCCGGATACCGTGGCGGGACTGGCCGACCTCGGGAGTGCGGACATGGACCCATCACGCAGGAGTGTCCTTGGAGTAGGGGTCTATTCGGCTGCCGCCGTCATCCCGGGGTGGCCGGATGTGCGGGACCGGTTGGAGAAGGTGCAAACCGATCCGCACGCGCGGATCGGAAGCCCCGAGGTTGCGGCGATCACTGCCATGACCGAGCACATCAGCGATCTCGACGACAAGTTCGGCGGCCGGATGGCCCGTCCTATGGCGGCGGCCTTTCTCGTGAACACGATCGTCTCCGCGCTCAGGGCGACGGCCTCCGACGGAGTGAAGAACGCCCTGCGGTCGGCGGCTGCCGACCATTGCTATCTGACCGGATTCATGGCGATGGACGAGCGCAAGGACGGCCTGGCCCAGCAGTACTACACCAAGGCCCTTGAACTGGCCGGCGCGGCGGGTGACCACCTGACCTACTGCACCACTCTGCGCGGGATGAGCGTGCAGGCGGTCGATCTCGGTCACGGACCCCTCGCCTCGCGCCTGGCGGATGCGGCCGCCGCGGCCTCTCCCCAGGCTGGTCCCCGCATGGTCGCGTTCCTCGCGGGGCAGCAGGCCCACGCTGCCGCGCAGACCGGGGACCGGGTGGGCGCGCTGCTGCGCATCAAGGAGGCGGAGCGGTCCATGGACAGGGCGGAGTCTCGGGCGAAGGCGTTCGGGTCGTACGACCCGTCCGCGCTGAACTACCACGTGGGGCAGGTCCGTTACGAGCTCGGTGATGTCGCCGGGTCGATCGAATCCCTGGAGCTGGCCGACCGTCTGCGCGAGCCCGGCTACCGTCGCACGCGGGTCCGGTACAACGCGATGCTCGCGGAGCGGAAGCTGGAGATCGGGCGTCTGGAGGAGGCGTGTGCCGACTGGGGTCGTGTCCTGGACGACTACCCGCACGTACAGTCCGGTCGGTGCGACGACCGGGTGACGACGATGCTCTCCGCCCTCCGGCCACACCTCGGCAACACCCACGCACGCGAGGTCTTCGACCGCGGCCGCCTGATGGTGCGGGGCGCGGGGCCGTGCTGACGGAGACGGCGTTTCGCCGGGGAGGGTCGTCGCGAACTCTCCGCCGCGCACCCCGAACCCAACCCCAGCGGACCCACCGGCCCCCGGCCACTAACCGAGCCCCACCCCACCGGCCTGCCAGGCGCCCTCCGACCCCCGACACTGCCCGGGCCCCTGGCGTGACCCCACCCCCCGGACCCGCCCCCGTCGCCGGGGTGCGCCCGGCCACGCGCCGGTGGTGCACGACGCCCATTTATTAACGGGTTGAGAACTCCCCAACCCACCCCTCCCGCTCCCCAACTGGCCCTGCCACACGTTCGGGTGAAGGAGTGTCCGGAGTGCGGACGGATGCTGTACGGTCGGCCGCAACAACGGCATATGCAGCAACTCGGCCCCCGGCAGGACTGGCATCCTGACGAGGGCCTGACCAAGCAGGAAGTAGCGCTTCCCCATGGCTTGTCCGCAGTCTAACGCGGCCGTGTCCGCGTACCCCGTTCCGTTCGAGATCCCCGCCGACGCGCCCCGCTCCGGGGTGATCCGCGTGCGGTTCCGGCATACCGACCGGTTCACGGTCGTCGGCAATCACCTCGCCCAGCATCCGTCCCTGTCAGCCGTGGCGATCGGGCTCGGGGTGCACATCCAGTCGCTGCCCGAAGGTGCCGACGTCACCGTGAAGACGCTCACCAACCGCTTCACCGAGGGCGAGATCACCATCCGGCGCGCGCTCAACGAGCTGGTGGCCGAAGGGTACTTGGAGCGGCATCGGGTGCCGCTCGGGGGCGGGCGGTTCGCCACTCGGGTCGTGTCGTACGACCGGCCCGGGTATGGGTTGCCGGTGCGGCGGGCTGCGCCGCCCGTCGACCCCGACCCCGACCCCGACCCCGACCCCGAACCCGAACCCGACCCCGACCCCGGGCCTGAGCCCGCCGAGCCCGTACCAGCAGCCGGCCCGGAGCTTCCCGGGCCCGCCGCCGAGCTCCTCGCGCGGCTGCGGACCGTCGACCCCCGGCTGTTGCTGCCCTGGCGGGAGGTCCTGCGGCTCGCGCCCGCCGTCGAGGCGTGGTTCGACCTGGCCGCGACTCCCGCCCAGGTCATCCGTACGCTCACCGCCACCCTCCCGCCCGCGCACGTCCCCATCCACCACCCGGGCAGGTTCCTGGAGTACCGGCTCACCACCCTCCGACCTCCCCGACTGCCCGCCGGTCCGCCGTCGTCGGCGATCGAAGGGCCCGCGCCGCTGATCACCTGCGACGGATGCGACCGGGCCTTCCGCAGCCGTGACCCCGAGGCCGTCTGCGGTGAATGTCGTGACGACTCAACCGGCGGCGGTTGAAGGGGCCTTCGCCTGAGGGGGCGTGGCCTTCTCCGGCGCGAGGAACGAGTGGATCCGTGAGTCGTAGGCGGGCGCGATGATGACGTCGCCCATGATCACGGGCGCCCGCAGTTGGGTCGTGGGCGGTGGGTCGGACTGGCTGAGATCCACGGTGCTCTTCGGAGGACGGCGCTCCCACAGCGCGCCGCCGTCGTGTCGGTTCAGGGCGATGACGGTGCCGTCCTCGGCGGTGAAGTGGACGCGGTCGCCCGCCACCGCCGGGGCGGAGAAACCTTCGTGGAGTGTGGTCGAGGACCACAGACGTCGTTCCGCGGCGATGTCGTAGGCGCTGATGACTCCCTCGCGATGGCTGTAGAACACGTCGCCCGCGATGCCCAACAGCTCCTCCGAAGTGCCGAGTTCGACGGATTTCTCGGCTCCGGTCCTGCGGTCGGTCCTGGTGAGCCTGGTCATGTCCTGCCGGGCGGGGGACGCGGCGTACACGTAACCCTCCTCGGAGATCGTGATCACGTCGGTGTCCGGGGAGACGCCGCGGTTCCAGAGGAGCGTGCCGTCGCCCTGGGTGATCTCCCCGACTTCGATGATGTGCTCTTCGGGGTCTCGTCTGACGACGTGGACGCGGTTGCTCGGCGGAGAACCCGCGGGCGGGATGAACAGTTCCCAGCCCGGCGCGGCGGTCCACATAGGGCTCATCGAGCCCGGATCCCACGCCGAGATCTTCCCGTCGCGAGCACAGAAGAGAGTCTGGCCGGCGGTGCCGCAGGCTTTCGTGCCAGGGAGTACGCGCTCGAGCAGGGGAGTACCCGTCGCGGGATCGAACGTCCAGATCTTGTACGAGTGACTCGTACCGGTGCCGTCGCCGTCGTACGTGGCGGCGAACGTGGCCGAGCGGGTCACCTCGAGCAGGGGCGGAGGCCCCTGCTCGGGGCCTTGCCGCTGCCACAGCACTTTTCCGGTGAGGGGATCCAGGCGCGCCGCCAGCAGGCCGTTTCCCGTGCACCAGAGCGCTGAGAACTGGTAGCGGCAGTGCAGCATCCGGTCCAGCGGGTCCGTGTTCGTCAGTACTTGCGTGGTCCACGGCTTCCAGCCGGGCAGCCGTACCGGCGTCGGTGTCGGGGTCGGCCGTGCGGTGCCGGCCGTGGCGAGCGGTTTGCGGGGGCTTTCGCCGCCGTCCCCGTTCGGCCACCACGTCCATACGCCGACGATCAGCGCCGCGCATGCCACCGCGCCCGCCGCGAGCGCGACCCGGCGCAGCCGGACGCGGCGGGTGCGGGCGAGTTCGGCTTCGCGGGCGGAGGTGCGGTGGGCGCGGCGTTCGCGGCGGGAGGAGAGGAGGGTCAGGAGGGTTTCGGGGGCGGGGCGTTCGGCGGGGTCCTTGCGCAGGCAGGGTTCGACGACGGGGCGGAGGGATTCGGGCAGGCCGGTGAGGTTCGGGTCCTCGTGGACGGCGTTCCAGGCGATCGCGTACGGGGTGTCCGCGTCGAACGGGCCGTGGCCGGTCGCCGCGTAGACCAGGACCGAGCCCAGCGCGAAGACGTCGGCGGCCGGTCCCGCGTCACGGGGGGTGCGGAACTGTTCGGGCGCCATGAAAAGGGGTGTTCCCAGGATCTGACCGCTCTGCGTCAGGGCGGTGGCGTCCACGACGCGCGAGATGCCGAAGTCGATGACCCGTGGGCCGTCCTCGGCCAGCAGGATGTTCCCGGGCTTCAGGTCGCGGTGGACCAGGCCCGCGCGGTGGATGTCGCGCAGCGCCTCGCACAGGCCCGAAGCCAGTCGCCAGACCTCGTCGGCAGGGAGAGTGCCCCGGTCGTTCACCACGTCGGCGAGGGTGGGGCCTTCGACGTACTGGGTGGCCATCCACGGGGTGGGACCTTCCGTGTCCGCGTCCAGGACCGGCGCCGTGAACGCGCCGCTCACCTGTCGGGCCGCCTGGACCTCGCGGGCGAACCGTTCGCGGAAGCCGGGCTTCGCCGCGAGGTCCTCGCGGATCACCTTGACGGCGACCGCCCGTCCGGAGGGCGAGTGGGCGAGGTAGACCTCGCCCATGCCGCCGGCTCCCAGCAACTCGGTCACCTGATAGTGCCCGAGCATCGTCAGACGCGTTTCCCCCGTACCCGCAGCCATCCCCGCCCCCAACCGATGATCACGCGCGATCGATCGGTCACCCTAGCGGGGACTCGGGCGGCTCGGCAGGGACCTTGCCGCCGGGGCTCGGTCCGCCGGGGCTTATGCCGGGAACCTCCGGTCCACCCAGCGGTACGCCACCTCGAGGAGTGTCGCGCCTGCCGCCGCGATCACGACTGCCGCCCACGGCATCGTCGTGCCGACCAGTTTCAGGGCGAAGAAGTCCTGGAGCCAGGGGACGACGAGGACCAGGAGGAAGGCGCCGGCCATGGTGGCGACGAGGGTGATGCGCCACCAGGTGTAGGGGCGGGCGATGATCGCCAGGACCCACATGGAGACCAGGAAGAGCGTGAGGGTGGCCGCGCTGGTCTCCGCCTCCAGGGCGCCTTCGCCGCTGTAGTGGTGGCGGGCGAGGAGGTACGTGGTGAAGGTGCACGCCGCCGCGATGACGCCGCCGGGGATCGCGTACCGCATGACCCGGCGGACGAAGTTCGGCCTCGCGCGTTCCTTGTTGGGGGCGAGGGCGAGGAAGAAGGCCGGGACGCCGATCGTGAGGGTGGAGAGGAGGGTGAGGTGGCGGGGGAGGAAGGGGTACTCGACTTGGGAGCAGACGACGAGGACCGCGAGGAGGACCGAGTAGACCGTTTTGGTGAGGAAGAGGGTGGCTACGCGGGTGATGTTGCCGATTACTCGGCGGCCTTCCGCCACCACTGAGGGGAGCGTCGCGAAGGAGTTGTTCAGGAGGACGATCTGGGCGACGGCGCGGGTCGCTTCCGAGCCTGAGCCCATCGAGACGCCGATGTCCGCGTCCTTCAGGGCCAGGACGTCGTTGACGCCGTCGCCCGTCATCGCGACCGTGCGGCCGTGGGACTGGAGCGCCGCCACCATGTCCCGCTTCTGCTGCGGGCTGACCCGGCCGAAGACCGCGTTCTCGTCGAGGACCTTCGCCATTTCCTCGCGGTCCGTGGGGAGGGTGCGGGCGTCGACCGTGTTCTCGGCGCCGGGCATGTCCAGTTTTCCGGCCACCGCGCCGACCGAGACCGCGTTGTCGCCCGAGATGATCTTCGTGGCGACGTTCTGGTCGGCGAAGTAGGCGAGGGTGTCGGCGGCGTCCGGGCGCAGCCGCTGTTCCAGGACGACGAGGGCCGTCGGGCGGGCGTCGGTGGCGACCTCGGGGGCGTCGAGTTCGCGGGTCGTGCGGGCGAGGAGGAGGACCCTCAGGCCCTGTTCGTTGAGGTGGTCGATCTCCGTGAGGGTGGGGTCCTCCGGGGGGAGGAGGACGTCGGGGGCGCCCAGGAGCCAGGTGGAGTTCTCGCCGTTGCCTTCGCTGAACGCCGCGCCGCTGTACTTGCGCGCCGAGGAGAAGGGGAGCGACTCGGTGCAGCGCCAGTCCACCGAGTCCGGGTAGGCGTCGATGATCGCCTGGAGGGAGGCGTTCGGGCGGGGGTCCGATTCGCCGAGGGCGCCGAGGACCTTTCGTACGTACGCCTCGTCCGAGCCGCCCAATGGTCGGAGCTCCGTGACGTCCATGCCGCCTTCGGTGAGCGTGCCCGTCTTGTCGAGGCAGACGACGTCGACGCGGGCCAGGCCCTCGATGGCGGGGAGTTCCTGGACGAGGCACTGCTTGCGGCCGAGGCGGATCACGCCGATCGCGAAGGCCACGGAGGTGAGGAGCACGAGGCCCTCGGGGATCATCGGGACGATGCCGCCGACCGTGCGGGCGATCGAGTTCTTGAGGTCGTTGTCCTTCACGACGAGCTGGCTGATGATCAGCCCGATCGCGGTCGGGACCATCATCCACGTCACGTACTTGAGGATCGTGGAGATGCCGCTGCGCAGCTCGGAGTGGACGAGGGTGAAGCGGGAGGCCTCTTCGGCGAGCTGGGCCGCGTAGGCCTCGCGGCCGACCTTGGTGGCGGTGAACGCGCCGCCGCCGGCGACCACGAACGAGCCGGACATGACCGGGTCGCCGGGCTGTTTCACGACCGGGTCGGCCTCGCCGGTGAGGAGCGATTCGTCGATCTCCAGGCTGTCGGCCTCGGCGACGACGCCGTCGACGACGACCTTGTCGCCGGGGCCGAGCTCGATCAGGTCACCGAGGACGATCTCGGAGGTGGAGAGCTCGGCGGCGACCCCGTCGCGGCGGACGGTCGGTTTCGCCTCGCCGATGAGGGCGAGCCCGTCGAGGGTCTTCTTGGCGCGGAGCTCCTGGATGATGCCGATGCCGGTGTTCGCGATGATCACGAAGCCGAAGAGGCTGTCCTGGATCGGTGCGACGAAGAACATGATCACCCACAGCACGCCGATGATGGCGTTGAACCGGGTGAAGACGTTCGCGCGGACGATGTCGGTGGTCGAGCGGGAGCTGCGTACGGGTACGTCGTTGACCTCGCCGCGCGCGACCCGCTCGGCGACCTCGGCCGCGGTGAGCCCGGCCGGGCGGTGCACGACGGGCGGCTCCACCGCCTCGGTCTCGCCGCCGCCGGTGTCGATCTTCGCCCGCTGAGTCATGTTGTCGACGGTACGACCGGAATGGGTCGTTCACCTGCCGAGAAGGGCGAAGATCAGACCGGGGGAGGAGGCGAATGGTCCTCTGGCATTACGTGTGCGGGCGCGTCTCGGGGTCGGCGGAGTCCGCGGACTCTGCCGACGCCGACGCCGACGCCGCGGACTCCGCCGCCGCCTCGTGCCGCTTGATCGCCGCTTCGCGTCCCCGCACGTACCAAATGCCGATCAGGCCGAGCCCGCCACCCGCCAGGCAGGTCCACACCCACCAGGTCAGGTCCCGGTCGTCGAACCAGCCGTAGAAGGGGACCTGGACGAGGAACAGCGCGAACCAGAGGATCGTGCCGCCGGTGATGGTGGCGACGACGGGCCCTTCGAGGGGCTCGGGTGCCTCGTGCTTCGGTGTCCACTTCGCCATGGGACTCAGTCTAGGTGGCGGGAATTCGTATCTACGCGCGGAGATAGACGCTCGCTCGTTCATGTGTTCATACTGAAACGGTTTGCCTCTGGCGGGTTTCCCTCGTATGAACCGCCAAAAAAGGACTTCTTCCGAAGAGGAACCCCACCCCATGAGCACCACGGCCACCGCCACGGCCCCGTCCCCCGAGACCCCCGGGACTCCCGCCTCGGGCCTCGACCGCTACTTCCGGATCTCCGAGCGCGGGTCGACCGTCGCCCGCGAGGTCCGGGGCGGTTTCGCCACCTTCTTCGCGATGGCCTACATCATCGTGCTGAACCCGATCATCCTCGGCAGCGCCAAGGATATGTACGGGAACCAGCTCGACGGCGGCCAGCTCGTCACCGCGACCGTCCTCACGGCGGCGTTCTCGACGCTCCTCATGGGCGTCATCGGAAACGTCCCGATCGCGCTTGCGGCCGGCCTCGGCGTCAACACGGTCGTCGCGCTCCAGCTCGCGCCGAAGATGTCCTGGCCGGACGCCATGGGCATGGTCGTCCTCGCCGGCGTCGTCGTGATGCTGCTCGTCGCGACCGGTCTGCGCGAGCGCGTCATGAACGCCGTCCCGGTCGGCCTGCGCAAGGGCATCGCGATCGGCATCGGCCTCTTCATCATGCTCATCGGCCTCGTCGACTCGGGCTTCGTCTCCCGCATCCCCGACGCCGCGCACACCACCGTCCCGCTCCAGCTCGGCAGCGGCGGTCACCTCCTCGGCTGGCCGGTCCTCGTCTTCATCCTGGGCACCCTGCTCACCCTCGCCCTGATCATCCGCAAGGTGCCGGGCGCCATCCTGATCTCGATCGTCGCCATGACGATCGTGGCCATGGTGATCAACGCGGTCGCGACCGTCCCCTCCTGGGGCCTCACCACCCCGAAGTGGCCGGGCAACCCCGTCGCCTCGCCCGACTTCGGTCTGGTCGGCGAGGTCAGCCTCTTCGGCGGCTTCGAGAAGGTCGGTCTCCTGACCGGCGTCCTCTTCGTCTTCACCGTGCTGCTGTCCTGCTTCTTCGACGCGATGGGCACGATCCTCGGTGTCGGCGACGAGGCCAAGCTGATCGACAAGGACGGCAACTTCCCGGGCATCAACAAGGTCCTGCTCGTGGACGGCCTGGCCGTCGCCTCCGGCGGCGCGACCTCGTCCTCCGCCACCACCTGCTTCGTGGAGTCCACGGCGGGCGTCGGCGAGGGCGCGCGGACGGGTCTCGCCTCGGTCGTGACCGGCGGACTCTTCTCGATCGCGCTGTTCCTGACGCCGCTGGCGACGATGGTCCCCTCGCAGGCGGCCACGCCCGCGCTGCTCGCGGTCGGCTTCCTGATCATGGCCGGCTCGGTCAAGGACATCGACTGGAGCGACTTCACCATCGCGGTGCCGGCGTTCCTGGCGATGCTGATGATGCCGTTCACGTACTCGATCACGAACGGCATCGGCTTCGGCTTCATCGCGTTCAGCGTGCTGCGCCTGGCGGTCGGCCGGGGCCGTGAGGTCCCGGCGGCCATGTACGTCGTGTCGGCGGTCTTCGTCTTCTACTACGCGATGCCGGCGCTCGGCCTCACGTGATCCTCGGGCGAGGGCGCGGCTGACGGAGGCACCGACGCCGCCGCCACCTCGGCGCAAGGCTCCGGCTCCGACCCGTAGAACCTCTCCGTCTCGTCGACGGCGGTCTTGAACCGCTCGTCGAAATCCTCCCGAATGAGCGTCCGGACGACATAGTCCTGGACGCTCATTCCTCTTTTCGCGGCGTGGCTCCTGAGCCGGTCGAGCAGCTCACCGTCGATACGCAGGCTGAGCACTGTCGATCCCATGTCGTTCAGGGTCGGGGCATGCGGTGCCTCTTTGCGTCACTTTCCGGATCCGACTCACTCGTTTGGGTGATACATGGGTGCCGAAGTGTGATCTGTCGGCAAGGGGGTGCCCCCTCTCGTGTGATCCACGCGACGTCGGCGCGTCCCGGTTGGTATTTAGGAAGAGTAATGAGTTAGGCTAACGAACATGCCAGACCTGTCCCACGGCACAGCCGACGACGCCGCGGCCGTGAATGCGCTCCGCTCCTCCGTCATGCGACTGAGCCGACGACTCAAGCACCAGCGCGTCGACGAGTCGCTGAGCCCCACCGAGATGTCGGTGCTCGGCACCCTCAAGCTCTGCGGCTCGGCCACCCCCGGTGAGCTGGCCCGCAAGGAGCACGTCCAGCCGCCGTCGATGACCCGCATCGTCGCGCTGCTCGAAGCCAAGGGACTGGTCCGGCTGGAGCCGCACCCCGACGACCGCCGGCAGAAGGTGGTCCGCCAGACCGAGACGGCCGAGGCCATGCTCGAAGAGTCCCGCCGCAAGCGGAACGCCTGGCTGGCCACCCTCGCCGAGGGTCTGGACGAGGACGAATGGGCCAAGCTGCGCGCCGCCGCCCCGGTCCTGGAGAAGCTCGCACACCTCTAGAACCCCCAGCCGAGGAGGCGAACGCACTTTGAGTACGGGACCCGGAGCAGACTCCGCACCCGTCCATCGACCCACCCTCAAGACCCGCGGGCGGGGGGAAACCTTCTCCTCGCTCAGAATCCGCAACTACCGGCTGTTCTTCACCGGAGCGATCGTCTCCAACACCGGTACGTGGATGGCCCGCATCACCCAGGACTGGCTGGTCCTGAGCCTCACCGGCTCGGCCGCCGCCGTCGGCATCACCACGGCCCTGCAGTTCCTGCCGATGCTGCTCTTCGGGCTGTACGGCGGTGTCATCGCCGACCGCTACCCGAAGCGCACCCTGCTCCTCTTCAGCCAGGCCGCCCTCGGCCTCTGCGGTCTCGCGCTCGCCGTCCTCACGCTCTCCGGCTCCATCCAGGTCTGGCACGTCTACCTGATCGCCTTCCTCCTCGGCATGGTGACCGTCGTCGACAACCCGGCCCGGCAGGCCTACGTCGCCGAGATGGTCGGCCCCGAGCACCTGCGCAACGCCGTCTCCCTGAACTCGGCGAACTTCCAGTCCGCGCGGCTCGTCGGCCCCGCCGTCGCCGGCGTGCTGATCGCCGGAGTCGGCAGCGGCTGGGCGTTCCTCCTCAACGGCCTCTCCTTCCTCGCGCCCCTCGTGAGCCTCCTGCTCATGCGGACGAGCGAGCTCCACAAGGTGGAGCGCGCCCCGCGCGGCAAGGGCCAGCTGCGGGAGGGCCTGCGGTACGTGGCCGGGCGACCGGACCTGATCTGGCCGATCGTCCTCGTGGGCTTCATCGGCACCTTCGGGTTCAACTTCCCGATCTGGCTGACGGCCTTCTCGGAGGAGGTCTTCCACGTCGGCGCCGGTACGTACGGCTTCCTCAACACCCTGATGGCGGCCGGCTCCCTCGTGGGCGCCCTCGCCGCGGCCCGCCGGGGCTCGACCCGGCTGCGGATGCTGGTCGTCGCGGCGGCGGTCTTCGGCGTCCTGGAGATCGCGGCGGCGCTGTCGCCGACGTTCTGGCTGTTCGCGCTGCTGCTCGTGCCGATCGGCATGATCGGCCTCACGGTCAACATCACGGCGAACTCGGCCGTCCAGATGGCGACCGACCCGGCCATGCGGGGCCGGGTGATGAGCCTCTACATGATGGTCTTCGCCGGCGGCACCCCGATCGGGGCCCCGCTCCTCGGCTGGGTGACCGACACGTACGGCGCCCGCGTCGGCTTCGCCACGGGCGGCGTGATCTCCCTGGCCGCGGCCGGCGTCATCGGCCTGATCCTGGCGAAGGTCGGCGGCCTGAAGATGGCCTTCGGCTGGCGCCACGGCCACCCGCAGGTGCGTTTCGTGGCACGCGAGCGGCTGGTGACGGCCGCCTGACGGTACGCGTACGGGGGCGCCGCCGACGCCCCCGTACCCCTGCCGCTCCTCAGACCCGGCGCTCCAGGATCTGCCCCTGCCACTCGCCCACCGCGAAGGGGTCGGTCCGGGTGAAGCCCTGTCCCTCGTAGTACGCGACGAGCCGCCCCTCGCTGCCCGCGAAGCAGTCCACCCGCAGCAGCGACACCCCCTGCCGCCGGGTCTCCTCCGCCGCGTGGGCGAGGAGCGCCGCCCCCACCCCGTGCCCGTGGAACCGCGCGTCGGTCGCCAGCAGGCGCACGTACACCTCGGGCTCGTCCGCCGGCGGCACGTGCTTGCCCGGGTGCGGCGTCAGCGTCATCGTGCCCGCCGGTACGCCGTCGATCTCGGCGATCCACGGATCGCCCTCGGTCAGGGTGTCCTCGACCTGCTGCACCGCCGCGGCGCGGGCCGAGAACGGCTCCGTGCCCCACTGGGCGGTGATCCCCCTGCCGTTGAGCCACACCACGGCGCTGTCCAGCACTGCGAGTATCGCGGGGAGGTCCTCCACCCCGCCCTTTCGGATCTTCATCCCGCAGAGGCTAGCCTCCCGGCCCGGCCTCCCGGGCTGCCAGACTCTCCCCATGAGGCTTTTCGCCGCCGTCCTGCCGCCTGCGGAGCAGCTGGACGAGCTCGGACACGTCACGGATCGACTGCACCGGCTGCCCGGGGCCGACGGGCTGCGCTGGACCTCGCGGCCCGGCTGGCACCTCACGCTCGCCTTCATGGGCGAGGTCGACGAGGAGCTGCTGCCCGAGCTGCGGGTCAGGCTCGCCCGGGCCGCGCACCGCACCCCGCCGTTCCCGCTGCGCCTTCACGGCGGCGGGCACTTCGGACGCCGTGCCCTGTGGACGGGCGTCGCCGGGGACCTGGACGAGCTGCGGCTGCTCGCCGAGCGGGCCGACGCCGCCGCGCGCCGGGCCGGGGTCGCGATGGAGGAGCACCGCCGCTACCAGGCCCATCTGACGCTCGCCCGCGCGCGGACGGACGAGGTCGATCTCCCTCCGTTCCTCGACGAGCTCCACGCCTTCGAGGGCCGCCGCTGGCAGGTGGCCGAGCTGGCGCTGGTCCGCTCGAACCTGCCGGTGAGCGGGGTGGCGGGCGAGCAGCCCCGGTACGAGAAGCTCGACGGCTGGCCGCTGGAAGGGGGAGGAGCGGGAGCCGGGGAAGGGCGGGGCGGGCAGTCGGGTTAACCTCGATGCGTGGACCCGAAGACCCGTAACCGAATCATGGCCGGCGTGCTCGTACTGATGTTCGCGATCATCGCGGTGGCGGCGGTCACCGGGCAGTAGGCACCTCGGCAGGACCGTCGGCAGCGGCGTCCCCTCGCTGGAGCGATGGCGGCCCGCCCCCGCCGCGCGCGTCGGTGTCCGCACGGAGAGCGGGAGTCACTGCTTGATCTCCTGCTTGCGGACGAGGCAGGTCGAGCCCTTCCCCGGCGGGCGGGGTGAAGGCAGGGGGCCGCCGTCGGTGTTGCCGGTGAGCCGTGTGAGTTCTTCGCGCGCCATGCCCAACTCCCTCTTGTCACGAACCGCCGCCGCAAGTCTCCGGCAAACGCCGTCGCTTGAAGTCGGCGAAGCCACTCTTGCTTGGAGTGGGCTCGAAGCAGTTGGCTTGTGCCTCATGAAGTACACGCAGCTCGGACGTACTGGACTCAAGGTCAGCCGACTCGTCCTCGGCACGATGAACTTCGGTCCACAGACAGACGAACCGACCAGTCACGGCATCCTGGACGCCGCACTCGACGCAGGTCTGAACTTCGTGGACACCGCCAACGTGTATGGGTGGGCCGAGAACAAGGGGCGGACGGAGTCGATCATCGGCTCCTGGTTCGCCCAGGGCGGTGGCCGCCGCGACAAGACCGTCCTCGCCACCAAGGTGTACGCGAACATGGCGGCCGACGGCGACGCCTGGCCCAACCACGACAAGCTCTCGGCGCTCAACATCCGCCGCGCGGTGGACGCCAGCCTCAAGCGGCTCGGCACCGACTACATCGACGTCTACCAGTTCCACCACATCGACCGGTCGACCCCCTTCGAGGAGATCTGGCAGGCCGTCGACGTCCTGATCCAGCAGGGCAAGGTGCTCTACGCGGGCTCCTCGAACTTCCCCGGCTACAAGATCGCCCAGGCCAACGAGACCGCGGCCCGGCGCGGCTCGGTCGGCCTCGTCAGCGAGCAGTGCCTCTACAACCTCTTCGAGCGGCGCGCCGAGATGGAGGTGATCCCGGCCGCGCAGGAGTACGGGCTCGGGGTCATCCCGTGGTCGCCGCTCCACGGCGGCCTGCTCGGCGGGGTCCTGAAGAAGGAGGAACAGGGCAAGCGCCGCACCGAGGGGCGCGCGGCGGCGACGCTCGCCGACCCGGCGGCGCGGGCGCGGCTCCAGGCCTACGAGGACCTGCTCGACAAGCACGGCCTGGAGCCGGGCGAGACGGCCCTCGCGTGGCTGCTCACCCGCCCGGGCGTGACGGGTCCGATCGTCGGCCCGCGCACGCCGGAGCAGCTGACGAGCGCGCTGCGTGCCCTGGAGGTGGAGCTGAGCGAGGAGGTCCTGGCAGCGCTGGACGAGATCTTCCCGGGCCCGGGTCCGTCGCCGGAGGCCTTCGCCTGGTGATGGCCCGGTTCGCCGGGTGATGCCCCGGTTCTAAGGGGCGCCGAGCCAGCTCGTGGCGTCCAGGCGGAACGCCGTCTCCGCGGGGACGACGTTCCGCAGGGCCGTCTCGACGTCGCGGACGCGGTCCGCGCCGAGGGCCGCGACCCACTCCGCCCGCAGTGCGTCGAAGATCGCGGCGGAGCGGGCGAGGGCGTCGCGGCCGCGCGGGGTGAGGCGGACGAGTTTGCGGCGCGCGTCGGCGGGGTCGTCGGCGCGTTCCGCGTAGCCGAGGGTGAGGAGCCGGTCGACGGTCTTGCCGGCGGCCTGCTTGGAGACGCCGAGGCGCCGCCCGATGTCGCTGGCGGTGGCGCCCCCGGTGGCGCCCCCCGCGCCGATGGCCTGCAGGGCGAAGCCGTGGGCGGGGCGGAGGTCGGGGTGGCCCTCGGCGGCGAGACGGGCGTGGAGCCGGTCGATGAGGGTGCGGAAGCCGCCGAAGAGGAGCAGGGGCAGCTCGTAACCCGGGCCGGGTGCCCCTGGGGATTCCGAGGCTTCCGAGGCATCCGTGGATTCGGTGGATTCCGTGGATTCCCCCTTGCCCTGATCGACAACCTGGTTTACGTTCTCTCCATCGACATGGTCAACCATGTTGTCCATTCTAGGTCACCCTCGCATCGGAGACACCTTGCCCGCAGACCTTTCCGCCCGTACCGCCGACGCCGTCGCCCTCCTCAAGGAGTCGCCGGAGACCCTGAACGGCTTCCTCAAGCTCAGCGAGATCTTCGAGTCCACGACGCTCGACCCGCACTCCCGCGAGACCGTGATCCTGACCGTCGCCGCCCGCAACCAGTGCCACCTGTGCGTCGACATGCACGAGGCCAAGATGGCCTCCCTCGACCCGGAGAGCGCCCCCGCACCCGAACGCCTCGCCGCCGTCCGCCTCTTCACCCTCCAGGTGCTCGCCTCCTCGGGCGCCGTCAGCGACGAGGAGCTCGCGGCCTTCGCGTCCCACGGTTACACCCGCCGCAACGCCCTGGAGGTCGTCCTCGGCATCGGTGCGTACACGGTCTCGACGTTCGCGAACCGCCTCACCCGCGCCGCGTGACCCCCGGGTCCCGGGAGCCTCGGCTCAGCTCCCGGTGATCTTCCACGATGACCTCAGAGCGGGTAGGGGCCGCCCAGGCCCCAGGCCTGGTGCATCGCCGTGGCGAACGCCGCGGCCAGCTTGTGTTCGCCGGTCACCCCCGGGTGGGTGCCGTCGTAGGTGTCCGCGTGGATGTCGTACGACTCCGGGATCGCCGCCAGGAGGAGCGGCGAGGCCGCCGTGTCCAGGTCGGCGACCGCCTTCGCGAGGAGCTCGTTGAAGCGCTCGCACTCGGCGGCGAAGGGCGCGTCGTACTCGGCGCGGACGTTCGGTATGACCGGCAGCAGGACGGCCCGCACCCGCGGGTTCGCGGCGCGGGCCCCCGCGACGAACGCGCGGACGTTCTCCGCGGTCTGGTCGCTGTTCGTGTAGAAGCCGAGGTCGATCAGGCCGAGGGAGATCAGCAGGACGTCCGCCCCCGTGGCCGTGACCGTCTCGCCGATCACGGGCGCCATGTGCAGCCAGCCCTCGCCCCAGCCGGCCAGATGGCGCCGGGCGGGGGCGGGGAAGGCGGGGTCGGCGTAGGCGTCGACGCCGTCGGGGTCGTCGGCCGCCGTCGGGTCGTAGAGCCCGGTGCGCGGGCCGACGATCTCGTACCCGCCCGGAAGCGTCGCCTCCAGGTGCTGCCACATCCGGTGGCGCCAGGTCCAGTCGCCGACGCGTCCGATGGTCATGCTGTCGCCGACGAACAGAAAGCGCATGGTCACATCATCGCGGACCCCTCCCCGGGGCGGCGACGTGATCCCGGACACGGACGGCCGGGCAGCCGTCCTACGCGAGGAACGTGTCGACCGTCTTCGTGAACCACCGCTCGTCGTCGTGCCACGGGTAGTGCCCGCCTCCGGCCAGGACCGCGAGCGTGGCCTTCGGGAACAGCTCCGCGTACGCGGTGGCCGTCGGCACCGGCGTGTTCGCGTCGCCCTCCCCGGCGACGACGAGCACCGGACGCCCGAACTCCGCGAACGCGGCGCGCGTGGCCGCCGGTTGGAAGGCGCCCTCGCTCCCGTAGACCCCCGCTGCCTCGCCGTTCCGCTGCCGGTGGCTCTCGGCGTGCCGCTCGCGCGCCGCCTCGTCCCACGTCCCGTGGAAGAAGGGGGCGACCGCCTGGAAGGTCTCGGCCGACCCGCGCCCCGCCGTGAGCTCCTCCAGGGCCGCGTACGCCGGGCCGAACCACGGCTCGGCGCTCCGCAGCCGCGCCGCCGCGAGCCGCTCCTCGCCGCTCGTGTCGAGCGCGACCGCCGCCGTGCCCGGGGTCACGAGGACCAGCCGGGCCACCCGCTCCGGATGCGCGGCCGTGTACAGGGCGGCCAGGTTCGCGCCCGCCGAGTGCCCGAGGAGGTCGACGGTGTCGAGCCCGAGCTCGATCCGCAGCGCCTCGACGTCCTCGACGAGCCGGTCGCAGCGGTACGAGGCCGGGTCGTCCGGCGCCGCCGACGCGCCCGTGCCCCGCAGGTCGAGCCGGATCAGCGTCCGGAAGGCGGTGAGCCCGCCCAGGTCCCCGAGGTAGTCGGAGTCCTGCATCGGACCACCGGGCAGGCAGAGCAGTGGGGCACCGGAACCGGGGAAGGAGCCGGAGACGTGGTACGTGAGTGCCGTGCCGTCGGGCGCGGTGAAAGTGGGCATGCGCGTGACCATGACAGCGGCTTCCTCGCTGGTCAAGCGGGTTTCCCCGGGGCCGTGGCAGGCTTGAGGGCATGCGAACTGCTCTGTGCGCCCTCGGCGCGGCGGCGGCCCTTGCGCTGCTCCCCGCCGGTCCTGCCCGTGCCGAAGGGCAGGACCCCGACCGGGACTTCACGATCTCGGACCCCCGGATCACCGAGTCCAGCGGTCTCGCGGCGAGCCGGGCCCACCCCGGGATCTACTGGACGCACAACGACCAGGACGCGCCCCTGATCTACGGCATCGACTCCCGTACGGGCGAGACCGTCGCGACCCTGACTATGGAGGGCGTCGGCACCCCCCGGGACATGGAGGCGATCGCCGTCGGCCCGGACGGCGACATCTACGTCGGCGACATCGGCGACAACCTCGACGGCTCCTGGGACCACGTCTGGATCTACCGCTTCCCCGAGCCGAAGGCGCTCAAGGACCAGAAGGTGTCGGCGAAGCAGTACGTCGTGAAGTACGCCGACGGGCCGCGCAACGCCGAGGCCCTGATGGTCCATCCGAAGACCGGCCGGGTGTACATCGCGAGCAAGAACCAGGACGGCGGCGGCCTGTACGCGGGCCCCGAGCGGCTCTCCTCGTCGGGCACGAACACCTTCCGGCGCGTCGACGAGGTGTCGTGGGTGACCGACGGCGCCTTCTCCCCGGACGGTGAACGGCTCGTCCTGCGCGGCTACTTCGGCGCGAAGGAGCACGCGTGGAAGGACGGACGCCTCGGCGACGGGGGTACGGGCGTCGGCGCCCCCTTCCAGGGGCAGGCGGAGTCGGTGACGTACACGACGGACGGCTCGGCGTTCATGTTCGGCTCGGAGGGTGTGAACAGCAAGGTGGTGCGGGTGGACCGGGAGACGGGCGGCGGGCCCTCCGCCACCCCGTCCGACGGGCCCTCCTCACAGACCCCCGGTGCACCGAAGTCCCCGTCGGCGCAGGACCAGGGCGGCGGCCAGGGGAGCGCGACCACCGGCTTCCTGGTCCTCGCGGGAGCCACCGTCCTCGTCCTCTGCTTCAAGCGTCTGCTGCGCCGCTGACCCGGGCGCGCGAGACTGGAAGGAGACCGGAGAACCGGAGACCGGGACCGGAGCGGCCGTGGAGGAATCATGACGGCAACCACCCGAGAGACCACCCCCGTCGCCCTGGAGGGCGGTGGCGTGGAGCTGCGCATGACGGAGGCCGGGGGCGGCATGAGCGCCGCGTTCATCCACCTTCCCGCAGGCACCGACATGGGGCCGGCGCTGAAGGGCCTCGAAGGCGATCTGTGCCAGTGTCCCCACTGGGGGTACCTCTTCAAGGGGCGCATCAGGATGCGGACCGCCTCGGGCGAGGAGATCTACGAGGCCGGGCAGGCCTACTACTGGGGCCCCGGCCATGCCCCCGAGGCCCTTGAGGACGTCGACGTGGTGGAGTTCTCGCCGACCGACCAGTTCACCGCGGTGATCGATCACGTGAAGGCGCAGATGGGTTGACCAGGGCCTCGAAACCGTCCAGGAGGCGGGCGAGGCCGAAGGCGAAGTGGTCGACGTCCCGGGAGAAGGTGTCGGCGGCGAGCGCCGCCATCATCGGGTAGTCGCCGGAGGCCATCGCCCGCTCCAGATACGGCTGTTGGGTGCGCCAGAACTCCTCGTCGTCGACGCCGGTCTCCTTCGCCGCCTCGACGGCCTGGATCTCCATGCGCGCGATCCCCGCCGCGAAGCCCTGCACGGTGATGATGACCGAGATGGTCTCGGGGTCGCTCAGCCCCATGCCGTGCGGCCCCTTGAGCCCCGACAGGGAGAGCTCCAGGCCCCGCAGCGCGCTCGGGCCGAGGACGGAGCGGGCCTCGTTGACCTTCAGCAGCCAGGGGTGGGCCCGGTAGAGGTCGATGGTGGTTCGGGCCAGCGCCGTGACGGTGTCGCGCCAGTGGGAGGGGGGCGTCGGGGCGTCGTCGAAGGACTCGCCCTGGACGCGGTCGAGCATCAGGGCGAGGAGCTCGGTCTTGCCGGGGACGTACCGGTAGAGCGACATCGTGCCGACGCCGAGCTCGCCCGCCACCCGCCGCATCGAGACGGCGTCGAGCCCCTCGGCGTCGGCGATGCCGACCGCCGTCGTCACGATCCGTTCGAGGGTGAGGCCCGGCTTGGGGCCGCGGCTGGGTCGGTCGCTCGTGCCCCAGAGGAGGTCGAGGCTGCTCGTCGTCATGCCGCCACTCTAGAACTGAGTACGGTGTACTCTAAATTGAGTACGGTGTACTCAGAACTGGAGGCTTCCATGCCCGACCGCGCCGAGCACCCCCCATACGCCGCCGAACACGCCGAACACGCCGTCCTCGCGGAAGGGCTGCGCAAGAGGTACGGGAAGAACGGGAGGAACGGGAGAAAGGGCGATGCCACCCACGCCCTCGACGGCTTCGACCTCGCCGTCCGCGCCGGCACCGTCCACGGCCTCCTCGGCCCCAACGGCGCGGGCAAGACCACCGCCGTCCGCATCCTCGCCACCCTCCTGAAGGCCGACGGCGGCCACGCCCGGGTCGCCGGGATCGACGTGGCCCGCGACCCGCGCGCCGTCCGCGCCCGCATCGGACTCGTCGGCCAGTACGCCGCTGTCGACGAGGGCCTCACCGGCCGCCAGAACCTCGAACTCTTCGGCAGGCTCTTCCACCTCGGCGCCCGCCGCGCCCGCACCCGCGCCGCCGAACTCCTCGACCGCTTCGGCCTCACCGAGGCCGCCGACAAGGGCGCCGGCCAGTACAGCGGAGGCATGCGCCGCCGCCTCGACCTCGCCGCCTCGATGGTCCTCGCCCCCGCCGTCCTCTTCCTCGACGAACCGACCACCGGCCTCGACCCGCGTGCCCGGGGCGAGGTCTGGGGCGCCGTACGCACGCTCGTCGCGGGCGGCACGACCGTCCTCCTCACCACCCAGTACCTCGACGAGGCCGACCGGCTCGCCTCCCGGATCACCGTCATGGACCGGGGCCGGGCCATCGCCGACGACACCCCCGACGGTCTCAAGGACCGCGTCGGCGGCGACCGCGTCGAGGTCGTCGTCGCCGAGCACGCCGACCTCCCCGCCGCCCGCGCGATCCTCGCCAGGGTCGCCGGCGCCGAGCCCCGCACCGACCAGGCCGAGCGGCGCGTCCACGCCCCTGTCACCGATCGCGTCGCCGCCCTGACCGAGGTCGCCCGAACCCTCCAGCGGGAGCGGATCACCGTGGAGGACCTGGCACTGCGCCGCCCCGCCCTGGACGACGTCTTCCTCCGCCTCACCGGCCAGGAGGCCGGCGCGGCTCAGGAGGCCGCCGCAGGTCAGGAGCTCACCGCAGGTCAGGAGCTCACCGCGGCTCAGGAGGCCGCCGCAGGTCAGGAGGCCGCCGCGTGAGTGCCTCCGTCACCACCCCGGACACCTTCGGCGGCCGGGCCCGCTGGGCTGTCGTCGACTGCTGGACCCTCGTCCGCCGCACCCTGCTCAACTACCGGCGCCAGCCGATCGCGATCGTCTGGCAGCTCGGCTTCCCCATCGTCTCCGTCCTCCTCTACGGATTCGTCTTCGGCAGCGCGATGCTCGTGCCCGGAGGCGGTGACTACCGCGAGTTCCTGATGCCCGGCATGTTCACGATGACCATGGCCTTCGGCCTCATGAACACCGCGACGGCCGTCGTCTCCGACAGCGGCAAGGGGGTCGTGGACCGCTTCCGTTCCATGCCGATGGCCCCGTCCGCCGTCGCCACCGGCCGGGGCGTCTCCGACCTACTGATCGCCGCCGCCGAACTCGCCATCCTCGCCGCCACCGCCCTCGCCATCGGCTGGACGTCGGACGGCGGCCCCGGCCCGACCCTCCTCGGCTTCGGCCTGCTCCTGCTCCTGCGCTTCAGCCTGATCTGGGTGGGCGTGTGGTGCGGCCTGATGGTGCCGAACACGGAGGCCGCCGGGGCGCTGTACGCCGTGATCTTCCCGGTCACGATGATCTCCAGCGTGTACGTGGCGCCGTCCCTGATGCCCTCCTGGCTCGGGCCCGTCGCCGCCTGGAACCCGATCTCGTCCACGGTCACCGCCACCCGCGAGCTCTTCGGCAACCCGGGCGCGGGCGGCGGCACCTGGGTCGAACAGCACGCCGTCCTGATGGCCTTCGCCTGGCCGCTCGCGCTCACGGCGGTCTTCCTGCCGCTGGCGGTCCGCCGCTACCAGGCGCTCAGCAGGTGACGTGACGAGCGAGATGACGCACGAGGGCCCGGCGTCGGAGATCTCCGACGCCGGGCCCTTCCGTGCGGAAGATCAGAGCTTCTCGATCACGTAGTCGATGCAGGCCGTGAGCGCCCGCACGTCCGCCGGGTCGATCGCCGGGAACATCGCGACCCGCAGCTGGTTGCGGCCCAGCTTGCGGTACGGCTCGGTGTCCACGATCCCGTTGGCGCGCAGCACCTTCGCGACCGCCGCCGCGTCGATCTCGTCCGCGAAGTCGATCGTGCCGATGACCTGCGAGCGCTTCGCCGCGTCCGTCACGAACGGCGACGCGTACTTGGACTCCTCGGCCCAGCCGTACAGCGCGTCCGAGGACTCCTTCGTCCGGGCCACGGCCCAGTCGAGACCGCCCTGGCCGTTGATCCACTTCAGCTGCTCGTTGAGCAGGAAGAGGGTCGAGAGCGCCGGCGTGTTGTACGTCTGGTTCTTCAGCGAGTTGTCGATCGCCGTCGGCAGCGAGAAGAACTCGGGGATGTGCCGACCGGACTCGTGGATCTTCTTCGCCCGCTCCAGGGCGGCCGGGGAGAAGGCCGCGAGCCACAGACCGCCCTCGGCGGCGAAGGACTTCTGCGGGGCGAAGTAGTAGACGTCCGACTCGGTGATGTCGACGGGCAGACCGCCCGCGCCCGAGGTCGCGTCGACCAGGACGAGCGCGCCCTCGTCGGCACCGGCGACCCGCTTGATCGGGGCGGCGACACCGGTGGAGGTCTCGTTGTGGGTGTACGCGTAGACGTCGACGCCCGCCTCGGCCACCGGCTCCGGGTGCGTGCCCGGGTCGGAGGAGATCACGGTCGGCTCGGCAAGCCAGGGAGCCAGCTTGGCGGCCTTCGCGAACTTGGAGGAGAACTCGCCGAAGGTGAGGTGCTGCGACTTGTTCTCGATCAGACCGTGGGTCGCGATGTCCCAGAAGGCGGTGGAGCCGCCGTTGCCCAGGATCACCTCGTAGCCCTCGGGCAGCGAGAAGAGGTCGGAGACGCCGGCACGCACTTCGCCGACCAGGTTCTTGACCGGAGCCTGGCGGTGGGACGTGCCGAGGAGAGAGGTGCCGGTCGCGGCCAGGGCGTCCAGCGCCTCCGTACGCACCTTGGAGGGGCCCGCGCCGAAACGGCCGTCGGCGGGCTTGATGTCAGCGGGAATCTGGATCTCAGCCACGAGGCGGAGAGTATCGGTTCGGGAAGGCGCCGGTCGCGGGATGTCCGCCGGATGAGACGAGGACTGAGACATCCTGGCGTTGTGGGAACACACGATGCAGACGCGACCGCCCTCGCCGCGGACCTGCGCGCCGCCGTCGCCGGAGACGTCGACTTCTCCGTCACGGCGAGGGCCCTGACGACGATGGACGCCTCCAACTACCGCCGTGTGCCGGTCGGTACGGTCGCGCCGCGCGACGCGGCCGACGTGGCGGCCGTCCTGGAGGTGTGCCGGGCACACGGGACGCCGGTCGTCGCGCGCGGCGGCGGCACGTCCATCGGCGGCCAGGCCACCGGCACGGGCGTGGTGCTCGACCTCACACGGCACATGGCCGGGCTCGTCGCCCTGGACCCGGAGGAGCGGACGGCGGTCGTCCGCCCCGGCCTGGTCCTGGACCGACTGCGGGAGGCAGCCCGCCCGTACGGGCTGACCTTCGGCCCCGACCCGTCGACGCACAGCCGCTGCACCCTCGGCGGCATGATCGGCAACAACGCGTGCGGGGCGCACTCGGTCGCCTGGGGGACCACGGCGGACAACGTGCGCTCGCTGGATGTGGTGACGTACAGGGGAGCGGAGTTGACGCTCGGGCGGAACGGGCAGGGCGCGCCCCCCGGACTCCTCGACCTCGTCGACCGCCACCTCGCCCTGCTGCGGACCGGCTACCCGGCGGGCCTTCCGCGCCGGATCTCCGGCTATGCCCTCGACGCGCTGCTGCCGGAGCGGGGCGTGGACGTGGTCCGCTCGTTCTGCGGGAGCGAGGGCACGCTCGGGGTGGTGACGGAGGCGACGGTACGGCTCGTGCCGCTGCCGGCCGAGCCGGTGCTCGTCGTCCTCGGCTACCCCGACGAGAGCGCGGCGGCGGAGGCGGCGGCGGGGCTCCTTACGTACAGCCCGCTGACGGTGGAGGGGATGGCCGCCGACCTCGTACGGGGAAGGGTCGAGGGGCTGCCCCGGGGCGCGGCGTGGCTCTTCGTGGAGATGGACGGGGAGGGCCCGGCGCGGGGGCTGGTCCGGGCGGCGGACGCGCTCGACTCCGCCCTGGTCCGGGACCCGGCGGGGCAGCGGGCGCTCTGGCGGGTCCGCGAGGACGCGGCGGGGACGGCGACGCGGACGCCGGAGGGCGGGGAGGCCTGGCCGGGATGGGAGGACTGCGCGGTGCCGCCGGCCCGGCTGGGCGCGTACCTGCGGGAATTCCGCGCGCTGCTGGCGGAATTCGGCCTCCGGGGGATCCCGTACGGGCACTTCGGGGACGGCTGCGTGCACGTCCGGATCGACTTCGACCTGTGGACGGCGAAGGGGGTACGGGACTTCCGCCGCTTCTCGGAGGCGGTCGCGGACCTCGTGGTCGCCCACGGCGGCTCGCTCTCCGGGGAGCACGGAGACGGCCAGGCGCGGGCCGAACTGCTGCCCAGGATGTACGGGAAGGACCTCGTCGCTCTCTTCGGCGCGGTGAAGGACGTATGGGACCCGGACGGGGGCCTGAACCCGGGGATGCTGGTCCGCCCGAAGCCACTGGACTCCGGCCTGCGCTTCGAGGGTCTGCCGCTGGTGGGCGTGGGCCGGGAGGCGGCGCGATGCGTAGGGGTGGCCAAATGCCGCACGGACGGCCCGAGTTCAGGCTCTTCGGTCATGTGTCCGTCCTACCGTGCGACGGGTGAGGAGAAGCACTCCACGCGGGGTAGGGCGCGGCTGCTGCACGAGATGGCGCTCGGCGAGGTGATCACCGACGGCTGGCAGTCGGAGGAGGTCCGGGAGGCGCTCGACCTGTGCCTGTCCTGCAAGGGGTGCCGCAGCGACTGCCCGGTGGGCGTCGACATGGCGGCGTACAAGGCGGAGTTCCTCGACCGCCACTACGCGGGCCGGCGGGTCTGGCGCCGGCCGCGCTCGCACTGGACCATGGGCGGCCTGCCCCGCTGGCTGGCCCTCTTCGGCCGGGGCGTGAACGCGGCGACGCGGCTGCCGTTCTCGGCCCGTCTGGCGGGGGTGACGCCGGAGCGGTCCCTGCCGAGGGTGGCGGACCGGACGTTCGTGTCCTGGTTCGGCGAGCGCGGCTCGCGCCGCCCGCCGGCCCTCACCCTGTGGCCGGACACGTTCACGAACCACCTGGCCCCGGAGGTGGGCCGCGCGGCGGTGCGCGTCCTGGAGGACGCGAGCCTCGGGATGGCGCTGCCGCGGGGGCGGGTCTGCTGCGGCCTGACGTACGTGTCGACGGGCCGGCTGGGGGCGGCGCGGAAGGTGATGCGCCGGACGCTGGACGTCCTGGACCTCTCCGCCACCCCCGGACCGGTGGTCGTCCTCGAACCCTCCTGCGCGGCGACTCTCCGCACGGACCTGCCCGAACTCCTACCGGACGACCCCCGGGCGGCCCGCCTCGCGGCCTCCGTCCTGACCTTCGCCGAGGCCCTGGAGACCCTGGCCCCGGACTGGACCCCGCCCCGCCTCGACCGCCCGGTCACCGGCCAGACCCACTGCCACCAGCACGCGGTCCTGGGCGACACCGCCGACCGCCGCCTCCGCGCCCGCGCGGGCCTCACGGGCGAGCCGGCGGGCGGCTGCTGCGGCCTGGCGGGCAACTTCGGCTTCGAACCGGACCACTACGCCGTCTCGGTCGCCTGCGCCGAGGACCAACTCCTGCCGGCACTCCGCGCGACCCCCCAGGGAACGACGGTCCTGGCGGACGGCTTCTCCTGCCGCACCCAGATCGCCGACCTGACGGACTTCCGCGCCCGGCACCTGGCGGAAGTCCTGGCGGAGGGCCTGGAGGAGAGGCCCCGGGGGTGAAGGTCCCACCAGAAGCCCACGAAGCAGGGCGCGCCGGTGCCGCCCGGCTCGCGTTCCCAAGAACCCCACCGGCCCCCACTTCCGGGCCACCCCCGCCACCCCCGCCGCCGCGCAGGGACGTCTCTGACCGTTCGCTACGGCCCGAGGGCGGGGCAACTCCCCTCGTCCGGGCGGGAGTCCGGATACGCTCGGTGGATGGAGCGGATCCCTTCCCCGTACGGTCGGCTCTTCCTGCGTGAGCTGGAGGACGGCGACGTACCGGCCGTGCACGGCATCTACGGTTCCGAGGCCGCGACCGAGCACCTCAGCTTTACGCCCCGCTCCCTCGGCGAGGTGCGGGCGATCGTCGAGCGTTCGATCGCGTCGGCACGGGTGGCGCCCCGGGAGGAGTACGCCCTCGGGGTCGTCGAGCGGGACACGGGCGCGCTCGTCGGGTTCGGGCGGCTCGCGATCGATCCGCATCAGCAGCGCGCGGCGACCGTGGGGTTCGCGCTGCGGCCCGAGTCGTGGGGCGTGGGGTACGGGCGGGAGACCGTCGGGCTGCTGCTCGCGCTGGCCTTCGAAGGGCTCGACCTGCACCGGGTGTGGGCCGCGCGGGCGCCCCTCAACACCGCCTCGGCCCGGACGCTGCTCGCCGCCGGGTTCGTCGAGGAGGGCCGGATCCGGGGGCACGTCCACGTCCGGGGCGCCTGGCGGGACTCGATCACGTACGGGATCCTCCGCGAGGAGTGGGAAGCGCTCGGCCCCTCCGCCCGTTCCGTCAGTCCCCGCTGACGATGTCCCGCGCCATCGCGACCAGCGCGCCCGTCGCCGGGTGCGGGAAGGCGTCCCGCCAGGCCAGGACCACGGGCAGCGGCGGCGCGTCGGACAGCGGGCGGTAGGCGACGCCCGGGTGCGGGTGGAGCGCGGCCGTGGAGCCGGACGAGACGCCGGTGCCCCGGCCCGCGGCGATCGCGGTGAGCCAGTCGTCGGTGTTCGCGACGGTCAGGGTGGCGGCCGGGCGGGCCCCGGCCGGCCAGAGCGCGAGCGTGGTCGTACCGGAGACCGTGTTGAGGACGATCGTTTCCGCGGCCAGGTCACCGAGGGCGAGGTCGGTCCGGTCGGCGAGCGGGCTGTCGGCGGGCAGCGCGGCGACCCGTTCCTCCGTGGCGAGCTCCTCGGTGACCAGGCCGGGCGCGTCGACCGCGCCCCTGAGCAGCGCCGCGTCCACCTCGCCGCGGGCGAGCCCGGCCGTGCGGTCGTCGATGCGGAGGAGTTCGAGCGGGGTCTCGGGGTGCAGGCGCTGCCAGCGCCGGAGCAGCGGCGTGGTGTACGGGCCGAAGGCCGACCAGGCGTGCCCGAGGCGCAGGGGGCGGTGGCGGAGCCTGGCCGGGTCGACGGCGGCGTCGAAGGCGGCGAGGGCCGCGGCCGCCCTGTCCTGGAAGGCGCGGCCCTCGGCGGTGAGGGCGAGGTGGTGGGTGGAGCGGTCGACGAGCCGGGCGCCGAGGTGTTGCTCGAGCGCGGCGAGCGTGCGGGAGACGGCCGGCTGGGTGAGGTGGAGCCGGGCGGCCGCCCTGGTCAGGCTGGGCTCCTCGGCGATGGCGAGGAAGCAGCGGAGGTGGCGTAGCTCGATGCTCATGTCTTCGGAGCATAACCGCAGCGCAATCGGCATTTCCGGTGCCGCGCGGGGGCTCGTAGCGTGAGAGGTGAATCATGGGGGAGTAGGTGTCACGTTCACTGTGTTGTACTTGCAGTACAGTGCAGTGAACCAGTGGTGAGATGGGCAGTGGAGGAGTGGTCCGGTGAACAGTCCGGTGAACAGTCCGGTCAGGAATGTGCCGCCGGTCGCCGTGGCGGTCGAGCCCCAGGGGGCTCCCGCGCGGATTCCCGCACCCGGGAAGGCTGCGCCCGGGAAGGCTGCGCCGGGGAACGCGGGCCGTCACCTCGGCCCCGTCGCCCTCGTCGTCGCGGGCGGACTCTCCGTGCAGTTCGGCTCCGCCGTCGCCGTCCTTCTGATGCCCCGCGCCGGGGCCCTCGGCGTCGTCACCCTCCGGCTCGTGCTCGCCGCCGTCGTCCTGCTGGCGATCTGCCGGCCCACGGTCCGCGGCTACAGCCGCGCAGACTGGGGCACCGTCGTCGCCTTCGGCACGGCCATGGCCGGGATGAACATCCTCTTCTACCAGGCCGCCGACCGGATCCCGCTCGGCGCCGCCGTGACCCTGGAGGTCCTCGGCCCGCTGATCCTCTCCGTGGTCGCCTCGCGCCGGCTGACCAACCTGCTCTGGGCCGGGCTCGCCCTCGGCGGCCTCGTCCTGCTCAGCGGCGGCGGCTTCGACCGCCTCGACCCCGTCGGCGCGGCCTTCGCGCTCGCGGCGGGCGGGATGTGGGCCGCGTACATCGTCTTCAGCGCCCGCACCGGCCGCCGCTTCCCGCAGGCCGACGGGCTCGCGCTCGCCATGGCCTTCGGTGCCGTCCTCAGCCTGCCGCTGGGCATCGCGGAGGCGGGCGACAAGCTCCTCGTACCGTCGACGGTCCTGCTCGGTCTGGGGGTCGCGCTGATGTCCTCCGTCCTCCCGTACACCCTCGAACTCCTCGCCCTGCGCCGCCTGCCCGCACCCACCTTCGCGATCCTGATGAGCCTGGAACCGGCCATCGCGGCGGCGGCCGGCTTCCTCATCCTCAGCCAGGCCCTGTCCGTCACGGACGCCCTCGCCATCGCCCTCGTCATCGCGGCGAGCATGGGCGCGGTCCGCACCCAGGTCCGCGCGGCGAAGCGCGCGGCCAACCGCGCGGACCAGGACTTGGGCCGGGGCGTGAGCTGATCCAGGGTTTGGGCCGGGGCGTGAGCTGATCCAGGACTTTGAGCCAGGGCTTGGGCTGAGCCGGGGTGCTTCGGTGCGGGCACGTCGCCTGAGCCGGGGCGGGTCGCCCCGAGCCCGTCCCTCTGGACGTAGGGGGAGACGCGCGCCGCTCTAGGATCCGCGCGTGATCGCCGACCTGCAGTGCCTCGTCATCGACTGTCCCGCGCCCCGCGCGCTCGCGGAGTTCTACCGCTCGGTACTCGGCGGGGAGGTCGACCGGCCGGATCGCCGCTGGTCCCTCGACGACGCCTGGTCCACGCTGCACACCCCCGGCGGGCTCGTCCTCTGCTTCCAGGGCGTCGCCGACCACCGCCCGCCGACGTGGCCGGATCCCGAGCGTCCCCAGCAGTCCCACCTCGACTTCGGCGTCCCGGACCTGGACGCGGCCCAGGAGCACGTCCTCGCCCACGGCGCGACCGTCCTGGACGAGGGCGACGGCAGGCGGAGCTGGCGGGTGTACGCCGACCCCGCCGGCCATCCCTTCTGCCTGGTCCGGCACTGAGGCGGCGGCCCGGCGACGCTCGCAGATCACGCCGAGGTCCATCGTGTCGTCCGTGCGGCGGCAGTACGGGCGTACAAGCGGGACGTCCCGGCCGTGGCACGGGGCACCGTACGACGGGCCGTCCGGCACCTGCGCGAACTGGGGTACGTCTC
This sequence comes from Streptomyces sp. NPDC058650, assembly GCF_042717315.1. Classification (NCBI taxonomy): domain Bacteria; kingdom Bacillati; phylum Actinomycetota; class Actinomycetes; order Kitasatosporales; family Streptomycetaceae; genus Streptomyces; species Streptomyces sp. NPDC058650. Next base: position 282,846 of record NZ_JBHXRL010000004.1, read on the forward strand.
GTCGGGGCGCGACGCGTACAGCGGACGGAGTCGATGCCCTGCGGCCGGATCGGACGCGCCCCGAGCCGGCGGCGAGCGGCGCGAGTCGGCAACGGCCGCCCCTGGTGGTCAGTTCGAGCATGGGGTGCCGGGTCGTCGGGGCGCGGGGTGACTCCCCGGCGAGTGGGGTGTGTCAATGGGCCGGTCAGGTTCGCCCGGAGAGCGCGACGATTCGCCAGGGTCCGCCAGGGCGCTCCATATGGTGTGCCACCCGGGGCCAGGTGTCAGGTAGCGGGAGACCTACAGGAGGAAACGTGTCCCACGCCAAAGACCAGGCCGACCCGCCCGCTCGATTCGAACTCCGCCTCGGGGGACTGCACGTGACCGTCCAGCGCATCCCTGGATGGCTCGTCGCTCTGGCCACCACGGCCGGCGGGGCGGTGGTGACCTGGTGGGCACAACGCTGACGCCGACCTCCGTGGGGCCTCGGGGCAGGCTTTGCTTTCGGCCATCCGGACACCCGGTATCTGGGAGATTTGACGGAATGTCCGGGACGCTGTCTCCTGCTTCCATGCCCGAGCACACGAGCGCCGACGGCGCACCCTCCGTACCTGAAAGCAACTACGAACTCAGCTCCGGTGAGACGCACTTGAGGGCGAACGTCCCCCTCAGTGTCCAACTGGTGCTTTCTACCGCCGTCCTGGTCGCCGCCACCCTCGGCGGTGCGGCGCTGCTGCTCATCGGGGCGGCGGACTGGCGGAGGGCCGACGCCCGCGACGATCACGAGGCGCCCGAAGAGGGGGCGTGACGCAGGCCACCCGCCTTCTGGTCCTGCGGAACAGTGCCTCAACGCGGCCCAGGCGAGTCTGAGAAGGTGCGCCCCGTCCACTTCTCGGGTGCGCTCGTCTTGAGCTCGTGCGGTCCCGCACTGAGGCGACGGCCCGATCCTTTTGATCTTTGGCTTCCGGCCTGTTTCGGGGGTGTGGGGGCGCCTCGGAGGATGAGGGTGTCATCGAACGTACGAGGTGGGGAGCCGAGCATGGCCCTGGAGATGCGAGACCGTTGCGAGCGCTGTGAGACGGCGACCCTGACCGTGGACGGGCCCGCCCGGATCTGTACGTACGAGTGCAGCTTCTGCGTGCCGTGCGCCGACGCCATGGGCGACGTCTGCCCGAACTGCGGCGGCGAGCTCGTCCCGCGCCCCCGTCGCGCCCTCGCCTAGCGTCCGGCGGAACTTCTTTTCGGGTTCCTGTCACATCTTCGTACGGCTGTCCGTCAGTGCGGTGAAGACGCCGACCAGACAGACATCAAGGAGAGCGACAGCCATGACGAACCCCTCCATCTCCCGGATGTCCGACCCCGCCGCGTTCGTGCCCGAGCTGAACGACATCAGCGCCGCCCTCTTCCGGGCCACGGGCAACCAGTCGGTGCCGCGCACCACGATGAACCTCGTCCACCTGCGCGCCGGTCAGATCGTCCGCAACACCTACCTGACCATCCTGAACACCGGCTTCCTGCGCAAGGCGGGGGAGTCCGAGGAGCGCATCACCGCCGTCTCCTCCTGGCAGGACGCCCCGTACTTCACCGACGCCGAGCGCGCCGCCCTCGCCTTGGTCGAGGCCACCCTCCAGCCCGCCCCGCACGGCAAGGAGCGCGTCTCCGACGAGCTGTACGCCGAGGTGGCGAAGCACTACGACGAGAAGGCGCTGGCGACTCTCACCATCGCGATCGGCCAGATCGGCTTCTTCATCGCCCTGGCCGTCATCGGCAAGCCCCAGCCGGTCACCTCCCTCGCGGACGAGCAGTGGGACTGACCTGACGGACGTGACTGACCTGACGGACCTGGCGGAGCTGGGAACGGAAGTCCTTGACGGCGTAGGCGAGCAGTGGCGACATCCCCTCCACGCTAGGAGTCGATCCCTCCGGTACACGGTCCCACCAGGCAGGAGCCCGGGGCGTCCCCGAGTCGCCCGCCGCACGGCCCGTCGTACCCCTCAGGGGTGATCCGCGCCCCGAGGTGCCCCGGGGATCCAACAATCAAAGCAAGCATGCTTGCTTGTTTTCTGGTTCGCTGCCATGCTCCGGGGCACGCCGCCGCGCTGTCGCCGCGCTGACGTCGTGTCGCCGCCGTGTCCCGAGGGGAGCGCACCGTGTCCGATCCCGCCGTCGTCCTCGACGATCTGCGTGAGGAGAGCGAGGAACTCGACGTACTCGTACGCGAGTCGAGTGACGAGCAGTGGGGTGCGCCGACCCCCGCACCCGGCTGGACCGTCGCCCACCAGATCGCCCACCTCGCCTGGACCGACCGGGCGGCCCTCCTCGCCGCCACCGATCCCGAGGCCTTCGCCGCCGAGACCGCCAAGGCCCTCGCCGCCCCCGACCGCTTCGTCGACGAAGGCGCGGAAGAGGGCGCGAAGCTGCCGCCCGCCGAGCTCCTCGCCGCCTGGCGCGCGGGCCGCGAGCGCCTCCAGGACGCCCTGCGCGCGGTCCCGCCCGGCGCGCGCTTCCCCTGGTACGGGCCGCCGATGAGCGACCCGGCCATGGCCACCGCCCGGCTCATGGAGACCTGGGCGCACGGCCAGGACGTCGCCGACGCCCTCGGGGTGGTCCGCACGCCCACGGCCCGGCTCCGGCACGTCGCCTGGATCGGCGTCCGCGCCCGCGACTACGCCTTCCTGGTGCGGGGGGTCCCGGCGCCCGCCGAGCCCTTCCGTGTCGAACTCGCCGGAGTCGACGGGGAGATGTGGGCGTACGGCCCCGAGGGCGCCACCCAGACCGTCACCGGCCCCGCCCTCGACTTCTGCCTCCTCGTCACCCAGCGCGTCCACCGCGACGACACCGCGCTCGTCGCGCACGGCCCCGACGCCGAGCGCTGGCTCGCCATCGCGCAGGCCTTCGCGGGCCCGGCCGGTCCCGGCCGCGCACCCAGGGAGGCGGCGTAGTGGTCCTCCGCATCGGCAACGCCTCCGGCTTCTACGGCGACCGCTTCGACGCCGTCCGCGAGATGCTCACCGGCGGCGGGCCGGAGGGCGCGATCGACGTCCTCACCGGCGACTACCTCGCCGAGCTGACCATGCTCATCCTCGGCCGCGACCAGCTCAAGGACCCGGCCGCCGGCTATGCGAAGACCTTCCTGCGCCAGATGGAGGAGGGTCTCGGTCTCGCCCACGAGCGCGGCGTCCGCATCGTCACCAACGCGGGCGGCCTGAACCCCGCAGCCCTCGCCGACGCCCTGCGCGCCCTCGCCGGGAAGCTCGGCCTGCCGACCCGGATCGCCCACGTCGACGGTGACCGACTGCCCCCACAGGACGGGGTGTTGACGGCCAATGCCTACCTCGGCGGGGCCGGTATCGCCGCCTGTCTCGGCGCCGGGGCCGACGTCGTCGTCACCGGCCGGGTCACCGACGCCGCCCTCGTCACCGGGCCCGCGCAGTGGCACTTCGGCTGGGGCCCGGAGGAGTACGACAGGCTCGCGGGCGCGGTCGTCGCCGGGCACGTCCTGGAGTGCGGCACCCAGGCCACCGGCGGCAACTACGCCTTCTTCGCCGGCCACGACCCGGCCGTGTTCCGCCGCCCCGGCTTCCCGGTCGCCGAACTCCACGCGGACGGCAGCGCCGTCATCACCAAACACGCCGGTACGGGCGGCCTCGTCGACGTCGGTACGGTCACGGCCCAGCTGCTGTACGAGACGGCCGGAGCCCGCTACCCCGGCCCCGACGTGACGGCCCGCCTCGACACCGTACGACTCGCCCAGGAGGGCCCGGACCGGGTCCGGATCCACGGCGTGACGGGCGAGGCCCCGCCCCCCACCCTCAAGGTCGGCCTCAACCGCCTCGGCGGCTTCCGCAACGAGGTCGTGTTCGTCCTCACCGGCCTCGACATCGAGGCCAAGGCCCGGCTGGTCCGCGACCAGATCGAGGACGCCTTCACGAGCGCCGACTCCCGCCCGGCGGACGTCCGTTGGGAGCTCGCCCGCACCGATCGCGAGGACGCTCCCACCGAGGAGACCGCGAGCGCCCTGCTCCGCCTCGTCGTCCGCGACCCCTCCCCGGAGGCCGTCGGCCGCACCCTCACCGGCGCCGCGATCGAACTGGCCCTCGCCAGCTACCCCGGCTTCCACGTCACCGCCCCACCCGGGAAGGGCGCCCCCTACGGCGTCTTCGGGACCGCGTACGTCCCCGCCGCCGACGTCCCGCACACGGCCGTGCTCCCGGACGGCACCCGCGTACCCGTACCCGTACCCGCACCCCCACCGCCGCACAGCGCGGACCTGGCCCCCGTACCCGACCCGGAGCTTCCGCCGCCGCTCCCGTACGGCTCCACCCGCCGCGCCCCCCTCGGCCGGATCGCCGGAGCCCGCAGCGGCGACAAGGGCGGCGACGCCAACCTCGGCGTCTGGGTCCGCACGGACGAGGAATGGCGCTGGCTCACGCACGCCCTCACCGTCGCCACGTTCCGTGAACTCCTTCCAGAGACGGCCGACTTGCCGGTCGTCCGGCACGTTTTCCCGCACCTCAGGGCGCTCAACTTCACCGTGGCCGGGATCCTCGGCGACGGCGTCGCCTCGCAGGCCCGTTTCGACCCCCAGGCCAAGGCCCTCGGCGAGTGGCTCCGCTCCCGGCACCTGGACATCCCGGAGGTACTCCTGTGACCGTCCTCGCCTCCGCCCTCGACACCGGCGGACCCGAGTACCGAGAGCACCGCGCCGCGATGCTCGACAAGCTCGCCGCCCTCGAAGCCGAGCACGCCAAGGCCCTCGCGGGCGGTGGCGAGAAGTACACGGCCCGGCACCGGGGGCGCGGCAAGCTCCTCGCCCGCGAGCGCATCGAGCTGCTCGTCGACCCCGACAGCCCCTTCCTGGAGCTGTCGCCGCTCGCCGCCTGGGGCAGCGACTACCAGGTGGGCGCCTCGCTCGTCACCGGCATCGGGGTCGTCGAGGGCGTCGAGTGCCTGATCACGGCCAACGACCCGACCGTGCGCGGCGGCGCCTCCAACCCGTGGACGCTGAAGAAGGCCCTGCGGGCGAACGAGATCGCGTTCGCCAACCGCCTCCCGGTCGTCTCGCTCGTCGAGTCCGGCGGCGCCGACCTCCCTTCCCAGAAGGAGATCTTCATCCCCGGCGGGGCGCTCTTCCGCGACCTCACCCGCCTCTCCGCCGCCGGAATCCCCACCGTCGCGGTCGTCTTCGGCAACTCGACGGCCGGCGGCGCGTACGTCCCCGGCATGTCCGACCACACCGTGATGATCAAGGAGAGGTCGAAGGTCTTCCTCGGCGGCCCGCCGCTCGTGAAGATGGCGACGGGGGAGGAGAGCGACGACGAGTCCCTCGGCGGCGCAGAGATGCACGCCAGGACCTCCGGTCTCGCCGACCACTACGCCGTCGACGAGACGGACGCGATCCGCCAGGCCCGCCGGATCGTCGCCCGTCTCAACCACCGCAAGGCGCACACCGATCCGCAGCCCGCGGAGGGGCCGAAGTACGACGAGGACGAACTCCTCGGCATCGTCCCCGGCGACCTCAAGACCCCCTTCGACCCGCGCGAGGTGATCGCCCGGATCGTCGACGGCTCCGACTTCGACGAGTTCAAGCCGCTGTACGGGACCTCGCTCACCACCGGCTGGGCGTCCCTGCACGGCTACCCGGTCGGCATTCTCGCCAACGCGCAGGGCGTCCTCTTCTCCGCCGAGTCGCAGAAGGCGGCGCAGTTCATCCAGCTCGCCAACCAGCGTGACATCCCGCTGCTCTTCCTCCACAACACCACCGGCTACATGGTCGGCAAGGAGTACGAGCAGGGCGGCATCATCAAGCACGGCGCGATGATGATCAACGCGGTCGCGAACTCGCGCGTCCCGCACCTCTCCGTCCTCATGGGCGCGTCGTACGGAGCCGGGCACTACGGCATGTGCGGCCGGGCCTACGACCCCCGCTTCCTGTTCGCCTGGCCGAGTGCGAAGTCCGCCGTCATGGGCCCGCAGCAGCTCGCCGGCGTCCTGTCGATCGTGGCGCGCGCGAGCGCCGCCGCGAAGGGGCAGCCGTACGACGACAAGGCTGCCGAGGCCGACGCCGGTCTCCGCGCGCTCGTCGAGGCGCAGATCGAGTCGGAGTCCCTCCCGATGTTCCTCTCGGGGCGGCTGTACGACGACGGGGTCATCGACCCCCGCGACACCCGCACGGTCCTCGGGCTGTGCCTGTCCGCGATCCACACGGCACCGGTCGAGGGCGCGCGCGGCGGCTTCGGCGTCTTCCGAATGTGAGGGCTCAGATGGCGGCTCAGACGAGGGCACGGACGAAGGCTCGGGCGAAGGCTGGAATGGGAGCTCAGAAGTTGATCTCGACCGTGCTGGTCGCGAACCGGGGCGAGATCGCCTGCCGGGTCTTCCGCACCTGCCGTGACCTGGGCATCTCCACCGTCGCCGTGTACTCCGACGCGGACGCCGACGCCCTGCACGTCCGGGAGGCCGACGCGGCCGTACGACTGCCGGGGGCGGCGCCCTCGGAGACGTACCTGCGCGGCGACCTGGTGGTGAAGGCGGCGCTCGCGGCGGGCGCCGACGCCGTCCACCCCGGCTACGGCTTCCTCTCCGAGAACGCCGACTTCGCGCGGGCCGTGACCGACGCGGGCCTCGTCTGGATCGGCCCGCCGCCCGAGGCGATCGAGGCGATGGCCTCGAAGACCCGGGCGAAGGAACTCCTGGGCATCGAGCCCCTGACGGACGTCACCGCGTCCGACCTCCCCGTCCTGGTGAAGGCGGCGGCGGGCGGCGGCGGCCGGGGCATGCGGATCGTCCGCGAACTCGATGCTCTCCCAGAAGAGTTGAGGGCGGCGTCCGCCGAGGCGGCGAGCGCCTTCGGTGACGGCGAGGTCTTCGTCGAGCCGTACGTGGAGAACGGCCGGCACGTCGAGGTGCAGCTCCTCTGCGACACCCACGGCACGGTCTGGGCGCTCGGCACCCGCGACTGCTCCCTCCAGCGACGGCACCAGAAGGTGATCGAGGAGGCCCCGGCGCCCGGCCTGCCGGCCGCCCTGGAGGACTCCCTCCTCGACACGGCCGTCCGCGCGGCGAAGGCGGTCGGCTACGTCGGCGCGGGCACGGTCGAGTTCCTGGTGGCGGACGGCCGGGCGCACTTCCTGGAGATGAACACCCGGCTCCAGGTCGAGCACCCGGTGACGGAGGAGGTGTACGGGGTCGACCTCGTCGCCCTCCAGCTCGCCGTGGCGGAGGGCGGGGAACTGGCCCCCGAGCCCCCGGCCCCGCGGGGCCACGCGATCGAGGCCCGCCTCTACGCGGAGGACCCGGCCCGGGAGTGGGCGCCCCAGACGGGCCTCCTGCACCGCTTCGAGGTCCCCCGCGAGGGCCGGGTCCGGGTCGACACCGGGTACGCCTCCGGCGACGGGGTCGGCATCCACTACGACCCGATGCTCGCCAAGATCGTCGTCCACGCCCCCACCCGCGCCGAGGCCGCCCGCAAGCTCGCCCACGCCCTGGAGCGGGCCCGGATCCACGGACCCGCCACCAACCGGGCCCTGCTCGTCGCCTCCCTCCGCCACCCCGACTACCTCGCGACCGCCGCCCCCGACACCGGCTTCTACGAGCGGAACCTCACCGCCCTGACCGCCCCGCCGGAGGGCGAGGAGTACGCGGCGGTGGCAGCGGCCCTCGCCGAGGCGGCTGGCAACACCTCCCGCTTCGGCGGAGGTTGGCGCAACGTCCCCTCCCAGGACCAGGCGAGGGCGTACGGGGAGCACGAGATCCGCTACCGGCCGAGCCGGGCCGGCGGCTACGAGGTCACGGCGCCCGAGGGGGTGCGGGTGGTGTCGGCCGCCCCCGACCGCGTACGCCTCGAAGTAGCCGGTGTGGTCAGGGACTTCGAGGTCGCCCGGTACGGCGGGACCGTCCATGTCGGCCCCCACCGCCTCACCGTCCGACCCCGCTTCCCCGACCCCGCCGACCAGCGGGAACCCGGCTCCCTGCTCGCCCCCATGCCCGGCACCGTCGTCCGGGTCGCGGACGGCCTCGCCGCCGGTGACCGGGTCACCGCCGGGCAGCCGCTCCTCTGGCTGGAGGCCATGAAGATGGAGCACCGCGTCACCGCTCCCGCCTCCGGCACGCTCACCGCGCTCCACGCCGCCGCCGGCCGCCAGGTCGAGGTAGGCGCCCTGCTCGCCGTCGTACAGGCAGACGTCCCGCCCGCAGCGGACGTCCCGCCCGCAGCAGACGTCTCGACCGAAGCACAGGAGGACCAGACAGCATGAGCACCCTCATCGACTCCCCGGAACGGACCGCGCTCCGGGCCGCCGTCTCCGCGCTCGGCCACCGCCACGGCCCCGGCTTCGACCGGGCCACCCTGTGGGCCGAGGCGGGCAAGCTCGGCTACCTCGGCGTGAACCTGCCCGAGGAGTACGGCGGCGGGGGCGGCGGCATGGCCGAGCTGTCGATCGTCCTGGAGGAGGCGGGCGCCGCCGGGGCCCCGCTCCTCATGATGGTCGTCTCGCCCGCGATCTGCGGCACGGTCATCGCGCGCTTCGGCACGGAGGAGCAGAAGCGGGCGTGGCTCCCGGGCCTCGCGGACGGCTCCCGCACCATGGCCTTCGGCATCACGGAGCCCGACGCGGGCTCCAACTCGCACCGCATCACGACGACCGCGACCCGTACCGAGGAGGGCTGGGTCCTCAACGGCCGGAAGGTCTTCGTCTCGGGCGTCGACATCGCGGACGCGACCCTGATCGTCGGCCGCGCGTCCGACGCCCGCACGGGCAACCTCAAGCCCTGCCTCTTCATCGTGCCGCGCGATGCCCCCGGTTTCGAGCGCCGCCACATCGAGATGGAACTCGACGCGAACGAGAAGCAGTTCGAGCTCACCCTCGACGACGTCCACCTGCCGGCGGACGCCCTCGTCGGCGACGAGGACGCGGGCCTGCTCCAGCTCTTCGCCGGTCTCAACCCGGAGCGGATCATGACGGCCGCGTTCGCGATCGGCATGGGCCGGTACGCGCTCGCCCAGGCCGTGAAGTACGCGAAGGAGCGCCAGGTCTGGAAGGCGCCGATCGGCGCCCACCAGGCCATCGCGCACCCCCTCGCGCAGGCCCACATCGAGCTCGAACTGGCCCGCCTGATGATGGCGAAGGCGGCCCATCTCTACGACGCGGGCGACGACATGGGCGCGGGCGAGGCCGCCAACATGGCCAAGTACGCCGCCGCCGAGGCCTGCGTGAAGGCCGTCGACCAGGCCGTCCACACCCTCGGCGGCAACGGCCTCACGAAGGAGTTCGGCCTGGCCCGCCTGATCACCGCCGCCCGCGTGGCCAGGATCGCCCCGGTCAGCCGGGAGATGATCCTCAACTACGTGTCGCACCAGACGCTGGGCCTGCCCAAGTCGTACTGACGGGGGAGAGGAGGAGGGTGTCAGTCCTCGTCTCCGTCGGCGTTCCGGGCGCCCAGGAGCGTGACCTCGGAGATCCACCGCCGCACCTCGGCCTCGAAGTCCACCCGGCCGAGGTCGTGGTGGGCGGCGACGTACCGCAGGGCGGGCGCCTTCTTCTCCCAGTGCTTCTCGCCGAGTGCGCCCTTGCGGAGGTAGATCTCGCAGCCGACGGGGTTGGCCCGGAAGACCAACTCCAGGTTCTGCGGGCGCTTTTCGCCGCTCGGCGACTGATCGACGAGGAGGAAGCTCTGCACGAGGTAGACGTGGTACTCGGTGTGCGGGATGTTCTCCGAGACGATCCGGGAGGTCTGGAGCCCGTACCCCTCGGCGGCGAACGCGTCGAACACCGCGTCGTGCAAGGGCGTCGAGGTGATCCGCACGAGGTCGTCGTCCGTCTGGGCCTTGATGCCCTCGGCCTCGACCTCGGTGTGCACGCCCAGCATCGCGACCTCCTGCCCCTTCACCTCGGACAGCGGGCTCTCCCACTTGAGCCGGTGCTTGATGGGCAGCCGCCGCTCCTCACCCTTCTTGAGCGTGAACCAACCGCTCGCATGGGGGTGGTCGAAGGTCTCGCCGCGGCGTTGGCCGTCGCCGTCGCCCTTGTGCGCCACCGAGACGTTGGCCTCGAGCCGCAGGCCGATGGACTTCACCTCCACGTCCCGCTCGGGCGCGCGGACCACGACCTCCCCGGTGAGGATGCCGCCCGGCTGAGCCGGCCCGGACTGAATGATCGTATCGATTTCGAGCGGTATGCCGCCCCTGCCCAGAAGACGCTTGAAGACCATGTGCGCAGGCTAACCGGCCCCGGCGACAAGGGTGTCGGCGACACGGGAGGCGGCGACCGACCGCCATCTTCCCAAGACCAGGCAAGCGTGCTTGATTGCTTTCCGGTGACCGACGAGATCCCCACCTTCCACCACAGCCGCTCAGGGGGCAACGCATGGTGTTCCACAGCGAGTACGAGCACGTTCCCACCGTCTCCCTCCCGATCCACGACGCGGTCCTCGGCCGCGCCGCCGAGTTCGGCGACACCCCGGCGCTCATCGACGGAGCCGGCGAGCTGACCCTCACGTACGCCCAGGTCGACGGCTTCCACCGGCTGGTCGCCGCCGGGCTCGCCGAGGCCGGGGTCCGCAAGGGCGACGTGCTCGCCCTGCACAGCCCCAACACCGTGCTCTTCCCGATCGCGTTCTACGCCGCCACCCGAGCCGGCGCGTCCGTCACGACTGTCCACCCGCTCGCCACGCCCGAGGAGTTCGCGAAGCAGCTCCGCGACTCCTCCGCCCGCTGGATCGTCACCGTCTCGCCGCTGCTCCCGGCCGCCCGCGCGGCGGCCGAACTCGCGGGCGGGATCAAGGAGATATTCGTCTGCGACCAGGCGCCGGAGGGCGAGGGGATCCGCTCCCTGCAAGCCTTCCTGGCGTCCACCGGACCCGTCCCGGATCCCCCGATCGACCCCGACGAGGACATCGCGGCCCTCCCGTACTCCTCCGGCACCACCGGCGTCCCCAAGGGCGTGATGCTCACCCACGCGTCGATCGCCACCAACCTGGCCCAGCTGTCCCCGCTGGTCCCGATGGGCCCCGGCGACCGCATCCTCGCCGTCCTCCCCTTCTTCCACATCTACGGCCTCACGGCCCTCATGAACGCCCCGCTCCGTCAGGGCGCCACCGTCGTCGTCCTGCCCCGCTTCGACCTCGACACCTTCCTCGGCGCGATCCAGAAGCACCGCATCAACGCCCTGTACGTCGCCCCGCCGATCATCCTCGCCCTCGCCAAGCACCCGGCCGTCGCCGACTACGACCTGTCCTCGCTGGAGTACATCGTCTGCTCCGCCGCCCCGCTCGACGCGGCCCTCGCCGAGGCCTGCTCGGCCCGGCTCGGACTGCCGCCGGTCCGCCAGGCGTACGGCATGACGGAGCTCTCCCCGGCCACCCACGTCACCCCGCTCGTCGTCGAGAACCCCCCTCCCGGCACCGTCGGCAAGCTCCTGCCCTCCACCGAGCTGCGGATCCTCTCCCTCGACGACCCGGCGAAGGACGCGGCGCCCGGCGAGGCGGGCGAGGTCGCCATCCGGGGGCCGCAGGTCATGCGGGGCTACCTGGGCCGCCCCGACGCCACCGCCGCGATGATCGACGGCGACGGCTGGGTCCACACCGGCGACATCGGACGCGTCGACGACGACGGCTGGCTGTTCGTCGTCGACCGGGTCAAGGAGCTCATCAAGTACAAGGGCTTCCAGGTCGCCCCGGCCGAACTCGAAGCGCTCCTCCTCACCCACGACGGCATCGCCGACGCCGCCGTCATCGGCGTCACCGACGCCGAGGGCACCGAGATCCCCAAGGCCTACGTGGTCCGCCAGCCCGCCGGGCCCGCCGCGCCTGCCGTGCCCGCCACACCCGACGCTCCCGGCCTCACCGCCGAGGACGTCATCGCGTACGTCGCCGGACGCGTCGCCCCGTACAAGAAGGTCCGCAGCGTGGAGTTCGTCGAGAGCATCCCGAGGGCGGCGTCCGGCAAGATCCTCCGCAGAGAACTGAGGGACCGCGCATGACCCCACCCGAACCCCTGGTCCGAGTCACCGAGGAGCGGGGCGTCACCACCCTCGCCCTCGACTCCCCGGCCACCCGCAACGCCCTCTCCGCCCACCTCGTCACCGAGCTCGCCGACGCCCTCACCGCCTCCGGCAAGGACCCGGCGGTCCGGGCGGTGGTCCTCACCCACACCGGCGGCACGTTCAGCGCGGGCGCCGACCTGAAGGCCCCGCCCAGCCCGTACGCCTTCGTGGACCTGCTCCGGCAGATCGTCGAACTGCCGAAACCGGTCGTCGGCCTCGTCACCGGCCACGCCCGGGCCGGCGGCCTCGGCCTGCTCGGGGCCTGCGACATCGTGGTCGCCGGGGAGGGCGCGGACTTCGCCCTCACGGAGGTACGGATCGGGGTGGCGCCGGCCGTCATCTCCCTCACCCTCCTCCCGAAGCTCGACCCGCGCGCGGCCGCCCGCTACTACCTGACGGGCGAGCGCTTCGGCGTCCCCGAGGCGATCGCCCTGGGCCTGGTCACGGCACCCGCCACCGCGTACGACGGCATCCTCGACGCCCTGCGCGCCGGCTCCCCGCAAGGCCTGCGGGAGGCGAAACGGCTGGTCACCGCTAGAGTCCTGGAAACCTTCGAACGCGACGCGGAGGACCTGGTGCGCAGGTCGGCCACGCTCTTCGCCTCCGCCGAGGCGCGCGAGGGGATGACGGCCTTCCTCGAACGACGGGACCCGGAATGGCGGCTCTGACCGCGCCCAAGCAGGACAGGAGCCGCGCCACCCGGCAGCGGCTCCTGGAAGCGGCCGTGGCCTGCCTCGCCGAGCACGGCTGGGCGGGCTCCACGGTCGCCGTCGTCGCCGAACGCGCCGGCGTCTCCCGGGGCGCGGCCCAGCACCACTTCCCGACCCGCGAGGACCTCTTCACGGCGGCCGTCGAGTACGTCGCCGAGGAACGCTCCCAGGCCCTGCGCGCCCTCCCGTCCCGCGACCGCCACGAGGCCGTCGAGGCCCTCGTCGACCTCTACACCGGGCCGCTGTTCCGGGCCGCGCTCCACCTCTGGGTCGCGGCCTCCGACGAGGCCCAGCTCCGGGACCGCGTCACCGAACTGGAGGCCCGCGTCGGCCGCGAGTCCCACCGGGTCGCCGTCGAGGTCCTCGGCGCCGACGAGTCCGTCCCGGGCGTCCGCGAAACGGTCCAGGGCCTCCTCGACATGGCCCGCGGCCTGGGCCTCGCCACCCTCCTGACGGACGACCGCGCCCGCCGGGAACGGGTGGTGGCCCAGTGGGCGCGGCTGGTGAACGAGGCCCTCGCGTAGAACTCGCGTGGAACGCGTGAAAAGGGTCAGACGCCGGGGATCGCGCGCGCCCGGAAGGCGTCCCGCACCGCGGCCGCCGCGCCCTTGCCGTACATCCGCTCCGCCGTCGCGACCGTCGTCAGGGCCGCGTCGCGGAAGCTGGTGTCGGGCGCGAAGCCGAACTGGGCGTTGACGATGATCCGGTCGGCCGTGCGGGCGCCGAGCGCGGTGCGGACGTCGAGGAGCGCCCGGGACCAGATCTCGCCGTCGGCGTGGACCTCGCCCTCGCGGTCCGCGTACGTCTTCGTCCCGTCGATCCGGCGGAGGCAGTGCGGTGCCTCGCTGTAGCCGGTGGCGTCCCAGTCGGCCACGCAGGCCGCGTCGGCCTTGAGCGGCCAGCCGTACTTCGCCGCCGCGTGGGTGCCGACGGCGACGGCCAGGTAGTCGCCGAAGGCCTCGCCGATCGCCCCGGACTCGGCGTTCGTGCCGAAGCCGGGCACCTGGGCGTCGTGGACGGCGTGGCCGTACTCGTGGACGATCACGTCCGCGTCCTCGGCGTCGTCGACGCCGCCCTTGCCGAAGCGGATCTCGTCCTTCTTGTCGGTGAAGAAGGAGTTGTCGGCGCCCCACTGGTTCAGCCGGACCGGCTGCACGCGGTCGTTCGCCCCGGGCAGCTCGGTGCCGAAGCCGAGGCCCTGGAGGTACTCCTGTGCCTCGTTGACCCAGAAGTACGCCATGACCTGCTCGAACTGGTCCTGGGAGCGGTCGTACGAGGCGGCGTCGGCGACGGCGGCGGGCTTGCCCGTCTCGGAGCGGACGGTGGCCCACTTCCCGGACAGGCCGCCGCTCGCGTCGAGGTTCCGCAGCGTGACGGTGGCGTAGGCGGCGGCGGGCACGTCGCTCGCCGCGTCCTTGTGGTCGGTGAGGGACTGGTCGCCGGAGGACTGCACCGGGTTCACCATGAAGACCCGGGCCTGTGGCAGTACGGCCGCGGCGGCCCCCGGGGACGGGAGCAGGGCGGCGGCGGCCGTGCCGGCGACGGCGGCCGCGGCGACCAGGCCGCGCGAGGTGCGGCGGGTGCGGGGAGTCATGGACATCCTCCTGCGGTGGGGTGCTGCGACGGGAAGCTTGGCATGCGCGTGACACGCGTGGCGGCGATCTTCGCGCACGCCCACCGTTTTGGCCAGGGTCCGGCGATCGCCGCTGTCTCGTGATCGCCGACGTGACGCGGACCACACCCCATCGCGGCCCGCCGCAGTACGCTGTTCGCATGCCTTCGCTCGTACGCCGTCGCCACGTGGACTTCGTCCGCGTCACGAGCATGAGCTGTCGCCGCTCCGCCTGACCCCCCGACCCCCGGGCACCACACCGCGCCCCCGGGTCCCTCGTTCAGAGCCCAAGCCGACCGGCACCCGTGGCCCCCGCCCCACCCCTGGCGGCCGCCCCGGGCACCCGTAGACCCCGCGGACGCACCCATGACTCGCAGCTCGACCTCCCCGCAGCCGACCCGCAGCCCGTACCCCCTCCAGCCGGCGACCCGCAGCGCGCGCTCGCACGAGCCGGTGCCCGGATCGCGGATCCACCCCTCCTACGCCGCGCAGCTCCCGATCGTCGACCTCTCCGCCGCCGACCGCGGCCCCCAGGCCCGCCGCCTGCTCCACGCCCAGCTCCACTCCGCCGCCCACGACGTCGGCTTCTTCCAGCTCGTCGGGCACGGCGTGACCGAGGCCGAGACACGGGCCCTCACCTCCGCCATGCGCGCCTTCTTCGCGCTGCCCGAGGCCGACCGGCTCGCGCTCGACAACATCAACTCGCCGCACTTCCGCGGCTACACCCGCATCGGCGACGAACGCACCGCCGGCGCCCGCGACTGGCGCGACCAGCTCGACATCGGCGCCGAGCGCCCCGCGCACGCCCCCGCGCCGTGGGAAGCCCCGTACTGGTGGCTCGAAGGCCCCAACCAGTGGCCGGACGCGCTCCCCGAGCTGCGGACCGCGGCCCTGCACTGGATCGACCGCCTGAGCGGCGTCGCCGAGCGACTCCTGCACGAGCTCCTGACGTCCATCGGCGCGCCCGCCGACTTCTACGACGACATCTTCGGCCCGCGCGCCCACCCGCACCTCAAGCTGGTGCGCTACCCGGGCAGCAGCGGCGAGGGCGACGACCAGGGCGTCGGCGCGCACAAGGACTACGGCTTCCTCACCCTGCTGCTCCAGGACCAGGTCGGCGGGCTCCAGGTCCAGCGGGAGGACGGGGAGTTCCACGACGTGCCGCCGCTGCCGGGCGCCTTCGTCGTCAACCTCGGCGAGCTGCTCGAAGTGGCCACGAACGGCTACCTGATCGCGACGAACCACCGGGTGGTGTCGCCTCCCGGGGCGACGGAGCGCTACTCCGTCCCGTTCTTCTACAACCCGCGCCTGGACGCCCGGATCGCGCCGCTGACCTTCCCGTACGCCTCCACGGCCCCGGGCGTCACGGCCGACCCGGCGAACCCGCTGTTCGCCGAGTACGGCCGGAACGAACTGAAGGGCAAGCTCCGGGCCCACCCGCTGGTGGCGGCCCGCCACCACGCGGACCTGCTGCTGCACCCGGAGACGTACCCGGCCATGGCGTCCTAGCCGGACGGGTCCCGGCCGGACGGGTCCTGGCCGGACGGGTCCGGACCGGGACCTGGCCGGACTGTTCTGGCCGGACGGGTCCTGGCCGGACGGGTTCTGGCCGGGTCCTGGCCGGACCGGCTTTCTGGCCGGACCGGTCCTAGCCGGCGATGTCGGCGTAACCCTCGATCTCGCGCGGGTCCCGCTGGCCGGGACCCGTGTAGCGGGCCGAGGGGCGCACGAGCCGCCCGGTGCGCTTCTGCTCCAGGATGTGCGCCGACCAGCCGGCCGTACGGGCGCAGCTGAACATCGACGTGAACATGTGCGCCGGGACCTCGGCGAAGTCGAGGACGATGGCCGCCCAGAACTCGACGTTCGTCGCCAGGATCCGGTCGGGGCGGCGGTTGTGCAGCTCGTCCAGAGCGGCCTTCTCCAGCGCGGCGGCGACCTCGTAGCGCGGGGCGTCCAGCTCCTTGGCGGTCCGGCGCAGCACGCGGGCGCGGGGGTCCTCGGCGCGGTAGACGCGGTGGCCGAAGCCCATGAGCCGCTCGCCCTTGTCGAGGGCCTGCTTCACGTACGCGGTGGCGTCCCCGGTCCGCTCGATCTCCTCGATCATGCCGAGGACGCGGGAGGGCGCGCCGCCGTGCAGCGGGCCCGACATGGCGCCGACCGCGCCGGAGAGCGCGGCCGCCACATCGGCGCCGGTGGAGGCGATGACGCGGGCGGTGAACGTCGACGCGTTCATGCCGTGCTCGGCGGCGGAGGTCCAGTACGCGTCGACGGCCTTGACGTGCTTCGGGTCCGGCTCGCCGCGCCAGCGGATCATGAACCGCTCGACGACGGACTGCGCCTTGTCGATCTCGCTCTGCGGGACCATCGGCATGCCCTGGCCGCGCGCGGACTGGGCGACGTACGAGAGGGCCATGACGGCGGCGCGGGCGAGGTCGTCGCGGGCCTCCTCGACGGAGATGTCGAGGAGCGGCTTGAGGCCCCACACGGGCGCGAGCATCGCGAGGGCGGACTGGACGTCGACCCGGATGTCCCCGGAGTGCACGGGGATCGGGAACGGCTCGGCCGCCGGCAGGCCCGGGTTGAAGGCGCCGTCGACCAGCAGGCCCCAGACGTTGCCGAACGAGACGTGACCGACGAGGTCCTCGATGTCGACGCCTCGGTAGCGGAGGGCGCCGCCCTCCTTGTCGGGTTCGGCGATCTCCGTCTCGAACGCGACGACTCCCTCGAGCCCGGGTACGAAGTCGGACATCAGGCGGCTCCTCTATCGATGATCGATCAACCGTGCGGTGGTCGATGGTGGGGAATCAACAGTCATCCAGCCCAAGAGTCTGTACGGTTCCGATGATGCGGGGAAGCGTGACATCCGGCACAGTGCGCCGATCCGGCGAGAGAGGGTTAGCGCCGGGCGGTGCCGGGCAGACTGAGGTGCTGCGGCAGGATGGCCCCGTGACCGATCCCGTGACCGATCCTGTGACCGACGCCCTGGATCCTGACGCCCTGGATCCCGCCGACATGCGCGAGCAGTACCGCACCACGGAGCTGTCCGTGTCCGACCTCGCGCCCGAGCCGATCGCGCAGTTCTCCCGCTGGTTCAAGGAGACCGCGGAGAACCCGGCGATCCACGAGCCGAACGCGATGGTCGTCTCCACGGCGACCCCCGACGGCCGCCCGTCCTCCCGGACGGTCCTGCTGAAGCACTACGACGCGGCCGGCTTCGTCTTCTTCACCAACTACAGCTCGCGCAAAGGCGAGGAACTGGCGGCCAACCCCCAGATCTCGCTGCTCTTCCCCTGGCACCCGCTGGCCCGCCAGGTCATCGTCACCGGCCGCGCCGTCCGCACGGGCCGCGACGAGACGGTCGCCTACTTCCGCACCCGCCCGCACGGCTCCCAGCTCGGCGCCTGGGCGAGCCACCAGTCCTCGGTGATCGCCTCCCGCGAGGAACTCCTCACCCGCTACGAGGAGCTGGAGACCCGCTACCCCGAGGGCGAACAGGTCCCGGTCCCGCCGGAGTGGGGCGGCATCCGGGTCGTCCCGGACACGGTCGAGTTCTGGCAGGGCCACGAGAACCGCCTCCACGACCGCCTCCGCTACGTCCGCGAGGACGAGACGTGGCGAGTGGAGCGGCTGGCGCCCTGACCGGCCTCCGGGGCTCCGGCCCCGGAAAACGCAGACGACCGTGAGTCTGGTCCCGTCCGCCTAGGTTCGGACGGGAGCCGGCCGGACTTACCGGCGACTCACGGTCGGGTGACTGCGTTGTTCTTCGGCAGTTCGGCCTGCCGAGGTGCACAGAGTGCGACGGCAGGCCTTAGCCCGCAGTCACCTCGCTGGTCCGGTATGAAATCACTTCCGGATCACCTCCTTTCGTGCGTGGCTCACACGTTACGAACTCGGCTCAGAGGGCTCAACCGATTTATTCGACGAGTTCGGCTTCGCTGCGCCAGGCGTACGCGAACCCGTCGGCCCGCTGGAGCAGGCGCAGATTCTCGTAGGACGCGTTGAACCGCCCGAGAGGCGTGGCGACGCTGTGCCGGCCCGTACTGCGGACCGAGACCCGACCGGTCCAAACTCCTGCCCAACGGCCCTTCAATACGGTGGCCCGCACGAGATCGCCGCTCGCGAAACCCTGGTGCCGCTTCCGGCGCGGGCGCACCAGCCGAGGGAAGCCGTAGCGGTCCGGGGTGGTGCGGGCATAGGAACCGCGACCCGTGGACGCGAAGACGTACACGGGGGTGGCGATGCGGACGATGGTGTCTCCGGCGACGCCGGAACCCAGCGGTCCCACGCAGAGTGCGTCGAGCGTGTGGGACTTCGCCAGTCCCACGGCAGTGCGATTTGCCGAGGTCAGGGAGGCGGGCCAGCAGCGCACCGGCAGGCCCGTGTCTTCGAGTAGCGGGAGGAGCTGCGCCTTCGTCGCGTTCATGGCGGCCGAGTCGCCGAGGGGGGACCGTAGCCGACTCAGGACGGCGGTGAGGCGTTCGGGTCGATGGGCCAGGAACTCCTCGACGGGACGGGCGGCCTTGGCCTGATTGCAGGGCACGCACGCGAGGAGGAGGTTGGCGGGGCGATCGGTGCCACCGCGGGCACGGGCCCGGATGTGGTCGACGTTGAGCGGGACTTCGGACGCCCCACAGTAGGCGCAGCTCTTGCCCGACCGGGCGCGTGAGCGGGCGTGGCCGCCGAGCGCCACCTCTTCCTCCGCCGCGCTGAGGGCGGGGATGTCGAAAGAGCTCTCCTCGACGTGGATCCCGACGATCGGGGCGTACCTGCGGAGCCGGGCGACGACCGAGCAGACCGATTCGACCCGGTGTCGCAGCGAAGGCGCGAGCCAGCCCGGTCGACGGACCCGGTTCGCGAACCGGGGAGGCCGGTACCGGAGCCCCGCCGACCGTCGTCTGCGCCGGTACCCGGCGCGGCGCACCATTGCCTGATGGATCTGGGGCCCACGGTGCCGTAGCTCGATCGCCACGAGTCCCCGGCGGACCGTGACGGCGTCGCCGCCGGTGGGTGTCTGACTCCGCGTCTCGGTGAGCGCGATGCCCGTACCGCGAGAACCGGGGTCGATCCGCAGCTCGACGCCTGTGACCTCGGCGTCGGTGCGTCTGCGGTCCTTCAGCCGGATGGTGAAGGGTGTGTGGCGTGCCACCGCGGCCCGCCTCCGTGCCAGGAGAGCACGCGCGCGTGCTGGATGGCACGGCATAAGAGGCAGCCCGTCCCGTGAGAGGACGAACACACGATGACTGCGGATTCCGGTCCGCACCTGTGGGGCGTCACCGCCCCTGTTCTCTGCCTGTTCGGCGTGACGCCGACGAGCCCGGGTGCCGCGCCCGTCGGTCTCCCCTCGCCCATGTTCCCGACCGGTGCCTCGCGCGGGCGCGAGGTGTCCGCGAGCCGTTTCGTCCCTGCTCCCAGGGGTGTCTGCACTCGCGGATTCCAGAGCAGGCTGCTGAGGAAGCACAGCCTGGTGGGTCTTCCGGCCTGCCGAGAACGTAGCCATCGAAGGCACCCTCTCTCGATCTGATGATCACGATGACTGGGGCTGGTCACTCCGGTTCCGCGCGGGAATCCGGCTTTCGCCGGGGAGCGAGTGACCTCACGAGTCCGTGCAAGCAGCCTAGGGAGGGGGCCCCGGGGCCTGCCCCTGAGGAGCATGGGTGTGACCTGAGTCACAATCTGGTCATCGCCTTGGTGTGGTGATTTCGGCGAAGGTGGTGTGCTCTGCGTCACGTTCCAGTTGAATGGGCGCAGCATGGGGGGTACCGGGATGAGTGCTTTCACGGGGGCCGCGAGTGAGACCGCCTCCGTTCCGGGGGCCGGGGCCGATCTGTTGGCCGCGTTGCTCGACGGGATGGACGCGGCGCTCTGCGCCCTGGACGCCGACGGGACGATCACGCACTGGAACCGCGAGGCCGAGCGGATCCTCGGCTGGTCCGCCGGGGAGGCCGTCGGGCGGCGCGGGTTCGGCGGGTGGGCGGCGCGCGGCGCGGACGCCGAGGAGACCCTCGGGCGGCTGATGGGGGCCATGAAGGGCCCCGGCCGGCAGGTCCACGAGCTGGCGCTGCTGCGCAAGGACGGCGGGCGGGTGCTCGTACGGAGTCAGGCCGCCGGGGTGCGGGGCGCCGACGGCAGCCCGGCGGGTGTCTACTGCGCCTTCAGCGAGGTCCACGTACAGCTCGATCTGGAGCGTTCGGTCGCCCTGAGCGAGGCCCTCTTCGAGGACGCCTCCTGGGGTGTCGTCCTCGTCGACGCCGACCTGCGCCCCGCCGTCGTCAACGGCCACGCGGCCCGCGCCTTCGGTACCGGCCGCACGGCCCTGCTGGGGCGTCCCCTCGGCGACGTCGTCGTGCACGGCGCCGAGGAGCTGGAGGCCGCCCTCCAGCACGTCCTGGCGGCGGGCACGCCGCCCGCGCCCGCGGAGGTGTGGGTGACGCTGCGGACGTCGTCGGGCGAGCGGCGCCGGTGCTGGCGCAGCGGCTTCCTGCGGCTGTCCTCACCGATGGCGGAGGAGCCGGTGCCGCTGGGCGTGGCCTGGCTGTTCCAGGACGTGACGGAGGAGCGGCTCGCGGTGCGCGAGGCGGACCGGCTGCGGTTCCGGTGGAGCCAGCTGCACCGGGCGGGCGCGGCGGCCGCGGAGTGCGAGGACCCGGAGGAGGCGGCGACGGTCCTGCTCGACTTCGCCCTGGCCGGTTTCGCGGACCACGCCCTCGTCGACCGGGTCGTGGGGGAGCGCCGCCTGACGCGCGCCCTGGCCACCCCGCCGAGCGCCCCCGGCCCGTCCTCCCCGGTCGTGGGCGGCGACATCCCGCTGCGGTACGGGCCGAGGCATCCGGCGCTCCAGGCCTTGGACCGGGCGGGCACCGTGCGGGCGAGCGCGGGCCGGACCGCCGAGGTGTGGGCGGAGGCCCATCAGTGGCCCGGGGACGCGGCGCACGCCCTGTGCGTGGTCCTGCGCACCCGGGGCCGGACGCTGGGCGTGCTGACGTTCCTGCGGGCCGCGTGCCGCCCGGGCTTCGAGCGGGAGGACGTGGTCCTGGCGGAGGCGGTGGCGTCCAGGGTCGCGGCGGAGCTCGGCGTACCGCCCCGGGAGTGACGGCGCCGGCGCGTGACCGGGCCCCGGCCTGACCCCGTCGGTACGCCCTGCCCGTACGCCCTGCCGTACGCCCTCTACGCCCCGCCCGTACGGGCTCAGTGCCGGAAGAAGATCCGGTCGCCGTACTCCGTCATCACGCGGCCGTTCCACTCGTGCCCGCCGTCCACGTTCCCGGAGCGCAGCAGCGGCGGCTCGATGCCCCGGCGTACGAGTTCCTCGGCGGCGGCGGCCATCGTGGCCTGCATGAGCGCGCTGGTCACGACGGTCGACGCGGGTGCGAACGGCGCCTCGATGCCCTCGTGGGTGAGCTCCGCGTCCCCGACGGCGATCCTGGAGTCGAGGACGATGTCGCAGTGGTCCTTGAGGTACGACCCCGAGACGTGCCGCGACTTCGTCTCCGTCGCGTACGCCACGGAGGTGACGCCGATGACGGTGAGGCCGAGGGCGCGGGCGTTCATCGCCATCTCGACGGGCAGGGCGTTGCGTCCGGAGAGGGAGACGATGATCAGGACGTCCCCGGCCTTGGCGGGGGAGGAGTCCAGGACCGCCCCGGCGAGGCCGTCGACCCGCTCCAGGGCCGAGCCGAGCGTGGCGGGCATGACGTCCACGCCGACGACGCCGGGGACGGCGAGCAGGTTCATCAGCGCGAGGCCGCCGGCCCGGTAGACGACGTCCTGGGCGGCGAGCGAGGAGTGGCCCGCGCCGAAGGCGAAGAGCCGGTTGCCGTTCGCGACGGCTTCGGCGATCGCGGCGCCGGCGGCGGCGATCTCTTCGGAGTCCCCGTCGCGGACCTGCTGGAGCAGGCCGATCGCGGCGTCGAAGAACTGTCCGGCCAGCTTGCTCTCGCCCATCGCGGCGGCTCCTTCTCGTCGTGGTCGCGGATCACGGTGCGGTCTGGACCATTGCTCTGTCAATACCGCCTCACCCCGGTGCGGCCCGGTTGTCGGCTCGATGCGTCAGAATTGGGGCAGGGCCAGCGCACGACTCATCGAGGGGCACGTATGTCCGGACTGATCGACACAACGGAGATGTATCTCCGCACCATCCTCGAGCTTGAGGAGGAAGGTGTGGTCCCTATGCGCGCCCGGATCGCCGAGCGGCTCGACCAGAGCGGCCCCACGGTGAGCCAGACAGTGGCCCGGATGGAGCGCGACGGCCTGGTGGCCGTGGCGAGTGACCGCCATCTGGAGCTGACGGACGAGGGCCGTCGCCTCGCCACCCGCGTCATGCGCAAGCACCGCCTCGCCGAGTGTCTGCTCGTCGACGTGATCGGCCTGGAGTGGGAGCAGGTCCACGCCGAGGCGTGCCGCTGGGAGCACGTGATGAGCGAGGCCGTGGAGCGGCGGGTCCTGGAGCTGCTGCGTCACCCGACGGAGTCGCCGTACGGGAACCCGATCCCGGGTCTTGAGGAGCTGGGCGAGAAGGCGGAGGCCGAGGCCTTCCTCGACGACTCGATGGTCTCCCTCGCGGACCTGGACGCGAGCGGTGGCAAGACGGTGGTCGTGCGCCGGATCGGCGAGCCGATCCAGACGGACGCCCAGCTGATGTACACGCTGCGGAGGGCGGGCGTGCAGCCCGGTTCCGTGGTGTCGGTGACGGAGTCGCCGGGCGGTGTCCTGGTGGGCAGCAGCGGCGAGGCCGCCGAGCTGGTCGCGGAGGTCGCGGCGCACGTCTTCGTCGCGAAGCGCTGAGGCGTAGGCGTCTCGGAGCGCCGGGGAGTAGTTCGGAGTACTTCGGAGTACGGAAGGAGGGGCGCCCACCGGTCGGTGGGCGCCCCTCCTTCCGTACTCACCCCGGTCAGAGGTAGGGGCCGAGAACGCCCAGCAGGCCCAGGGCGAGGACGCCGAGCGCGAGGGCGCCGCCGGAGGTGTGCTTCAGCGCGATCATGAAGACCGTCTCGCGGGCGGCGTGGCGGGCCGGCTTCTCCGGGTCGTAGACGACGTGGATGTTCTCCGTGACGCGGTTGGGGGCGTTCTGCTCGTACTCGTTGCCGCTGGTGTCGGTGAACGTGTAGTGGCGGGTCTTCTTCCCGTTCGGGTAGTACGCCCGCTTGGCCACGACGGTGATGCCGCGCCGGGCGAGGACCACCTTGTCGGCGACGCTCATGACGACGGCGAAGGTGGAGAGCAGGCCGATGATCAGCGCGAGCAGCCCGAAGAAGGCGGCGATGCCCCACTCGCCGCCGTGGGCCGACCCGGTCCACCAGACGTAGCCGGCGTATGCGGCCAGGACGGCCGCGCCGCCCGTCCACGCCTGCCACATCTTGAGCGTGAACCCGTCGTCCTCGGTGGTGACCAGGGCGCTGCCGGCCGGGTCCCGCTCCTGGGGCAGGGCGTTGTTCAGGGCGGTGAGGAACGCGGTGGTGGCGTACGCGTTGCCGCCCTCGATCCGGTGGACGGCCTCGTCGGTGAGCACGATCTCCAGGGCCTTGTCGCCGTGCGGGCGGACCTCCTGGACGGCTGCCAAGGGGATGCGGGTGATCAGTCTGTCCCGCCTGATGGTGAGGAGGTCGGCGTCGAGGATCGCGTCGGCGTCCCCCTTGGTGAGCACCTGAGAACTGAGCATGACCAAGTGGACCCGCGGCCGGGGGTGTTGGTTGTAGGCGAGGGGGTCACGAAAGCGGAACGGATCGGACCCGTTCCGGGTCAACGCCCGTCGTGCGCCCCGGTTTACGCCGGAATGGCCACGCCCGCCCCCTCGGCGTGCCACGCTGGTGCGAGCCGCGTGCTGACGAGCCGTGTGCTGCCGTGAGGAGTGGCCCATGAGGACGACGCGGGACCGAGGGCGACGGACGACAGAGGGCCCCGGCGCCCTTGGGCGCCGGGGCCTGTCCTCCCCCGTGCTGACCTGGAGCCCCGAGCTCTCAAGGTCAGTCCCGTCGGACCGTTTTTCCCCGAGCGGTCCGCCTCCCGTTCAAGATCTCCCCTCGGCGGCGGGAGTCAATCCTTGAGGCCTGTCACTCGAACGAGGGGTGTTGGGTGGCACAAGCGCATTTTCGAATGCGAGTTCGATACTCTGATGCGGTTCGACGGGAAAGAGGGGGTGCCAGGGACATGGCGCGACGACTCGACGTCACCGGGGCCGACGGCGTACGCCTGGCCGCCTGGGACTACACGACACTGACCGGAGAAGACGGGCCGAAGGCGGCTCCGCAGTCGGTCCCCCGCCCACCCGGCCCGCGGCCCGCACCGCAGACCGCCGCCCGGACGGCCCCCGCCCCCGCCCCGGCCCCCGGCGTCTTACTCCTCCACGGCCTCATGGGCCACGCCGCCCACTGGGCCCCCGCCGTCCGCCGCCTCACCGGCCGCCACCGCGTCGTCGCCCTCGACCAGCGCGGCCACGGCCACAGCCAGAAGCCGCCCGCCGGCCCCTTCACCCGGGAGGCGTACGTCGCGGACGCGGCCGCGGCCGTCGAGCAGCTGGGCCTCGGCCCGGTCACCCTCGTCGGCCACTCCATGGGCGCCCTCACCGCCTGGCAACTGGCCGCCGAGCGCCCCGATCTCGTCCGCGCCCTCGTCATCTGCGACATGCGGGCCTCGGCCCTCGGGGCGGCCTCGCAGCGCGCGTGGCAGGACTGGTTCCGGGGCTGGCCCGCGCCCTTCCCGTCGCTGGACGCCGTCCGCCGCTGGTTCGGCGAGGACGACCCGTGGGTGGAGCGCCCGAACCCCGCGCGGGGCGCCTTCTTCGCCGAGGTCATGGCCGAGCACCCGGACGGCTGGCGCCCGGTCTTCGACCCGGCGCAGATGCTGACCTCCCGCGAGACATGGGTCCACGACGCCCACTGGGAGTCGCTCGCCCAGGTCCGCTGCCCCACGCTCGTCGTCCGCGGCCTCGACGGCGAGCTGGGCCGCGCCGAGGCCCAGGAGATGGTCAGGGTCCTGCCCCACGGGGCGTACGCGGAGATCCCCGACGCGGGCCATCTCCTCCACTACGAGCACCCGGAGGCCTGGAGCGAGGCGGTAGAACCCTTCCTGAACGGCGTGCTCACACCCTGAAAGCGAGCCGCCGAAACCCTCCTGCCGTGAGCGTCGCATGACAAGGTACGGTGCCCCCGTGGCGCGTCGAGGCCTCTCCGCGCCACCTCAGGGAGGAAACGACTTTGCGCACATCACTGCTGAAGCGCCTGGCCACGGTGGCCGCGGCGCTGGGGCTCACCTCGGCCGGTCTGCTGGGTGCGGGCGCGTCGCCCGCGCAGGCCGCGATCGCCGACTGCCCGTCGGGCTACTTCTGCGCCTGGAAGACCGACAACGGCACGGGCACGATGTACAAGACGCAGGCGAACGCGGCGACGCTGGGGACCTGGGACAACACGTTCCGCTCGGTCGTCAACCGCACGAACAAGTTCGTCTGCCTGTACGACGACCCGAACCACGGCACCGACGGCGACATCTACTCGGTGTACCCCGACCCCTCGGGCACCGAGTGGGGCGGCCCCGGCAGCAACTCCGTCAGCTCGCTCAAGTTCGTCCCCGCCGAGCGTGAGTGCGCCATGGACCCGTACCCGGTCTGGTACGCGGCCGAGGCCCCCAAGGCGGCCGGCTTCGGTGACCTCGACGGCAACCGGACGGCGGACGTCCTCGTCCGCGACAAGGCGGGCCGGCTCTGGTTCCTGCCCGGCGACGGCAGCGGCAAGCTCGTCGGCTCCGGCGGCTGGCAGGCCTTCAACGCCCTGGTGCGCCACGGTGACTTCAGCCGCGACGGCCGGGAGGACGTGATCGCCCGCGAGACGTCCACGGGCAAGCTGTGGCTGTACCCGGGCACGGGTACGGGCTCCCTCGGCGCCCGCAAGCTCATCGGCACCGGCGGCTGGAACGTCATGAGCCGACTCGTCGGCGTCGGCGACCTGAACGGCGACACCCGCTCCGACCTCGTCGCCGTCGAGAAGTCCTCGGGCAAGCTCTGGCTGTACCCGGGCACCACCACCGGCACCCTCGGCTCCCGCGTGCTCCTGGGCAGCGGCGGCTGGAACGGCATGAACGCCTTCGCCGGCACCGGCGACATGAACGGCGACGGCCGCCCGGACCTGATCGCCCGCGAGGCGTCCACGGGCAAGCTGTGGCTGTACCCGGGCAAGGTCGGCTCGTTCGGCCCCCGCGCGCTCCTGGGCAGCGGCTGGAACGTCATGGACTCGCTCCTCGCCGTCGGCGACTACGACGGCGACGGTCACCACGACCTGGCCGCCATCACCAACAGCAGCTACTCGTCGAACGTGTTCCACGGCGACGGCGCCCTGATCCTCTACCCGGGCACCGGCACGGGCAAGCTCGAAGCGGGCTTCCCGGAGACCGACAGCTGGTGGCAGCTGAACGGCGCCTTCTGACCCGGTGACCCGGTGACCCGGTGATCCGGTGAGTGAAGGGAAGGCCTCCACCCCAGGGCGGAGGCCTTCATGGCTGTGTGGACGGCCGTACCATGATCGCTCCATGACAACCGGCCCGGAGGTCGACCCATGTCGGAGCTGTCCCGTCGTACGGTCCTGCGCAGTCTCGGAGCGGGAGCGGGCGCTGCCGTCGCGGCCCCCGGACTGCTGGCGGGCACGGCGGTCGCGGCTCCGGCCGTCCCGCCCGCCAGGACCGGCGACAACCCGGTCGTACGGGAGAACAGGGCGCCCGGCTCCGACCAGTGGGCCGTCGGCTGCGCGGAGACCTGCGGGGTGGACCCGGCCCGCCCGCAGATCGCGGGCCGCGCCGACCGGGACTCCGTCGCCCCCGGTGAGACCCTCCGCCTCCGCCTCTCCACGCCCGGCGCGACCGTCTCCGTCTACCGCCTCGGCCACTACGCCGGCGCCCGCGCCCGCCACCTCCTCACGGAGACGGACACCGGCACGCTCTGGACCCTGAAGGTCCCCGCCGAGTGGGTCTCGGGTCTCCACATCGCCGTCCTCACGACCCCCGACGGCTACCGCGCGCACGTGCCCTTCGTCGTACGGGAGCCCGCCCGCGCCTCCGGTGTCCTCCACGTCGTCTCGGGCGAGCCGGGCGCGGACGCGAGCGTCGTCCGCTGGCTGGAGGAGGAGGGGTACGACGTCACGTACGCCACGGCCGGGGACGTCCGCGAGGGCCGAGTGAACCCGGAGAGGTACGGCGCGCTCGTGGTCACGGGAACAACAGGAGCCACGGGAGCCAGGGCGCTCACCGGCCCCCGCGTGGTCCACCTGCCCCGCCCGCTCGCGCTCAGCGAGCCGGGCCGGACCGAGGAGACGGCCCGCCGGGCCGCCTCCGTCCGCATCGACGAGGCGGTCAGCAGGTCCAGAAGCTGACGTCGGCGCCGATCCAGCCCTTGAAGCCCCGGTCGTCGAAGAGCGTCACCCAGCCGTCGGTGGTCACTTCGAGGCGTATGGTCGCGGCCTGGCCCGTGACGTACGCCCCGGAGACCACGCCGACGAGCCGCTGGGTGCGGTTCGGCCGTGCGGGCAGCGGAAGCTGGAAGAGCTTCGTCACGTCCGCCCAGGCCAGCTTGTCGACCCGGTCCATCGAGAAGTGCAGGTGGACCTGGTCGCCGGAAAGCCGGTACTGCGGCGCGTAGGACGCGCTGTTCGGCGCGAACACGGCGGTGTCGTACGCGACTTCCACCCACGGGCTGGTCCCCGGGTGCGGGAAGCGGGCCGCGTGGAAGCGCCGCGCGCCGGAGACCCCGCCCGCGAAGCCGAGGGCCAGGGTGGCCTGCGGGGCGCCGGGACTGTTCTCGTACACGCACAGCCCCTCGGGCTCGCGGTTCGCGATCGAGGAGAAGGCGGTGACGACCTCGTCCTGCACGACCACGCCGGTGTTCCAGTGGGCGCAGGTCACCCGGCACTCGCCCGCCGTCTGCCCGTAGAGCGTGTACAGGTAGTCCCCGAGGCTCGCGTACCCCTGGAGGGTCCGGCCGGAGGCCGTGTACGGCAGGGTGGCCAGCGGCGTGTACGTACCGGCCACGGCGGTGTCCAGGTCGTAGCGGTCGATGCCGCCGACGGCGCTCTCGGAGGCGATGTTGTTCGACTGCCAGCGGTAGATCAGCTCCCGCCGGGTCGGATCGATGGTCGCCGACACGCGGTACGCCCCCGTCGTCCGGGGCTTGTGGAACGTGACGTCGGCCGCCGGGGCGGAGGTGTCGGAGGCGTCGACGGTGCCACCGGGCACGTACGGCATCCGGGCGACCGCCGAAGCCCAGCCACCGACCGGCAGCGCGTCGGTCCACAGGAAGATCCCGCCCCCGGTCCGCTCGACACCTATGTTCGCCCCGTGCCCGGCGCGCTCGACGTGCATCGAGTCCACGACGCCCCCGCCGGCGGTGAGCCGCGTGACGAGCAGCCGGTCCTGGTCCTCGGGCGTGACGTCCCGCTGGCACACGTACCAGTACTGGTCGAACGCCTCCCAGAAGAAGGACTGCGCAACGCTGGTCTCGGAGGCGAGCTGCGTGGCGTTGAGCAGGACGGGCGTGACGGCGGAAGCGAGTTTGATCATGCGAAACCCCTCAAGATCGGCAGGAGAGGCCGAGATTACGTCCTCGGCCTCTCGACGCCGTCAGACGAGGGTGGGGAAGGCGCCCCAGACGGCGGGGAAGGCGGAGAAGGAGGGGACGGTGAGGTCCTTGGAGTGACGGACGTGGACGACATCCGCGCACGAGGCGACCTCGCCCAAGTGCGGCCTCTGCTGACGCTCTCGGCGCGGAGCGGGCGCGTCGCTAGGAAGGCGTCCTGCGCGGCGAGTTCGGCCTTCTCGGATGCCGGTGTCGGCGGTGATTCCGTCCAGCCCGTCCAGCCCGTCCAGGCCCGTCCAGGCCTGTCCCGGCCAGAGGCCGACCGTGGTCACCCGCCCGTCATCGCGTGCCGGTGAGCGCCGCCCCGACCACGGCCACGACCCGGTCGCGCTGCGCTTCCGGGGTAGCCAGGGCATCGGGCCGCAGGGTGTAGACGACCCGGCGCTTCGGGTCGGTGGTCGCGAACACGCCGCTCGTCCAGCCGCCGCTGGAGCCGGTCTTCCCCCAGACCTTCGTGCCGTTCAGGTCGAGTCCCATCAGCCCGCCGGCGCTGAAGCAGGCCGTGCCCTTGGGACAGCTGGTGTTCTCGGGGCCGCCGGGTACCGCGGGTATCTCGAAGAGGTGCCGCTGCTGGGCCGGAGGGAGCAGCCGCCCGTCCAGCAGCGCGCGGAGGAACCTGTCGAGGTCGGCCGCGGTGGACGCCAGTCCGCCCTCCGCCCAGGACCAGGCGATCGCCGGCTCCTCGGCGAGCGCGGTGTGGCGCAGGGCGAGCGGGCGCAGGATGAGCCGGTCGAGCTCGTGGGCGTAGGAGCGGCCGGTGACCCGCTCCACGAGAAGCCCGGCGACGAAGCTGTTGAGCCCGTTGTACTGCTGGACGGAGCCGGGCGCCGGGAGGCGGCCGGGTCGGGCCGCGACGTCCGCCGCGAAGGAGGCGGTCACCACCCCGTGCGGGTCGAGTGGAACCCTCTCGGGGCGAGGGAAGTCGCTGGTGTGGTCGAGAAGTTGGCGGACCGTGACGTCGGCGTAGGAGGCCGGTATCAGGTCGGGCAGGTGGGGGCGTACGGGCTCGTCGATGCCGATCCGGCGCTCGGCGACGAGCCGGAGCACCACGGCGTCGGTGAACACCTTGGTCACGCTGCCCACCGGGAACCGCGCATCCGCCGCCACCGGCCCGGCCGTCCCCGTGTACGGCGTCCGCATACCCCGGCCGGCCACCCGCACCAGAGCCGCGTCCGTCACGTCGTCGGGCAGGGTGGCGAGCAACGCCCGTACAGCGTCGGGGGAGTGGCGGACGACCGGCGCGGCGGTCGCGGCGGTCGCCGCGGGGGCGGCACCCAGACCGGCGGCGAGGGCGACGAGCGCGAGCCCGGTGGCGGCGAGACGGCGGTGGGTACGGCTGCGGGCGCGGATGGTCATCGGTGGCTCCTGGGGACGGTGCGGGGACGGTGCGGGCGGCTCGGCTCTTCGCCGCACTGCGACTGGATCAACCATCCCGCCCACACCGCCTGTTGCTCATCCGTGATCACCCGGATCCGACCCTGATCCCACCCCGACTCCCACTCCGGGCTGTGGAACCCCGCTACCCCTACCCCGCACATGAGCGACGGCCCCCGCCCACAAGGGGGCGGAGGCCGTCGCGTGCCGGGTGACCGGCGAGAGGGGTCAGCCCTTGCTGACCGCCGTCAGGATCTCCGGCAGCCGCCTCGCCGTGCGCGGCGCCGCCAGCTTGAGGCCCGCCCAGATGAGCAGCGCGCCGTAGAGGGCGCCGACCGGGAGGAGGAGCCACAGCGCGGAATGCCGGTCGGACACGTGGAGGTAGACCGTCGCGCCGATGAGCGGGGCGCACAGCACCACGGAGCCGAACATGCCGCCCAGGATCGACATCCAGGCCAGGCCGCCCTGTCCCGGCGCCACGTTCTTGTAGCCGCTGTCCTGCGGGATCGAGTACGGGAAGACCGAGGAGGCCACCGCGCCCGAACCCACCAGCGCGCCGAGCAGGCCGAACGACAGGCCGAGCGCCTCCGGGAGGGCCGACCAGTCGCCGAGGACGGCGGCCGTCGCCACCGTCACCAGCGCGGTGAACGGCAGGGTGACGGCGAGCAGGGCCAGGGCCCGTGCCCGGAGTTCGGCGTACGCGTCGGCCGTCGTCGAGAGGGTCTGCGCGACCATCCAGAACGCCGACGTGTCCTGGCCGAACTGGTTGTACATCTGGACGCCGAGCATGCCCGACGCGAAGCACGCCCAGTAGATCGTGCCCGTGCCCTGGAAGGCGTTGAAGAGCGGCACGATCAGGCCCATGGCCAGCGAGGTCACCCACGCGGCCTTCGTCTTCGGGTCGCGCCAGATGTAGCGCAGGCTGCGCTCCATGACCGCGCCCGTGCGCCCGCCCGGCAGGATCCGGCCGAGCAGCCCCGTACCCCCGGACTTCTCGGCGGCCCCCGACCCGGACGACGCGTCGATCGTGGAGCCGTCCGGCTCGACCATCAGCCGCACCAGGCTCCGCTGCCACCAGTACACCAGCGCCACGAGCGCCGCCGCCGTCAGCAGCAGCCGGGCCACCGCCACGGCGTAGTCGCCGCTGCTCGCCGCGTCGACCGCGCCGATCGCGGCGGCCGGCGGCAGCCAGCCGACGACCGCCGCCGCCGGTTCGAGCGGCCCCAGACCGCCGCCCTGGCCGAGGCGCTGGGCGCCGAAGTTGACCAGCTGCATGCCGACCGCGATCACCAGGCCGCTGAGCAGCGCCAGGTCCCGGCCCTTGCGGGAGGTCAGGAGTCGGACGTTGGCGGCGGCCACCGCCCGGGACAGCGCGACGCACACGGCCGTCACGAGCGGGACGGCGAGGACGGCGACGACGACGCCCGCCGTGCCCCGCGCGACCGAAAGGGCCGCGCCGAGCGCCAGGAGGAGTGTGAGGACGGGCCCGACGCCCACCAGGGACGCCACGAACAGGGCCCGGACCAGCGGCCGGGGCCGCAGCGGCAGCATCACGAGCCGCGACGGGTCGAGGGTCTCGTCCCCGCTCGGCACGAACAGCGGCATGACCGCCCAGGCCAGCGCGAGCGTCCCTATGAGGAGGACCGCGACCGTGTCGGCCGAGGCGTTGCCCCGCAGCAGGACGGACGACAGCACCATGGCCGCGGCGAACAGGACGCCGAAGACGATCGAGACGATGTACGCGGCGGTCCGCCCGCCCGACTGCCGCAGCCCGTTCTTCAGCAGCGACAGCTTGAGCCGTACGAACGTGGACGTGAGGGACGGCACGGGGGAGCCGGCGGTCGTGGTGACGGCGGTGGTCGTGCTCATCGCCGCGCCCCGCCGCCCAGCCAGTCCAGGGACTCCCCGGCCGTCTCGCGCCCGCTCGCCCCGACCAGCTCCAGGAACGCCGCCTGGAGCGAGGGCCGGTCGCCGCGGACCTCCGCGAGCGGGCCCTGCGCGCGGATCCGGCCCGCCGCCATCACGGCGACCCAGTCGCAGAGCGACTCGACCAGCTCCATGACGTGGCTGGAGAAGACGACCGTCGCGCCGGACTGGGTGTACCGCTCCAGCACTCCGCGGATGGTCTGCGCCGAGACCGGGTCGACGCCCTCGAACGGCTCGTCCAGGAACAGCACCTCGGGGTTGTGGAGAAGGGCGGCCGCGAGACCGATCTTCTTCCGCATGCCGGTCGAGTAGTCGACGACCAGCTTGTTCTGCGAGCCGGTCAGGTCGAGGACGTCGAGGAGCTGCGCGGCCCGCTTGTCGACCTCGGCGCCCGGCAGCCCCCGCAGCCGGCCGCTGTACGCGAGGAGTTCACGGCCGGAGAGCCGCTCGAAGAGCCGCAGCCCCTCCGGCAGGATGCCGATCCGCGCCTTGACCTCGGCGACCGACTCGGGGTCGGCCCAGACGTCGTGTCCCGCGACCAGGATCCGTCCCTGGTCGGGCCGGAGCAGCCCCGTGATCATGGAGAGGGTGGTCGTCTTGCCGGCTCCGTTGGGCCCGACGAGCCCGATGAACTTCCCCGCGGGCAGGACGAGATCGATCCCGTTCACCGCGATCTGCTGGCCGAAACGCTTCCACAGCCCCTCGACACGCACCGCGGGCACCGCACCGGCCCCCGGTACGGTGCCCGCTGCGGCGCCCGCCTTGTCGAATACTCCGTCAAATGCCTGGTCAGGCATGTCTCGTCAGTCCTTCGGTCGTCCCCGTGTATACGGGCACCACCATACGGGTGAGGCCTGGCCGGGCCCAGGGATCACTGCGCCCGGCCGCGGGCCTCCGCCGCTTCCCGGCCACACGCGTACGCGAGGGGGCTGATCAGCTCCTCCGCGTCGGGCAGCCAACGGTTCGCCGGCGTGGGGCGCCGCGCCCACTGCACCGCGCCGACGCCGCCGATCCGGGTGGGCGGGGCCGCCACGTAGTGCCCCTCGCCGCGCGTGGCGAGGTCGATCGCGCCCGGGACCCAGCCCAGCTTCCGTACGAGGTCGGGCACCTTGACGGCGGCGCCCGGCAGGACGAAGAAGAACATCCGGCGGTCCGGGGTGCAGGTCACCGGGCCGAGCGTCAGGTCCATGCGCTCCATCCGGGCGAGCGCGAGGAAGCCGGCCGACTCCGACACCTCGATCGCGTCGAACGTCCGCCCCGTCGGCAGCAGGATCGACGCCTTCGGCGTCTTCGACCACATGCGCCGCGCCCCGACGCCGCTCCCGGTCGCCTGGGTCGACCAGTCGGGCTTGACCGCGTGCGCGCCGGGGACGGCGCACTCCGCGCCGCAGGAGCAGCGCTCCCTGCCCTCGACGGCCTCAAGCCAGGTCCCGGGGAACACGTCCCAGTGCCGCTCTTCCGCGTACCGCACGGCGTTGTCCAGCAGTTGCTCGCCTCGCTGCTGGGGGATCTGTGCGGCTTCCGTGACTCCGATGGTCTCTTCCACGGTGAACACAACTGCCGCCGTCACCTGGGGTTACGGGCGTGGGGGAGAGCGGTGTGACGCATCGATCCTGCACATGGGGCGCACGGGTGCACCGGCGGGGGCGCGCGGGGGGCCGGGGAGCGGGGGGTGGGTACGCACGAGTGGGGGCGCCGGCGGCAGCGTCGCGGCCGACGTGTCCGGTGTCGACCGTGCGACACGTACGCCACCGGCCTGTCCGGTTTCGCGTGTTCACATCGGCATTGACCGGATATCCACCGGGCAGTGATCACTTCTCGTGATCACTGCACCTGTGATCACCGCTCGGCCTCAGGGGGTAACTCATGGCAGCCAGGCCACTCGTCGCGCGTCAGCCCAACGAACGGCTCCAGGCGCTCATCCAGGAGGCGGCCTGCTCGCACGCCGGCCTCGCCCGCAGGGTCAACATGGTCGGCGCGGAGCGCGGCCTCGACCTGCGGTACGACAAGACGTCGGTGGCGCGGTGGCTGCGCGGGCAGCAGCCGCGCGGCCGGGCGCCCGGCATCATCGCGGAGGCGCTGGGCCGCAAACTGGGCCGGACGGTCACGATCGACGAGGTCGGGATGGCGAACGGCCGGAACCTCGCCGCCGGGGTGGGCCTCCAGTTCGCGCCGACCGTGCTCGGCGCGATCGAGCAGGTCTGCGAGCTGTGGCGCAGCGACGTGGGCAGGCGGGACTTCCTGACGGGCTCCATCGTGGCGTCCTCCGCGCTCGTCGAGCCCAGCAGGGACTGGCTGATCACCGGTCCGGACGCGCACGTGGCGCGGCTCGCGGGCGCGCGCGTCGGGGTCGCGGACGTCGCGGCGGTACGGGAGATGACGAGCGCGCTCGTCGACCTCGACCGGCGGTTCGGCAGCGGCCATGTCCGGCCGGTGGTGGTGCACTACCTCAACAGCGTGGTGTCGGGGATGCTTTCGGGCTCGTACCGGGAGGCCGTGGGCCGGCAGCTCTTCGCGGCGGCCGCGCGGCTGACCGAACTCGCCGGGTACATGGCGGTGGACACGGGCGAACCGGGGCTCGCGCAGCGCTACTACATCCAGGCGCTGCGGCTCGCGCAGGCGGCGGGCGACCGCGGGTACGGCGGGTACGTCCTGGCCGCGTCGATGAGTCACCTCGCCGCGCAGCTCGGGACCCCCCGGGAGATCGCCCAGTTGGCGCGGGCGGCGCAGGAGGGGGCGCGGGGCAAGGTGCCGCCGCGGGCGGAGGCGATGTTCCTGGCGGCCGAGGCGCGCGGGCACGCGCTGATGGGGGACATCAGCTCCTTCGAGACGGCGGCGGGCCGTGCCGTACGGGCGCTGGAGCAGGCCGATCCGGAGGCGGGCGACGACCCGGTGTGGATCGCGCACTTCGACCACGCCTACCTCGCGGACGAACTGGCGCACTGCCACCGGGACCTGGGCCAGGCGGACGAGGCGGCGCGGGCGGCGCGGGAGGCGATCGCGGGACATCCGGAGACGCGGGCGCGGCGCCGGGCGATCGGTCTGGCCCTGCTGGCCTCGGCGCAGGTGCAGCAGCGGGAGGTGGAGCAGGCCTGCCGGACGGGGACGCGGGCGCTCGAACTCCTGGGCACGCTGCGGTCGTCGCGGGGCGCGGAGTACCTGGACGATCTGAGGGAGAGCCTGGAGCCGTACGCGGGGGAGGCGGTGGTGCGGGAGTTCAGCGCGCGGATGGACCAGTCGGCGGCGTAGGCCACGGCGACGAGGCGCAGGAAGGTTGTGTAACCGGCCTCACACGTGTGTGCGGAGCCCCGCGCGCACCCGGTAGCGTGAGCCGACGATTCCGTAGGTCCATCAGTAGGAGTCCCGGTGACGCAGAACGGACAGGGTCCGGAGCCGCAGTACCCGGCGGTGCCCCCCGCGCACGACGGTGCCCACGGGGGAGCTCAGCCGTGGGACCGCGCCTGGGGTCCCGCCGGTGGTCAGCCGGGCGGGCAGCCGCTGCCGCCCGCGCAGCCGCTGCCCCCTGAGGCGACGCCGGGCGCCGCCGACATGCAGTCCACGCAGTACCTGCCGCCGGTCCCGCAGCAGCAGGTCCCGCCGCAGGCCGTGCCTCAGGCGCCGCCGATACCGCAGCAGGTCCCGCCGCAGCCCGGGTACGGCTACCCGCCGCCCGCCGCCCAGGCCGCCGCCGACATGCAGGCGACCCAGCACATCGCGCCCGTCCCCGGTGCGATGCCGCCGGTGCAGGCGCAGCAGCCGGGGTACGGCTACCCGCCGCCGGCCGCCCAGGCCGCCGGGGACATGCAGGCGACGCAGCACATCGCGGCCGTGCCGCCGCACCCGGGCGCGGGCTCCGACACCCAGTTCCTGGGGACGGCGCCGCTCCCGCACCAGGGGTCCGGGGGCGCCTCCGACGCGACCCAGTACATAGCCCCCGTACCGCCTCAGGCGCAGGCCCAGCCGCCCGGTGAGCGGCAGCCGCCCGCCGAGTTCGACAACCTCTTCCGTACGGAGGCGCCGCGGGCCCCGCAGCAGCCGCAGGCCTACCAGCCGCCGCAGCAGCACCAGCAGCCCGCCCCGCCGCCGTACCAACAGCACCCGCAGCACCAGGCGCCGCCGCAGCAGCACGGCTACCAGCCGCCGCAGCCCCCGCAGCAGTACGCCTACCAGGACGCCTATTACGACGACGAGCCCGAGCCGCCGCGCCGCAAGTCGCCGGTCGCGCTGATCGCCGCCGTCGTCGTCGGCTGCGCGGTCGTCGGTCTCGGCGCCGGGATGCTGCTCAGCGGCGAGGACGACCCGAAGGACCCCAAGACGCCCGGGCAGAACGTCGCGGCGAGCTCCGCCGCGCCCTCGGCCACCACCGAGGCGCCCGCGGAGAAGCCGGCCGACCCGGCGGAGCCGCAGGCCAAGGCGCTGGACAAGCTCCTCGCGACCAGCAACAGCAGCCGTGACACGGTGATCAGCTCGGTCGCGAAGATCAACCAGTGCAAGGACCTCGACCAGGCGGCGAAGGACCTGCGGGGCGCCGCCGACCAGCGCCGGGGCCTGGTGACCCAGCTCAAGACGCTCTCGGTGGACAAGCTCCCGAACAGCCCCGCGCTGACGGCCGCGCTGACCAAGGCCTGGCAGGCCTCGGCCTCGGCGGACGACCACTACGCGGCCTGGGCGGTCCAGATGAAGGCCAAGAAGGCCTGCAAGGGCGGCAAGGCCAAGAGCACCAACCGCCTGGTGGAGGCCAACAAGAAGAGCGGCGAGGCCACCACCGCCAAGAAGCAGGCGGCCGGGCTGTGGAACCCGACCGCCACGAAGTACGGACTGGAGAAGCGGACGCCCACCCAGCTGTAGGGGGCGCTGTTACGGGGCGCTGAGGACGGTCTCGCCGACGTCGACGAAGCCGGGCTTCTGCGCCACGAGCCGCCCCTTGCGGACCACCTGGAACGTCACCTCACGGTTGACGACCCGGATGAGGCCGGGGGCGCCGAGCAGGTCCTCGTACCTCCAGCGCAGGCTGGGGGTGAGGCCGCCGGTGTCGATGCGCGCGCCCCGGTCGAGGGCGTGGGTGATCTGCTCGGCGGTGATCCTGTCCTTGTCGAGGGTCTCGACGACCGACTTGAGGACCGTGTAGGCGATCCACGTGGTCTGGACGCCGGCGTCGGCCGGGTCGACGCGGTTGTCGGCGAAGGCGTGCTCCTGGATGACCTTGCGCATCGGCGCCCAGCTCTTGTCGGCCGCCTCCGGGTACCAGCCGGTGACGTACGCGCCCTCGAAGGGGCTGTGGGCGCCGCCGGTGCGGTCGATGACGGGCTGGGCGACGCTGCCGAGCACGGAGGAGATGCGGACGGGGTCGCCCTTCTTGCCGGAACCGCCGTTCTTCCCGTCCTCCGGGAGGCGCCGGAAGGAGTCGAAGAAGGTCTGGGTCCGCTCGCCGAGCACGGCGGTGACGCAGCCGCTCTCGTCGCCGGCCTTGTCGCGGGCCCGGCCGGCCTGCTCGGTGTACTCGGCGGCGTCCTCGACGGCCGGGATGTCGATCGCGCTGCGGTGACTCGCCTTGCGGAGGCCGGAGTTGAGGAGGTCGGGGAGCCGGTCGCCGGCGACGGTGTCGGGCCGGACGAGGGAGACCTTGCGGCAGGACTCGGCCAGCTGCATGCCGTGTCCGGCGATGAGCGAGGCCTGTCCGCCGTTGACGGGGTAGGAGAGCGAGCTGGTGAACTCGTCCTCCGAGATGCCGTAGCCACCGATGTACGGGACGCCGGCGGCTTCGAGCGGCGCCATGAACGCGCTGCCGTTCTGGCTGTACGAGCCGACGACCGCGACCGCGTTCTCGCGGACGGCACGGCGGGCGCAGGCGGCGGCGCCGGCGCTGGTGTTCTGTTCGTTGCAGGTGAGGACGCGGAGTTCGTGGCCGTCGATGCCGCCCTGGGAGTTGACCCAGCGGGCATAGGCCTGCGCCATCGCAGGCATTCCGGGCATGTTGGTCGCTTGGGTCTGGTCGGGTGCCCAGGTCATCACCGTGACGGGCTCCCTGGAGCCCCCCGTGGCCCCAGGGAGCACGCCACACCCGGTGAGCAGCGACGCTCCCGCCGCCGCGGTGGTGACGTACACGAGGAGTGAGGTCAGTCGCCTACCGGTCATGGGCATGCACATTTCCGCCTCACGGGTAACGCGGGAGTGAGCGCGGTTCAACGAAGGGTGACGTAAAGGTGAATTACGGGGGCCGGGCGGCGATGGGGAGGGGGCGAGTCCGCTTATTTGGCAAGGGAACGTACGATCGAAACGTGTCCAGTCCAGTCTCCGGTTCGGTTAACTCTTCCCGTCGCGGCCGTCGCTCCTCCACCATGGGCGGCATGCCGCTCAACGACATGCCGTGGTGGCGCTGGCGCATCAACGTGCGTTCCGCGCTGCACATGCTTTCCGACCCCGGGTTCCACGAGACGACCTGGCTGGCCGGCCAGGAGGGATACGGCGACGTCACCGACGCCGTCTACCGCCTCGTCGAGGACACCTGGCTCGACAACTGGTCCGCCGAGAAGTACGTGGGCGCGGTCTTCCGCGACACCGGCGAGGCCGCCCTCGTCGACCTCGCCGTGCTCCGCGTGCTGCGGATCATGCACCAGGTGGGCCCGGACGCGCCCGTCTCCGCGTACCTGGAGCACCAGGGCTGGCCCGAGGCCGTACGGGCCGCCCGCGAGGCACACGTACGGATGGCGCAGGCCGACGGGGAGGACCCCGACACGCCCCCGCGCTCCCTCGACGTGCTCAGTATCATGACCCGGTCCTGAGCCGTTCCGCCTGCCGGACGGTGGCTCTCGCGAGCCTCCCCGGTATGGCAGGCTGACGGGATGACCGACCAGTACGTCCTCACCCTCTCGTGCCCGGACAAAAAGGGCATCGTGCACGCCGTGTCGAGCTACCTGTTCATCACCGGGTGCAACATCGAGGACAGCCAGCAGTTCGGGGACCGCGACACGGGTCTCTTCTTCATGCGGGTCCACTTCTCGGCCGAGGCCCCGGTGAACCTGGAGAAGCTGCGCGCGAGCTTCACGGCGGTCGGGGACTCCTACGGCATGGACTGGCAGATCCACCTCGCCGACCAGCGCATGCGGATCGTGCTCATGGTCTCCAAGTTCGGGCACTGCCTGAACGACCTGCTGTTCCGCTCCCGGATCGGCGCGCTGCCGGTGGAGATCGTCGCCGTCGTCTCCAACCACACGGACTTCGCGGAGCTCGTCGGCTCGTACGACATCCCGTTCCGCCACATTCCGGTCACCAAGGACACCAAGGCCGAGGCGGAGGCGGAACTCCTCGACCTGGTCCGCGAGGAGAACGTCGAGCTGGTCGTCCTCGCCCGCTACATGCAGGTGCTCTCCGACGACCTGTGCAAGCAGCTCTCCGGCCGCATCATCAACATCCACCACTCCTTCCTGCCGAGCTTCAAGGGCGCCAAGCCCTACCACCAGGCGCACGCGCGCGGTGTGAAGCTGATCGGCGCGACCGCGCACTACGTGACGGCCGACCTCGACGAGGGCCCGATCATCGAGCAGGAGGTCGAGCGCGTGGGCCACGAGGTGACCCCGGACCAGCTGGTCGCCGTGGGCCGCGACGTGGAGTGCCAGGCACTGGCCCGCGCGGTGAAGTGGCACGCGGAGCACCGCATCCTCCTGAACGGCCGCCGCACGGTCGTCTTCGCGTAGCTCCGCAGCGCGTCACGGACGGCGCGTAGCTCCGCAGCGCGTCACGGACGGCGCGTAGCTCCGCAGCGCGTCACGGACGGCTGAGGGAGTCACAGGCGACTCAGGGACGCCGCCGCCGACAGGACGTCGCGGATGGCCTCCCGGTCACCGTCCTGGCCGGCCGCGGCCTCCTCCGGCGAGATGTGCCCGGCCACCAGCTGGCAGAACTCCACCCCGTCCATCGCCACCTGCGCCACCGCCCGGTCCGGCGAGGCGATCGCCGCCGGGGAGTCGAGCGCGATGTACCAGTGGCCGCCGCCCGCCCCCTCGACCTCCAGGTGGAGCGAGCGGCCGGGCGCGCCCGCCGTCGCGAGGTGCCGGGCCGGGGCCGCGAGGCCGCTGCGGCGGCGTCCGGCGAGGGCCGCCGGGAGCAGCCGGACCGCCAGGTCGATCATGCCGTGGAGATGGGCGCCGCTCGGCGGGGCGTACGGGTACGCCACCGCGTTGGCGATGTCGTCCGCGTGCACCCAGCACTCGAAGGCCCGCTCCAGGAGCGAGTCCCGCAGCGGCAGCGCGAAGTCCTTGTAGGTGACCGTGAGGTCGCCCACACCGCGGCCAGCGAACGAGACCGTGCGGATCAGGGCGTGCGACTGGTCCCGCCAGGGCCCGCGCAGCGCGCGGTTCGGCGGCCGGTCGAGCGCCGACCAGAACGCCTCGGTCCGCTCCGTCGGCGAGAGCTCGGGCACTCCCGAGCCCAGCGGGTCCTTGATGCCGAGCGCCGAGGTCACCAGACCGTCCACGGCCAGGAGGTGGCCGATGACCCCGGCGACGGTGGTCTTGCGGCGCACGATGTGGTCGTCCTCGAACCACTTGAGCCGCACCGGGGCGTGCCACTCCGACTCGCCGATGTCCCGCAGCAGCGCGTCGAGCCGGGCGGTCTCCGCGTCGTACGGGGTGACCCACTCGGGCACCGGTACGCGGGCGGGGCGGCGGCCCAGGCAGTTCTCCAGGACCCGGGAGCGCAGCAGCGGGTCGAGGTCCAGGTCGCGGTCCTCGTGGAGCAGGGCGACGGCGTCCCGCAGCCGCAGGGCCTCCTCGGCGCAGGGCGCGCACTCGGTGAGGTGGTCCTCGACGGCCTTCGTCTCCCCGGCGGAGCAGGCCGAGAGCGCCCAGGCCCCGAGGAGCGACTTGAGTACGCGGTGGGTCAGCTGCGGCACGTCCGGCTCGGCCGGTTCCCCGTCGACCGACGGGACCTCCAGGGCCTCGAAGACCTCCGGGCCCTTCGCCGGGTCCGCCGCAGGGCCCGTCGTGGGGTCGGCCGTCAGGTCCGCGTGGTCGTCCGCCGACCGGCGCGGTCCCGGTATCCACGGGGCGCGTGCGACGTCGTCAGCGTCGCCGTTCGCCCCCGTCACAGCGTCCGCCCGTAGCCGCCGGGCGGTGAGGAGCCCTCCAGGGAGCGGGTGTTCGCCGAGGAGAGCAGCTGGAGCCCGAGCCGGAGGCGCCGCCGCGCCTCGTCCTCCGTGACTCCGAGGTCGGCCGCGGTCTGGCGGTAGTCCCGCCGCTGGAAGTAGGCCAGTTCGAGCGCGGCCCGCAGCGGCGCCGGCATGGAGGTCACGATGTAGTCCGCGCGGGCCGCGACGGAGGCCCGCCGCACCTTCTGCTCCAGCTCCTCGGCGGAGCCCTGCCCGGTCTCCGCGTACGCCGTCGCCTCGGCCTGCCGCAGCCGGTGGACGGCCTGCCGCTGGGTCAGCCGGGCGACCCACGACCGCATGTTCCCCTGCTTGGGGTCGTAGTCGTCGGGGTTCTCCCAGATGTAGCCGAAGACCTCGCGGGTGACCTGGTCGGCTGCGTCGTCGTCGTCGAGCACCCGGTGGGCGAGGCTGTGCACGAGCGAGGCGAACCGGTCGTAGAACTCGCCGAGCGCGGCGGCCTCCCCGGCGGCGAGCCGCTGCTGCATCTTGCGGTCCCAGCGCGGTGGTGTCTCCATCGCCATGCGAATCCTCCGTCCCCTGCCGGCCCTTGAGTCCTCGTCCTCCAAAGTAATGCGCCGCGCCGACAACGCACGCCTGTTTGCCGCAAGTGCGCCCTTGACGCGGGTCTGGATGGTAAGGAAAGCGCCATACCTCGGTGAAGGGGTTTCGGCCTGTGGTGTCGGGGCAGGCGGCGACCGTGACGACGATCGAGGTCGACGAGGACGAGCAAGGCCCCTGGACGGTGCTGAGCATCCGGGGGGAACTGGACCTGGTCACCTCCCCCCGGATACGCCGCCGCGTCCACGACGCCGTCGCGGGCGGCCGCCACGACCTGGTGATAGACCTGTCCGCCGTGCGCTTCTGCGACTCCAGCGGTGTCGGCGTCCTGATCGCCGCCCGCCGCCTCCTCCGCTCCTGCGGCGGCCGTCTCCGCCTGATCCTGCCCGAAGCGGGGATCGACGGCGGGGTCGGCGGCGGGATCGGCGGCGGTGACGGTCATGTCGAGCGGGTGCTGTCCGCCCTCGGCGTCCGGCGGCTCTTCGACGTGTACGGGGACGTCCCGGCGGCGGTCACAGCGATGGGCCGAACCGTTCCCTGAGCCGGTATTTGAGCACCTTGCGCAGGGTCTCGTTGCGGGGGAGGGCGTCCACGACCTCCAGTTGTTCCGGGAGTTTGTGGACGGAGAGGCCGGCCTCGCGGAGGAAGGCGGTGACCGTCCCCAGACTCAGCGGGGCGGCGCCCGGGGGCTGCTCGACGACCGCGCAGACGCGCTCGCCGCGCTCGGGGTCCGGGAGGCCTATGACGGCCGCGTCGCCGACGTCCGGGTGGCCGTGGAGGAGGTCCTCGATCTCCTTGGCCGAGATGTTCTCTCCCTTCCGGATGATGATGTCCTTGATCCGGCCGGTGAGGACGAGGTGGCCGCTCGGGGTCAGGTGTCC
The DNA here is from genome assembly GCF_042717315.1 of Streptomyces sp. NPDC058650. Lineage (NCBI taxonomy): Bacteria > Bacillati > Actinomycetota > Actinomycetes > Kitasatosporales > Streptomycetaceae > Streptomyces > Streptomyces sp. NPDC058650. The sequence goes on from NZ_JBHXRL010000004.1 coordinate 325,680, forward strand.
CACGTCCCCCGTGATGAGGAAGCCGTCCTCGTCGAAGGCGGCCGCGGTCTGCGCCGGGTCCAGGTAGCCCTGGCAGACGGCCTCGCCGCGGAGCCGGACCTCGCCGTCGCCGGTCCCGGTGCCGGTCCCGATGCCGTCGCCGACGATCCGGATCTCCATGCCGGCGGGCGGCCGGCCCTCGGTGGTCGCGAGGTTCTCGACGGTGTCGTCGGGGTCGCCCATCGTGATCATCGGGACCTCGGTCATGCCGTACCCGTGGGTGAGCTGGCAGCCCAGCTCCTTCCGCACCGCGTGGTAGACCTCCGGCGGCTTCGGCGCCCCGCCGCCCGCGAGCAGCCGCAGGGTGGGGATGACCGGCTCGTCCGGGCGCTTGCGCTGTTCGGCGAGGAACATCGCGTAGAAGGCGGTCGAGCCGCCGGCGACGGTCACGCCGTGCGCCCGGTACTCGTCGAGCGCCTCGGGCAGGGCGAACTGTTCGAACATGACGGCGGGGAATCCGTACAGCAGGAGCATCACCGTGTAGTCGGGCCCGGCGATGTGCGCGTAGGGGAAGGCCATCGAGCCGACGTCCCCGTCCGTCAGGCGCAGGGCGTGGGCGAGGCAGGAGCCGCCGGCGAGGAGCGAGCGGTCGGTGTGCAGGACGCCCTTGGGGTCGGAGGTCGTGCCGGAGGTCCAGTAGATCCAGCGGACGTCCGTCCCCGAGGAGGGCGGCGGCGGCAGGAGCCCCGGGTCGCCGTCCGGGAGCGAATCGGGGCCGTACGCCTCGAAGATCCCGCGCGCGCCGAGCCGCCGCGCCATCTCCGTGTGGTCGAATCCGCGCCACACCCCGGGGACGGCGAAGTACTCGGCCTTCGACTCGCGCAGCGCGAAGCCGACCTCCTTGTCCCGGTAGAAGGGGATGACCGGCGTCTGTACGGCGCCGATGCGGGCGAGCGCGAAGGAGAGCACCGCCGTCTCGATCCGGGTGGGCAGCTGCCAGGCGACGACCGTGCCCGGCCGCACCCCCATCCCGTACAGCCCGGCGGCGCAGCGTTCGGCGCGCTCGCGCAGCCCGCCGAAGGTGAGGACGCGGTCGCCCTGGAGCAGGACGGGCCGGTCGGGGGTGAGGGCGGCGCGGCGTTCGACGAGCTCCCAGAGCGTGCGGGAATCACCCAGGGCGTGTGCGGTCTCGGTCATCCGTACCCCTCTTGGCTGACGTTCCGTCAGATTCTTCGGCGAGCGTAGAGGTCACCTGCTTGTCGGTCCAGGGGTGCGGGGCCTAGCCTGATCCCGTCAGATCTGACGGTCCATCAGAAACCTGGAGGGGTCATGACGGAACTGCCCCGCATCATCAGCGTCGACGACCACGTGATCGAACCGGCCCATCTCTTCGAGACCTGGCTCCCCAAGAAGTACCGCGACCGCGGTCCCCAGCCCCTCACGGCCGGTATCGGCGAGCTCGCCTACGTCGCCGGCAAGTACCAGATCACGATGGACCCCGAAGGGCCGCCCACCGACTGGTGGATCTACGAGGACCTCAAGTTCCCGTACAAGCGCAACATCGCCGCCGTCGGCTTCGACCGCGACGACATGACCCTGGAGGGCATCACCAGGGAGGAGATGCGGCGCGGCTGCTGGGACCCGGCGGCCCGTCTGAAGGACATGGACCTCAACCACGTCGAGGCCTCCCTCTGCTTCCCGACCTTCCCGCGCTTCTGCGGCCAGACCTTCGCGGAGGCCCAGGACAAGGAGGTGGCCCTCGCCTGCGTCCGCGCCTACAACGACTGGATGGTCGAGGAATGGTGCGGCGGCAGCGGCGGGCGGCTGATTCCGCTGTGCATCATCCCGCTCTGGGACATCGACCTCGCCGTGGCCGAGATCCGGCGCAACGCCGCCCGCGGCGTCAAGGCCGTCACCTTCTCCGAGATCCCCACCCACCTCGGACTCCCCTCGATCCACTCCGGCTACTGGGACCCCTTCTTCGCCGTCTGCCAGGAGACCGGGACGGTGGTCAACATGCACATCGGGTCGAGTTCCCAGATGCCGGCCGCCTCCCCCGACGCGCCGCCCGCCGTCCAGGCCGCCCTCAGCTTCAACAACGCCATGGCCTCGATGATGGACTTCCTCTTCAGCGGCGTGCTCGTGAAGTTCCCCAGGCTGAAGCTCGCCTACAGCGAGGGCCAGATGGGGTGGATCCCGTACGCCCTCGAACGCGCCGACGACGTGTGGGAGGAGCACCGCGCCTGGGGCGGCGTCCGCGACCTCATCCCCGAGCCGCCGTCCACGTACTACTACCGGCAGATCTTCTGCTGCTTCTTCCGCGACAAGCACGGGATCGCGTCCCTGGACGTCGTCGGGAGGGACAACGCCACCTTCGAGACCGACTACCCGCACGTCGACTCGACGTTCCCGCACACCAAGGAGGTCGCCCTCGACCACGTCCAGGGCCTCGACGACGAGACGATCTACAAGCTCATGCGCGGCAACGCCATCCGCATGCTGGATCTGGACTTCGACCGGGGCGTGACCCGGGGAGTCGTCTGATGGACCTCGCGTACAGCGACGAGGAGGAGGAGTTCCGGGGGCGGTTGCGGGAGTGGCTGGCCGCCACCCTGCCCACGCTCCCGGCCAAGCCCGACCCGCTCGACTGGCCGGCCCGGCGCGCGTACGACTGCGGCTGGCAGCGCCGGCTGTACGACGCCGGGTACGCGGACGTCCACTGGGACGCGTCACCGACGCAGCGGCTGATCTTCCTGGAGGAGACCGAGCTCGCCGGCGCGCCCTACGTCGGCGCCAACTTCGTCGGGCTGCTGCACGCCGGGCCGACGATCGCCGCCGAGGGGACGGCGGAGCAGCGGGACCGCTGGCTGCCGCCGGTCCTGCGCGGCGACGAGGTCTGGTGCCAGGGCTTCAGCGAGCCCGACGCCGGCTCCGACCTGGCCTCCCTCCGCACGCGGGCGGTCCGGGACGGGGACGCGTACGTCGTCAGCGGGCAGAAGATCTGGACCTCGCACGCCGAGGTCGCCGACTGGTGCGAACTCCTCGTCCGGACGGATGCGGGGCCGGGGGTGTCCAAGCACCGGGGCATCAGCTGGCTCGCCATGCCCATGGACGCGCCCGGCGTCACCGTACGGCCGCTGCGGACGCTCGCGGGCTCGACGGAGTTCGCCGAGACGTTCCTCGACGAGGTGCGGGTGCCCGTCGAGAACCGGGTCGGGGAGGAGAACGACGGCTGGCGCGTCACCATGGTGACGCTGTCGTTCGAACGCGGCACCGCGTTCGTCGGCGAGGTCGTCGCCTGCCGCCGCCTCCTCGGCGAACTCGCCCGTACGGCACGGGAGAACGGCACCTGGGACGACCCCGTCCTGCGGCGGCGGCTCGGCAGGCTCTCCGCCGAGTTCCAGGCGCTGTGGCGGCTCACCCAGGCGAACGTCAGCGAGGCGCAGGCGACGGGTGGGGTGCCGGGGGCCGGCGGGTCCGTCTTCAAGCTGCACTACTCGCACGCGCGCCAGGAGCTGTACGAGGCCGCTGCCGGTGTGCTGGGGCCCGACGCGCTCGACCTCGGCCGCGACTGGACCCTCGACCGGCTGTCCTCGCTCTCGTACACGATCGCCGCCGGCACCTCCCAGATCCAGCGCAACATCGTCGCCGAGCGCATCCTCGGCCTCCCGAAAGGACGGTGACCGCGGCCATGGACTTCCGACTCACCGAGGACCAGCGGGCGCTGCGGAAGGGTGTACGCGAGCTGCTCGCGCGGCTCTTCGACCGGGAGGCCCTGCGGGCCGCCGTGGAGGCGCCTTCTCTGGACCGGGAGCTGTGGCGGGAGCTCGGCGCGGCCGGGTTCTTCGCGCTGCGGCTGCCGGAGGAGGAGGGCGGGGTGGGGCTCGGGCCGGCGGAGGCGGTGCTCGTCTTCGAGGAGGCGGGGCGGGTGCTGCTGCCGGGGCCGCTCGTTGCCACGCATGTGGCCGCGGGGGTCGTGCCGGGAGCTGCGGAGGGTTCCACCGTCGTGACGGAGGTGGACGAGGGGCTGGTCCCGTGGCTGGACGAGGCGGACGTGGTGCTGGGGGAGGTGGAAGGCGCCGTCCCGTTGAGGTCGGTCGATCCGCTGACGCCCCTGCACAAGGTGCCGGGGCTCGTGGGCGCCGGGAACGGGGGCGGAACGCGCCCGCAAGGGCGCCGTTCCGTTGTGCCCACCCTCCCCCAGAGGGGGGACCCCCACGCCCCGGCGGAACGCGTGCCCACAACGGGGGTGGTGGACACGGCGGACGTCCTGCCCGCAACGGAGATCGCCGTCCTGCTCACCGCCGCCGAGCAGGTCGGGAGTGCCGGGCGGACCACCGAGATGGCTGTCTCGTACGCGCGGGAGCGGGAGCAGTTCGGGCAGGTCATCGGGGGGTTCCAGGCGGTCAAGCACCTCTGCGCCGGGATGCTCGTGCGGGCCGAGCTCGCCCGGGCCGCCGTGCGGGCCGCCGCCGTGACCGGCGATCCCGTCGAGATCGCCGGGGCCAAGCTCCTCGCCGACGAGGCCGCCACGGGGAACGCCCGGGACTGCCTCCAGGTGTACGGCGGCATGGGCTTCACCTGGGAGGCGGACGTGCACCTGCACCTCAAGCGGGCCTGGGTGCGGGCGGAGCTGCGACTGCCCGCCGCGCGGGCCGAGGAGGTGGTGGCGGCTCATCTCCTGTAGCGCTCCGCGTTCGACGCGTCACGGAATGTTGATACCGGGTTGTGTCCTTCGGCGGGGCCGTCACGGCCTGGAGTCGGTCTCCGGCTCCGGTACTCTCCGTGGGATGCGCGTGCTCGTGGGCCCGGTTCGTCCCGGTGTCGCCCCTGTGGTGACTCCGGGCCCGGGGATGCCCGCCGTTCGCGCCCGGCGTTCGACTACCCGCAGAGTGCGTCGCACAGTATGGGCTATGCGTACTCCTTCGCGCTGGAATATGCCCGAAGCGCTTGTTGCGGTGACTGTACGTCAACCATGCTGTCCCACAAGGGAATCACGTTCCGTGAAGGTGTGTCCGCCGGTTCGGATGGTGTGAGCGGTGCAGGTGCTTCAGGTGCAGTTGGAGGTCGGGCCCGACCCGGCGGAAGTGGGACGAGCCCGGAGGTGGGCGCGGTCGCGGCTCGCCGGTTCGGGCATAGAGGACGACGAGCCGCTGGCGGAGACGCTGGTGCTGATCATCTCCGAGCTCGTGACCAACGCCGTGGTGCACACGGGCTGCCCGGCCGTGCTGCGGATGCTGTTCGCGGCGGAGGGCGGGGTGCGCGTCGAGGTGGCGGACGCGAGCGACCGCCCGCCGCAGCCCCGGCACGCGGCGGGCGAGGACACCAACGGGCGCGGCCTGGAGCTGGTGGACGGCCTCGCGGACCGGTGGGGCTGGCAGCCCGAAGGCGCCGGCAAGAGCATCTGGTGCGAGGTGGACCGGGCGCCGGTGGCCCCCGCGCACGGCCAGGGCGCGGTGTCGCTCGGCCGGGTGCACTGTTGACGGTTCGTTCCGTTTTGCCCACTCTGGTGTGAGCGATTCGTGGCGAGGGGAGTCGAGGGTGCCGTGTGCCGCCCTCGGCGTGTGCGGGTCGTGGCCGGGTGGCGGCGCGGCCGTGCCGTGCTCGGGGTGCGCGCGAGCGCGCCGCCGCCCGTGAACAGGTGGACGTACAGCGGTCAGAGGATCGCTATCGGGGCCACCGGTGTGCCCGTGCCGCCGACGAAGGGCTCCGGCATCGCGGAGAGCAGGAAGGCGTAGCGCCGCTCTTGTGCACAGGCTGTGGACAGTTCTTCGAGATTCCAGTTCTGCCCCTGGAGCATCCCCATCTCGACGAGGTCGAGGGCGTGGACGGGCAGCCAGAGGTCGTCGATCTCCGGCGGGAAGATCTCGAAGGTGAGGGTGTCGTTGGCGACGGCCGCGACGTCCCGGGCGTGGAACCACTCCGGCGTACGGACCGAGAGTCCCGGTGACGGGAAGGCGTACCCGTGCTTGTCCCCGGCCAGGTACACCTGCATCTGCCCCGTCCGTACGAGGACGATGTCGCCGGACCGGACCGTGACCGCGCCGAACTCGGCGGCCTCGTCGAGGTCTTCGGGGGTGACGGCGTGGTCGCCGGGCAGCCGGTCGACGCCCTTGGCGGCGGCCACGTCGAGCAGGACCCCCCGCGAGACGACCTGGCGGGCGGTGTGGATGCCGCTGAACTCGGCGCGGCCGTGTGCGGTGATGGTGTCGGCGGGGCGGCCGTTGTAGATCCGCCCGGAGTGCGAGGCGTGCGTCAGCGCGTCCCAGTGGGTGCCGGCCTGGAGGCCGAGGGTCACGGCGTCGTCGCTGGTGGCGACCGTGCCGGGGCCGAACAGCTCCTGGTTGACCTGGAGCATGACGTGGAGCGGATTGACGCGGCCGGGAATCATGCCGGTCTGGACGCCGTCCTGCTTGAGGTCGACGGCGAGGGGGACGCGGCGGCCGGTGCGGACGGTGGCGACGGCCTCGCGTACGACCTCGTCGGTGACGAGGTTGAGCGTGCCGATCTGGTCGTCCTGGCCCCAACGGCCCCAGTTGTTGACGCGTTTGGCGATCTCGTGAAATGCGGCGGGCAGAGACATCGGGGCCTCCGGGGTCTTGTTTTCCGGTATCTGACGGACCGTAGAATCCTGACGACGAATGAATCTAACGGACCGTCAGAAACTGTGGGAGGGGCCGGGCATGGGGAACTTCTTGGCTGGCAGGGTCGTGGCCGTCACGGGCGCGGGGCGGGGCATCGGCCGCGCGGTCGCCCTCGCGTGCGCGGCGGAGGGCGCGAAGGTCGTCGTGAACGACTACGGGGTGTCCATCGAGGGCGGCGAACCGACCTCGGAGATCGCCCTCTCCGTCGTGAAGGAGATCGAGGCGGCCGGCGGTGCGGCCGTCGCCGTCGCCGACGACATCTCGACGATGGAGGGCGGACAGCGGATCGTGGACGTCGCCCTCGCGGAGTACGGGCGGATCGACGGCGTCGTGTGCGTGGCGGGCATCCTGCGCGAGCGGATGCTCTTCAACATGTCCGAGGAGGAGTGGGACCCGGTCGTCGCCACCCACCTCAAGGGCACGTTCACCGTCTTCCGCGCCGCCTCCGCGGTGATGCGCAAGCAGGGCACGGGCACACTGATCGGCTTCACCAGCGGCAACCACCAGGGCTCCGTGGCGCAAGCCAACTACTCGGCGGCGAAGGGCGGCATCATCTCGCTCGTACGGAGCGCCGCCCTCGGGCTCCACAAGTACGGGGTCACCGCGAACGCGGTCGCGCCCGTGGCCAGGACCCGGATGTCCGCGAACGTCCCGATGGAGCTGAAGGAGATCGGGGAGCCGGAGGACGTGGCGGCGCTCGTCGTCTACCTGCTCTCGGAGCGGGCCAGGGCGGAGAAGATCACCGGCCAGGTGTACACGATCGCCGGCCCGAAGATCGCGGTGTGGGCGCAGCCCAGGGAGCTGCGCGCCGGGTACGCGGAGGGCGGCGCGTGGACGCCGGAGCGGATCGCGGACTTCCTGCCGGGGACGGTCGGCGTCGACCCGATGCCGATGCTGGCGCGGCTTGAGGAGATGGCCAAGGCGGCGGCGGAGGGCTCGCGCCCGAACGCGTAACACGTCACACGTGACCCGCATCGCGTGACGCGTACAGATTTGCCCCGAGACGAGGAGCTGGCTCATGCGTGGTGTCGTGTTCGACGGGAAGTCCGTGCAGGTCGTCGACGATCTGGAGGTACGGGCGCCCGGGCCCGGGGAGGTGCTCGTCGGGATCGCCGCCGCCGGGCTGTGCCACAGCGACCTGTCCGTCGTCGACGGGACCATTCCGTTCCCGCCGCCCGTCGTCCTCGGCCACGAGGGCGCCGGTGTCGTCGAGGCCGTCGGCCCCGGCGTCAGCCACGTCGCCCCCGGCGACCACGTCGCCCTCTCCACCCTCGCGAACTGCGGCGCCTGCGCCGACTGCGACCGCGGCCGGCCCACCATGTGCCGCAAGGCGATCGGCATGCCGGGTCAGCCGTTCTCGCGGGCGTCGACCGGGCAGGCGCTGTTCCAGTTCGCGTCCAACTCCTCCTTCGCCGAGCGGACCGTCGTCAAGGCCGTCCAGGCCGTGAAGATCCCGAAGGACATCCCGCTGACCTCCGCCGCCCTCATGGGCTGCGGCGTCCTCACCGGCGTCGGGGCCGTACTCAACCGCGCGAAGGTCGACCGCGGCGAGACCGTCGTCGTCATCGGCACCGGCGGCATCGGCCTCAACGTCATCCAGGGCGCCCGGATCGCCGGCGCCCCGACGATCGTCGCCGTCGACACCAACCCGGAGAAGGAGGCCGTGGCCCGGCGGTTCGGCGCCACGCACTTCCTCGCCTCCACCGACGGCGTACGGGAGGTCCTGCCCACCGGCGCCGACCACGTCTTCGAGTGCGTCGGGCACACCGGCCTGGTCCGTACCGCGATCGAGCTCCTCGACCGGCACGGCCAGGCGATCCTCCTCGGCATGACCGCCCCCACGGCGGAGGCGAGCTTCCCGCCCGCCGCGATGTTCCTGGACAAGTCGATCCTGGGCTGCCGCTACGGCTCCTCCCGCCCCCAGAAGGACATCGCCCTCTACGCGGAGCTGTACCGCTCCGGCAGCCTCCTCCTCGACGAACTGGTGACGCGGACGTACCCCGTGGAGGAGTTCGCGCGCGCCGTCGAGGACGCGGAACAGGGGAAGGTGGCGCGGGGGGTGCTCACCTTCTGAGGCGCGGGGCCGCAGAAGGTGGCGCGGGGGTGCTCACCCTCCGAGGCGCCGGGCCGCAGAAGGTGGCGCGGGGGTGCTCACCTTCCGAGGCGCCGGGGCGCCCGTAATTCCCGTGGGTGACAGGACCACCTGAGGGTTACGGTCGTGGCCATGTCCTATCGCGAGCTCGCCACCCGACCCGTCCTCGCCTGGTGCGTCGTCGCCGCAGCCGGGCGGCTGCCCGTCGCCATGGCGCCGCTCGCGCTCGTCTTCCTCGTGCGCGAGCGGCCCGGCGGGTACTCCCTGGGTGCCGCGCTCGCCGCCGCGTACGTCATCGGGGAGATCGTCGCCGCCCCCGTCCTCGGCCTCCGCATGAACGCCGAGCGGGCCCGGCCGCAGCTCGTCGCCGGACTCGCCGTCGGCGCCGCCGGGTTCGCCGGGCTCGGGCTCGCGCCCGACGCGCACCCCGTCGTCCTCGCCGTCCTCGGGCTGCTCGCGGGCGCCGGACCGGCGGCTCTGGCGGGCGGGCTGCGCGCGCTGCTGACGAGCATGGTCCCGGAGCGGGCCGTCACGCAGGCGATGAGCATGGAGTCGATGCTCATCTTCGGCGTGTGGGCGGCCGCCCCCGCGCTCGCCGCCGGTCTCGCGCTCGGCGTCGGCCCCGCCGTACCGCTGCTCCTCATGGCCGTCCTGATGGCGCTCTCGGTGGCCGGGATGTGGCTGCTGCCGGCCGGCTGGGCGGCCGAGCCGCCGGAGAAGGGGGTCTCCGCGCGGCGGGCGCTGCTGCGGGCCTGGCCCGTGTACGTCCTCGGGGCCGCCGGGCTCACCCTCCTCGCGCTCGCCGAACTGATCCTGCCCGCCCTGCTCGAACAGCGCGGGATCGCCATCGGCTGGGCCGGTCCGCTGCTCGCCGGGTTCTCGATCGGCTCGGCGGTCGGCGCGTTCGTCTACGGCCTGCGGGGGCACTGGCCGGGCCCGCTGCTCGTGCAGTCCGTCGTCCTGGTCCTCGCGGTGACCGCGGGAGTCGCCCTCGTCGCGCTGCTGCCCTGGACCCTCGCCATCGGCGTCGTCCTGGTCGCCGCCGGACTCCTCCAGGCGCCTGCCGCGCTCACCCGCAACCTCGCCCTGCGCCGGCTCCTCCCGCCGTCCGCGCTCGCCGCCGGGTACTCGGTCATGTACGCGGCCGTCGGCGCCGGTTACGCCGCCAGCGGCGCCCTCGCGGGCGGGCTGCTCAAGGTGGTGGCCCCGTCGACCGCGATCCTCTACGGCGTCGGTCTGACCGTGCTGCTCGTGGCGATCGGCACGGTGGGGGAGCGGCGGCTGACCCGCCGGACCCGGGAGTCTCATGAGGAGGAACCCGTCGTGGACGCGGCGGAGCGGAAGGTCCGCCGGTAGGCCGTCGGGGTCACCCCGATCGCGCTCATCAGGTGCACGCGCAGCGACTGGGACGTGCCGAAGCCGGCGTCCTGCGCGACCCGGTCGACGGGCAGACCGGTGGACTCCAGGAGGTGCCGGGCACGCTCGACGCGCTGTTGCGTGAGCCACTGCCCGGGGCTGATCCCGACCTCGTCGCGGAAGCGGCGGGTGAACGTCCGCACGCTCATCGCCTCCTTCCCCGCCAGGTCCCGCAGCTGGATCGGCTCGTGGAGGTGGGCGAGCGCCCACGCCCTGGCCGTGGTCGTGGTGTGGGTGCCCGCCTCGGGGAGGGGCCGCTCGATGTACTGGGCCTGGCCGCCGTCCCGGTGGGGCGGTACGACGGTCCTGCGGGCGACGTCGTTGGCGACGGCCGTGCCGTGGTCGCGGCGCACGATGTGCAGGCACAGGTCGATCCCGGCGGCCACGCCCGCCGACGTGAGGACGTCGCCGTCGTCGACGAAGAGGACGTCGGCGTCGACCCGCACGCTCGGGAAGAGCCGCTGGAAGTGCGCGGCGGAGGACCAGTGGGTGGTGGCCGGGCGCCCGTCGAGGAACCCGGCCGCGGCGAGCACGTACCCACCGGTGCAGATGGAGACGAGCCGCGTGCCGGGGCGGATGTGCGCGAGGGCGGCGGCGAGTTCCGGGGTGAGCCTGCCCTCGTCGTAGACCGGTCCGAGCTCGTACGAGGCGGGGACGACGACCGTGTCGGCGGTGGCGAGGATCTCGGGGCCGTGTTCCACGTGGACGAAGAAGTCGGCGTCGGTGGGGACGGGGCCCGCGACCGGGGCGCAGGTGACGATCTCGTACAGCAGCGTGCCCTCCGCGTCCCGGGCGCGGCCGAAGATGCGGTGCGGTATGCCGAGTTCGAAGGGGAGGAGTCCGGGCAGGGCGAGGACGGCGACGCGGTGCGGGGACGGCACGGCGGGGCTCCCTTCGGGGGAAAATCAGTGGTGGTCCAGACCAGTTGCTGGTACTTCTTCGTGTCCGTGACGGACAACACGTACAAGTCTGAGGCCGCCGAACGGATTCCCGTACCGGCCGGGCCGCCCGCACTGTGGAACCGTAACTTCCGGCTCTTCTTCGTCGCCCGCGCGGTCGCCGTCTTCGGTGAGGGCATGGTCCCGGTCGCCTACGCCGCCGGACTCCTCGGCGCCGGCCACCCCGGCTCCACGGTCGGCTTCGCGCTCGGCGGCTGGACCGCAGCCTTCGCGCTCTTCGTGCTCTTCGGCGGCGTCCTCGCCGACCGGTTCACCGCCCGCCGCATGATGATCCTCGCGGACCTGCTCCGCCTCCCCGGCGCCGCCGTCCTCGCCGTCTCCTTCACCCTCGGCAGCCCACCGCTGTGGGCGGTCTACGGCCTCTCCGTCCTCAGCGGCATGGGCGCCGCCCTCTTCCAGCCCGGCGTCGCCTCCACGATCCCGCGCATCGCCCCCGACGTGCAGCGCGCCAACGCCGTCCTGCGGGTCGTCGAGGCCCTCATGGTCATGGCGGGACCGGCCGCGGCGGGCCTGCTCGTCGCCGCGTGGAACGCGGGCGCCGCCTTCGCGCTCAACGGCGCGACGTTCGCCGTCAGCGCCCTCTGTCTCGCCCTCATGCGGCTCGTCCCCATCCCGTCCGACACCGCCCGCCGCGACTCCCTCGGCGCCGAACTCGTCGGCGGCTGGCGCGAGTTCCGTTCCCGCAGTTGGCTGTGGGGGGTCATCTCCATCTGGACGGTGTACGGGTTGACCGTCGCGGGCCCGATGGTGCCGCTCACCGCGAGCCTCGTCACCGGGGAGCACGGCTCCGCCACGTACGGCGTGCTCATGGCGATCAACGGCGCGGGCAGCGCCGTCGGCGGCCTCCTCGCCCTCCGGCTGCGGCCCCGCCGCCCCCTCGCGGCGGGCGCGGTGGCCCTCCTCGGCCTGCCCGTGAACCTCTTCCTGCTCGGTACGGGCGCCCCGGTGGCGGTGCTCGGCGCGGGCCAGTTCATCGGCGGGGCGGCCTTCGCGTTCTGGCTGGTCATGTGGTCCACCGCCGTCCAGACCCACGTCCCGCAGGAGGCCCTCAACCGGATGCACGCGTACGACGTGGCCGGCTCGCTCCTCATGATGGGCGTCGGGCGCACCCTGTCGGGCCCGGTGGCGGCGGCCGTCGGCACGGAGGAGGTGCTGCTCGCGGGGGCGGGGATCGCGGTGCTCGTGGTGGGGGCGCTGCTCGTCGTACGGCCGATCAGGACGCTGCCACGGGTGTAGGCCCGCGTGAGTGCCTGATGTCCCGATCCTTTGGAAAGGTGTCATTCAGGCCAATGGTGGGGGCGGGGGCGCGGACGGGATGCTCTGTGGCATGGCCCAGACAACCGAGAGCGCCGCTTCCGCGCCCCCGCCCGCGACCGCGCCCCCCACGCGCCGCCGCACGCCCCGCGTCCACCGTGCCTGGTTCGTCGCGGCGGTCACCTTCGTCACGATCATCGGAGCGGCGGCCTTCGCCTCCCTGCCGGGCCTGCTGATCGAGCCGCTGCACCAGGAGTTCGACTGGTCGCGCGGCACGATCGGCTTCGCCGTCTCGGTCAACCTCGCCCTCTACGGGCTCACGGCCCCGTTCGCCGCCGCGCTCATGGACCGCTTCGGCATCCGCCGGGTCGTCGCCGTCGCGCTGACGATCATCTCCGTCGGCTCGCTCCTCACCGTGTGGATGACGGCCGCCTGGCAGCTCGTCCTCTTCTGGGGCGTGCTCGTCGGCCTCGGCAGCGGCTCGATGGCGCTCGCGTTCGCCGCGACCGTCACCAACCGCTGGTTCGTCGCCCGCCGCGGCCTGGTCACCGGCATCCTCACCGCCGCCGGCGCCTCCGGACAGCTCGTCTTCCTCCCCCTCCTCTCCTGGCTGGTCGAGCACCACGGCTGGCGCCCCGCCGCGGTCACCGTGTCGCTCGCCGCCCTCGCGGTCGTCCCCTTCGTCTGGCTGCTGCTCCGCGACCACCCGGCCGACACGGGCCTCGCCCCGTACGGCGGGGAGTACGCCGAGAAGCCCGCCCCCGTCTCCGGCGCCGCGCGCCGGGCCGTCACCGTCCTCCTCAAGGCGGCCCGCACGGGCCCCTTCTGGCTGCTCGCCGGCACCTTCGCGATCTGCGGCGCCTCCACGAACGGCCTGGTCAAGACCCACTTCGTGCCCGCCGCCCACGACCACGGGATGCCCGTCACGGCGGCCGCAGGACTGCTCGCGGTCATCGGCGTCTTCGACGTCGTCGGCACGATCGCCTCGGGCTGGTTCACCGACCGCTTCGAGGCCCGCCGCCTGCTCGCCGTCTACTACGCGCTGCGCGGGATCTCGCTGCTCTTCCTGCCGGTGCTGCTCGCGCCCACCGTGCACCCGCCGATGCTGTTCTTCATCGTCTTCTACGGTCTGGACTGGGTGGCCACGGTCCCGCCGACGATCGCGCTCTGCCGCGAGCACTACGGCGGGGACTCGGCGATCGTCTTCGGCTGGGTCCTCGCCTCCCACCAGGTCGGCGCGGCCGTCGTCGCCTTCGCGGGCGGTGTCGCCCGGGACGTCTTCGGCACGTACGACCTCGTCTGGTACGCGTCGGGCGCGCTCTGCGCGGCGGCGGCGCTGATGGCCCTGGTCATCCGCCGACCCCGGACGGTGACGGCGTCCCTGGCGGGAGCATGATGACCGCCGGGGGGTGATCGCACATGAGCGGTCCTGAACTGGGGCGTACGTACGCGCGGATGCTGCGCGTCTCGACACTGGCGCTGTTGCTGGAGGCCGGGGTGGGCCTGGCGGTGCTGATGACGGTGGGCCTGTCGATGGAGCCGGATCCCGGAGAGGACACCGCCGGAGGCGGTCTGTTCCTGCTGGCGCTCCCGTTCATCGCGGTGTTCGGCGTACTGGCGGCGTTCGCGGTCTCCGCCGTACTCGTCCTGCCCGTGGTGCTCCTCGGCGAGGACCTGGGGCGCAAGTTCGGCGGCCGCCCGGCCTGGTGGCAGCTGGGCCTTTCAGCCCTCGCCGGAGCCATCCTGGCGCCGCTCGCCGGCGTGTGGGGATGGCTCGTGGGCTGGGCGTTCCTGGCGGCGGCGGCGCTGCTCACCCGGCCGGCGAGGCAGGGGTACTTCGTCTCCCTGCTTCTGTGGGGCACGCTCGCCATGGTGAGCGTCTTCATGGTGGGCGGGATCGTCCTGTACGTGAATGACTAAGAGCTGAACCGCCCGAACCGCCCCCGATGGAACAGCAGCGGAGCCCCGTCCCCGTCCCCGCCCCCATCCTCCGCCGCGCCGAGGGAGTCGACCCGACCGACCACGATCAGATGGTCGCCGCCGGTGTGGACGGCGGTGATCGTGCAGTCGATCCAGGCGGGCGAGCCGGCGAGGCGCGGCGACCCGGTAGCCGGCGCCGGCTCCCACTCCACCCCCGCGAACTTGTCGGCCCCGCTGACCGCGAACGACCGGCAGAGCGGGCCCTGTCCGGCCCCGAGGATGTTGACGCAGAAGGTGCCCGCGTCCGCGATCCGGGGCCAGGTCGTCGACGCACGGGCGACCATGAAGGCGACCAGGGGCGGGTCGAGGGAGAGCGAGGCGAAGGACTGGCAGGCGAAGCCCGCCGGACCGTCGGCGTCGAGGGCCGTGACGATCGTGACCCCGCTCGCGAAGTGACCGAGGACGCGGCGGAATTCGGCCGGGTCGACGGGCGGTCGCTCGTCTTCCCGTACCGCGCGCAGTACCGGCCGTGGCAGTGGTTCGACGGCCGTGGGCGAACCGGCCGCTCTCAGGTGTCGGACGGCGGTGGCCGCCATCCCGGCGTGTCCCATCACACCACCCATTGAAACTGACGGTTCGTCAGATGGGAAGCCCTGGGAGCGGGGAAGCCCCCGGGGCGGCAGACGGGAAGCCCCCGGGGTGACGGTCGTCCGCCGCCCCGGGGGCTTCCTTCGTACCGCGCGCGAGGATCAGCCGACGACCGCCGAGGTCGCCCGGGTCCACGCGACCGCAGCCGTCGCTGCGGTCCTCGTAGGCGGGGCAGATGCGCTTGCCGGTGTCGTCGGTGACCCAGAAGGTCGGTTCGTAGCCGCCGAGCTGGGCGTCGACGGTGATCCGCTCACCAGGGGAGGCGCTGAAGGAGCGGCAGACGACGCCCGTCCGGCTGTACCCCTGCCCGGTCGCCGGGGCCGAGTCGTAGCCCGTGCCGGGCACGGCCGGACAGCCGGGAGCGGCCGTCAGCGGGACCAGAGAGACGAGGCCTTCCCTGGCCGACCCGCTGCTGTTGTGGAGCTTGAGCGTGTACGTCCCGGCGGCGAGCTCGCACCAGCTGTACCGGTAGGTGAAGTACTTGCAGTCGACCCAGGTCTCACCCGAGTACAGCGACGTACTTACCTGGTCGTCGGCGGTGAGCAGACGGTACTGACCCTGGTTCTCCACGGTTACCGTGAAGCAGCTGGTGCCGTCCTCGTCCACCGTGAAGGCGCCCCTCGCGTCGGCAGGCGCTCCGAGCGGGGTGAACGGCAGGTCGGGACAGGACGGGCCGGTGGGCGTGGGCTCCTCGGACGGCGTCGGGTCCACGGAAGGCGTGGGTACGGGCTCGTCCGTGGGCGTCGCGTCCACGGACGGCGTGGGCACCGGATCGGTCGCCGCGGAGGCCGGCGGCGTGGGCGTCGCCGCCAGGGCCGTACTCGCGGGGATCGCGGATCCCAGAAGGGCCGTCAGCAGGGCAGGGACCAGAAGGAGTGATCTTCCGGATCTTCGGGATCTTTTGCGCGAGCGCGCGGAGTTGGGCATTCCGTTCCCCCCCCCGGAGCGGCAGTGTGTGGCGTAGGCGCGACACACCATAGGGCCCCGGTACGACAGCCTCCGCTACCGCCCCTCGTACCGTGCCCCCCTCCGCTCCACGAAGCTCGCCACCCCCTCCTGCGCGTCCCGTGTCGTCATGTTCAGCTCCTGGGCCGTCGCCTCCGCCGCGAAGGCGGTCGCGCGGTCCGAGTCCAGGGACGCGTTGACCAGCTGCTTCGTCAGGGCGAGGGCCCGCGTCGGGCCCTGGGCGAGGCGTTCGGCCCATTCCCGGGCCGTCTTCTCCAGGTCCTCCGCCGGGACGACCCGGTTCACCAGGCCCAGCTCCTTCGCCTCCGCCGCCGGCACCGCGTCGCCGAAGAACATCAGCTCCTTCGCCCGCTGCGGCCCGATCAGCCGGGGGAGGAGATACGCCCCGCCGCCGTCCGGGACGAGTCCCCGGCGTACGAACACCTCGATGAAGCGCGCCGAGTCCGCCGCGAGCACCAGGTCGCAGGCGAACGCGAGGTGCGCTCCGATCCCGGCCGCCGTGCCGTTCACCGCCGCGATCACCGGCTTCTCGCAGTCCATGACCGCTCCGATGAACCGCTGCGCGCCCAGCCGGATCATCCGGGCCACGTCCCCCGCCACCCGGTCCGCCCCGGACGACGGAGCCCCCCGCAGGTCCGCGCCCGCGCAGAAGCCCCGGCCCGTCGCCGTGACGACCACCGCCCGGACGTCCGGGTCGGCGGAGGCCTCGCCGAGCAGGGCGATGATCCGCTCCCGCTGGTCCCAGGTGACCGCGTTCATCGCCTCGGGGCGGTTGAGCGTGATCCATGAGACGCCGTTCTCGACGGCGTGGAGGAGGTCGTCCGTCACCCAAGTGCTCCTATTCGACTAGCGGCAGACCGCGAGCGCGTCCAGGGCCACCGCCCCCTGCCCGCGCGGCAGCACCATCAGCGGGTTGATGTCCAGTTCGGCGAGGTCGCCGTCGAGTTCGAGGGCCATCCGCTGCACCCGCAGCACGACCTCGACGAGCGCGTCGACGTCGGCCGGCGGGGCGCCCCGTACGCCCTCCAGGAGCGCCCGGCCGCGCAGCTCGGCGAGCATGGAGCGCGCCTCGTGCTCGCCGAACGGCGGGACGCGGACGGCCGTGTCGTTCAGGACCTCGACCAGGACCCCGCCGAGGCCGACGGTGACGGTCGGGCCGAAGAGGTCGTCGCGGGTCACGCCCACCACCATCTCGACCCCGCGGCCGACCATCTGGCAGACGAGGATGCCGTCGAGGTCGATCGACTCGTACCGGGCGATGTCGGTGAGCTCGCGGTACGCGTCCCGTACCTGGCTGGCCGAGGTCAGGCCGACCTTCACCAGGCCCAGCTCCGTCTTGTGGGCGAGCTGCGCGCCGGACGCCTTCATCACGACCGGGTAGCCGACGAGCCCCGCGGCCCGGACGGCCGCCGCCGCGCTCGTGACGAGCTGTTCGCGCGGCACCCGTATCCCGTACGCCCGCAGCAGCTGCTTCGCCCCGTGCTCGCTGAGCCGCCGGCCGGGCCGCATGAGGGCCTGGGCCTTGCGGAGGGAGGGGGAGGGGGTGCGGGGGGCCTCGTCGAGGGGGGAGCGGTAGCCGGTGGTGAAGCGGTGGTGGTCGAGGTAGGCCTTCACGGCCCCGATGCAGTTGCCGAAGGTACGGAACGTAGCGAGGCGCGAGGAGCCGAGGAGCGTCGTGCGGTACGCGTCCTCCGTTCCCACCGGCGAGCCCCAGATCACGCACACCAGTTTGTCCGTCGCCTCGGCGGCGTCGACCAGGTCCTGCGCGAGCTTGTCGCTCATGGGCGGGAAGGGGCCGGTGATGGGACAGATGAGGACGCCGACGGAGGGGTCGGCGAGGATCGCGTCGATGATCTTCCGGCCGCGCCAGTCGCCCACCGGGTGCCCGCCGTTGTCGACGGGGTTGGAGACGCTCAGGTACTCCGGGATCCACTGGTGCAGTTCGTCCTGCTTGGCCTGGGGGAGGGTGGGGAGTTCGAGTCCCGCCGCCGTGGCCAGGTCGGCGAAGTGGGCTCCCGTACCGCCGGAGATCGAGTAGACGACGACACCGTCGGCCTTCGGCCTGCGGGCGCGGGCGAGCAGCGTCGCGGTGTCCTGGAGCTGGTCGAGCCCGTCGACCCGGATCACCCCGTACTGCCGCATGGCCGCGTCGACGACCTGGTCGGCGCCGGTGAGCTTGCCGGTGTGGGAGGCGGCGGTCCGCGCCCCGGTCTCGGTGCGGCCGACCTTCACGGCGACGACGGGGACGCCCTCGCGCGCGGCCCGGTCGGCGGCGAGCAGGAAGGAACGGCCGTCCTTGAGCCCCTCGACGTAGCAGGCGATGGCCCCCACCTCGGGCAGTCCGGCGAAGTACGAGATGAAGTCGGAGGTCTCCAGGTCGGCTTCGTTGCCCGTGGGGGCCCAGTGGGAGAGCCGGACGCCCAGCTCCTGGAGGGTGAAGACGGGCCGTCCCTGGTGGCCGGACTGGGTGATGAGGGCGACGGCGGGGCCTTCGAGATCGTCGCGGAAGCGCTCGAAGGCGTTGAGGTTGGTGTTGGGGCCGAGGAGCCGGAGCCCCGAGCGGCGTACGGCGGCGGCGAGCCGTTCCTGCGCGGCGGCGCCCGCCTCGCCGGTCTCGGCGAAGCCGGAGGCGAAGGCGACCGCGAACTTCACCTTCGTGTCGGCGAGTTCCTCGATGACGGGGAGTGGGTCGGCGACGAGGAGGACGGCGAGGTCGACGGGATCGGTGAGCGCGCCGACGGAGGGGACGCAGTCGATCCCGAAGACGCTCGTACGGGTCGGGTGCACGGGCACGAGCCGGGCGCCGACCCGCTCGGCCCAGGCGAGCAGCTGCCGGGTGATCCCGGTGTTGGGACGGCCCTCGGCATCGGAGGCGCCGACGACGGCGACGGACCCGGGCCGGAAGAACCGGTCGAGGTCGGGCACGGGCGCGTGCAGCGGGCGCCCGCTGACGTCCCGGTCGCCGGGGGCGACGGTGACGCCGTGTACGACGGCGGTCGGCGTCTCCCCGCAGGCGACCACGCGGGCGCGGAGATCGGTGGTGAAGGTGCCGTGAGTCGATCCAAGCATCGTTCCGCTCCACCTTCCGCCCATGACTACTGACCTGACGCTTAGTCAGATTACAGAACTGACGGCCAGTCAGGAATGGGTGTGCAGGGAGCAGTACCGACGAGTACGGACGGAAGGGCCGCCGACACCCCCCGAGGATCCTCCGTCAGGGAGGGGGCGCGGCGCCGTGACCGCCCACGTCACCCGCGGCCCGCGCGCCCGTCCGAGCGCGCGATCCGTCGCGCGATCCTCTCCGCGTCGAGCGCCAGCTCGCGGAACATGCCGCTGATCGGATTCGTGAACCCCGTGAAGTACAGGCCCGGCGCCTCGCGCGGGCAGCGCGCCCCGTGCGTCACCGGCCGCCCGTGCTCGTCGAGCACGCCGTCCAGGTGTCCGAGGAGCGGTTCCAGGGCGCTCCGGTAGCCGGTCGCCGCGATCACCGCGTCCGGGGCGATCCGGGTGCCGTCCGCGAGGAGCACCTCGCCGCCCTCGAAGGCGTCGACGGCGGCCACGACCTCGACCTTTCCGGACCGTACGGCGTCGATCAGGCCCACGTCCTGCACCGGGACCGCGCCCTCCCGCTGCCGGGTGGCGAGGCCCTTCTCCGGCCGGGGCAGCCCGTACGCCGTCAGGTTCGGCAGGAAGCAGCGGCCCATCACCTCGCCCATCCGGTCGACCACGGCCACCGGCAGGCGCCGCACCAGGATGCCGCTGCGCTGGGCGGGCCAGCCGGCCGTCGTGCGCCGCACGATGTGCGGGACGGTCCGCACCGCGAGGCGTACGCGCCCGGCGCCGCCCTCGGCGAGGTCGGCGGCGATCTCGGCCCCGGTGTTCCCGGCGCCGACGACGAGGACGTCCTTGCCCTCGTACGGACCGGGGTTGCGGTAGGCGCGGGCGTGGCTCAGTTCGCCCTCGTACGTGTCGCGGCCCGGCCACTCCGGCAGGCGCGGGGTGTGGTTGTACCCGGTGGCCACGACCACCGCGCGCCCGGTGAGCCGCCGGCCGCCGGTCGCGTGCAGGAGCCACTCCTCGCCCGCCCGCTCGATACGGAAGACCTCGACGCCCGTCACGATCTCCAGCTCGTGCTTCTCCGCGTACTTCTCCAGGTACCGCACCACGTCCGCGCGGGCGACCCAGCGGCCGAAGGCGCGGGGTATCCGCAGGCCGGGGAGGGCGGAGAGGCGCCGGGTGGTGTGGAGCCGCAGCCGGTCGTAGTGGGCCCGCCAGGAGGCGCCGACGGCGTCGGACTTCTCCAGGACGACGGCCCGGACGCCGCGCTCGCGCAGGGAGGCGGCGACGGCGAGCCCGCCGGGGCCGCCGCCGATGACGTACACCGGGTGAGCGGAGGATTGCTGGGGGGTGGTGACCATGACTGCTGAGCGTAATGACGTGTACACGCAGTGGGTCTCGACGGGGGTGGATTTCGGTTGCGAATCGGTCACGCGCGGGGCCGGTTCGGCGTCACGCGGTCAGGAGGGTGAGGCCGTGGGTTCGGTGGGGGCGTCGGTGGGCGGTGTGGTCGGGCTGGTCGGCGCGGGCTGGGTGTCGAACGTCCGGGTCCCGGGGTCGGTCGGCGTCGGCTCGTACGTCCGGGTCTCGGGGTCGGTCGGCGTCGGCTCGAACGTCGGGGGGGCCGATGGGGCGGGTCCCACGAACCCGGGGTGCTCCTCGCCGGCGGACATGGCGAAGCCGAGGAACAGCGCGCCGAAGGCGAGTACGGCCGCTCCCGCCCCGATCGCGGCGATCATCGGCCCGCGCCGCCGCGAGGGCGCGGGAGGTGCCGGGGGCGCGGGCGGAGCGCCCGCGGGAGGCGCGGGGGGAACCGGGGCCGCGGGAGGCGCCGGCGCAACCGGAGGTACGGCCGCGTCCGGCACGGCCGTCCCGACCACCGGCGTCGACCCCGTCGACCTCGGCCCACCCAGCTCCGCCGCCACGATGTCCGCCGGCGGCCCGAGCCGCTCCAGTACGGCCCGGACCGCCTCCGCGTGCTTCGCGTCGGCCTGCTCCAGGCCGGCGTCGATGTGCTCGACGATCTCCTGCCGGAGCTCCTCCCGCCGGTCGGCGGGGAGGAAGACGGCCGCGTTGTCCAAGCGACGCAGGTACTCGTCCACGAGCTGGTCTCGCCTCGGGGTCATCCGTGGCTCCCTTCACTGCTCAGCAGGTTGTCGACGGTGGTCTTGAAGGTCCCCCACTCGGTGGAGAACTCGTCGAGCGCCGCACGTCCGGTCGACGTCAGCGTGTAGTAGCGGCGGGGCGGGCCCGCGTCGGACTCGCGCCAGACGGTGTCGACCCAGCCTTCCTTCCGGAGCCGCGAGAGCAGCGGGTAGATGGTGCCCTCGCTGGTCTCCATCCCGTGGGCGTCGCACAGCTCCCGTACGAGGTCGAAGGCGTACCGCTCGCCGTCGCGCAGCAGCGCCAGAACGCAGAACTGAAGGATGCCTCGACGGAGTTGGCTCACTCCTGAACGTGATCCACTCGGCAGTACCATGTGTCGCAAGGTACCTGCCGGAGAATGGATCCCGCAAGCGTGCCCCCTTCTGGCGCCCGCCTCTTGCGCTCCGTACGCGCCCTGCGCTGAACTGGCATCGAAACTGACGCACCGTCAGGCAAAGAGGGATGGCCGAGAGGACACGCGCATGCAGACCGTCTGGCTCACCGGCGCCGAATGGCTCGCCGTCCTCCGCATCGGCCTCGGCCTGTGGTGGCTGGAGAGCTGGCGCCACAAGGACAGGAAGGGCTGGTTCGAGCGCGGCACCGGCATCGCCTGGGCCGCCGACGTCGCCGCGAACCACAGGTGGCCCCAGGTGAAGAAGGGCTTCGACACCGTCGTCGCCCCCCGCCCCAAGGCTATGGCGTACGTCGTCGTCTACGCCGAACTCGCCCTCGGACTCGGCCTGGTCGTCGGCTTCCTCACCCCGGTCGCCCTCGTCGGCGGCCTCCTCCTCAACCTCCTCTACCTCGTCCTGATGATCCACGACTGGGCCGAGCAGGGGCAGAACGCGATGATGGCGCTGATCTCCCTGGTCGCCCTCCTCGCCATGTCCTGGCAGACCTGGTCCCTCGACTCCGCGATCGGACTCTTCCGATGACGGCCGCCGACCCCGACATCGACGCCTTCACCCGCCCGTACTGGGACGCCGCCGCCGAAGGCCGGCTCCTCCTGCGCCACTGCGCGGCCTGCGACAGGACCCACCACTACCCGCGCGAGTTCTGCCCCCACTGCTGGAGCGAGGACGTCCGCTGGGAGCGGGCGAGCGGCCGCGCCACGCTCTACACCTGGTCGGTCGTCCACCGGAACGACCTCCCGCCCTTCGGTGACCGCGTCCCGTACGTCGCGGCCGTCGTCGACCTCGCGGAGGGCCCGCGCATGATGACGGAGGTCGTGGACGTGCCGGAGACGGAGCTCCGCATCGGGATGGAGCTACGGGTCGCCTTCCGGGCGGAGGGGGACGTGACGGTCCCCGTCTTCACGACCGGCTCCTGACGCGCGGTTCAGACGGGGGCGATGTTCCGCCAGAGGTGGGCCCTGTCGCTCGGGTCGCAGGTGTACGTCATCAGGAACGGCGGGCCGGGGATCATGCACTCGCCGCTGTTCACGTTCTTGATGGTGTGACCGGCGGACGTCTTGGTGCCGATCGTCCACGACTGGAGGCTGGAGCCGTTGCAGTCCTTGGCGGTGAAGCCGGGTGTCCCGCCCGGCTGGAGGCACAGCCCGGTCTTCTTGTTGACCAGCCGGAAGGCGCCGTTCCCCGTGGACGAGTAGGTCCAGGAGTAGGTGATCGTGCCGCTGTTGGGCGGGGTGCCGCACGGGGCGGTGTTGACCATGACGCCGCCGTACCCGGGGTGGCTCTCGGACACACACTCTCCGCTGGAGACGTTCTCGATGGAGTACGTCCCCGAGGGCACCGAGCCGCCGGTCGAGGGCGGGGGCGGCGGGGGAGCGGGCCGGGTGGTCGTGCGCGAGGGCTGCGCGGCGGGCTGGGTGGTCGCCGACCCGCCACCACCACCGCCGGGGCTGGTCGTGGTCGAGCCGCCGCCGCCGGGGCTGGTCGTCTTCGACCCGCTACCGCTCCCGGTGTTGCTGCCCGCCCCGCTTCCGCTTCCGCCGCCGGGTATGGTCCCGCCCCCGCCGCCCGCGTCGCCCGTGCCGGGCGGCTGTGCCGTCGTGGACCCGCCCGGCGGCGCGGACGACGGCCCCGAGGAGGCGGAGGAGGACGCGGAGGCGGACGTCGACGGGCCCGGCTTCGCGGACGACGAGGAGGGTGCGGCCGCGGGGTCGCCGGGCGCCGGCTGTGAGGCGACGGCGGAGGGCGAGCCCGAGGTGTCGGGGGCCGCGCCGAGGCGGCCGATCTCGTACGGGCCGAGGGCGACGGTCAGGGTGGTGCCGGTCGCCACGACGACGGGCACGGCGAGCATGACGAACCGGTTCCGCCGCGTCCGCTTCTCCGGGGTGGCGGCCCCGGTGATCGCGACGGCGTCCGGGGAGGCGGTCGCGGGCTCCTGCCCGCGCTGCGGGGTGAGCGAGGCGGTGGCGACGTCCTGGGCCGGCTCGATCCGCTCCAGCTCCGCCAGGTGCTCGGCGGTGGGCGCCCCGGCGGCGAAGGCCGCGCGCTCGCCTATGCGGTCGGCGACGGCGGCGGGCCACGCGGCCCCGGCGGCCCCTTCGTCGGCCCGGTCGACGAGCTCGACGAGCTCGGCGGCGGTCGGCCGGTCCGCCGGGTCCTTGGCGAAGCAGGTCCGGACGAGCGCGGCGAGCTCGGGGTCGGTCTCGGTGAGCTTCCCGAAGTCGGGCTCTCCGTGGACGACGCGGTAGAGGAGGTCGGGCCCGGAGCCCTCGCCGAACGGGGGCCGCCCGTTCGCCGCGTACAACACCAGGCTGCCCAGCGCGAACACGTCGGCCGCACCGGTGAGTTGCCGGTCGGCGACGGCCTGCTCGGGCGCCATGTAGGCGGGGGTGCCGATGACCATGCCGGTCCTGGTCAGCCGGCTCTGGTCGGCGGCGCGGGCCACGCCGAAGTCGATGAGGGAGAGGCCGTCGCCGGTCAGCATGACGTTGGACGGCTTGAGGTCGCGGTGCACCATGTCGGCGCCGTGCACGACCCGCAGCCCGGCCGCCGCGTCCCGCAGCAGCCGCCACAGGGCCACCGCGGGCAGCGGGCCGCCGTGCAGCCGGACGGCCTCGCTGAGGGTGATGCCCGGGATGAACTCGGTGGCGAACCACGGTGGTTTGGCCGTGCGGTCGCTCGCGAGCAGCTTCGTGTTGGCTCCGGCGGGCAGCCGGGAGAGGTTGTCGAGCTCGTGCCCGAAGTGGCTCAGGAAGTCGGCGTCCTCGGCGAGTACGGGAAGGACCCGCTTCACCGCCGCGAACTTCCCCGGCACGGCGCCGAGATAGACCCGCCCCATGCCCCCGGAGCCGAGCACGCCGAGAAGCCGGAACGCCCCGATCTGGCGGGGGTCCCCCGCCTCTAGCGGCATGGCTCCGCTGCCGTTCAGACTGCCCACGCCAGAGTGGTCTTCCAGTTCCCCCTGCATGGGCCACACATTAGCTGAGGGTGACTCATCTCTGTACGGAGACCAAGTGCGCGTTTCCGTACGGCGGTTGAACGGTCTCCCTCGCCGCCCCGGCGGACCGGACCCGCGGCGGTCGCCGCCGCCCACTCCGGACGCGGCCGGTCACCTGCCGGGGCCCGTCCGCCGGTCACCCACTCGCTCCGAGAGGAGGGTCATCGCGCGGGACAACTCGGACGCCGTGCCGAACGGGACGACCGCCGGGGCCCGCCCCAGGACGCGGACCCGGACACCGCCGGTCAGCGCCACCCGGGTGCCGCCGCCCGGCCCCGGCTCCGGGGCCGCCGCCATGCCGATGATCAGGAACCGGCTCTGCAGCCAGCACCAGCCCGGCCGGACGAAGCCGCGCAGGTGAGCGCGGAAGCCGTACTTGCTGAGGGCCAGCGCCTCGACCCGGTCTCCCGCGACCCGCAGCACCCGCACCCTGCGCATGTCCGGCTGGAAGCGGCCGAACTCGCCCTCCAGGTCCGCCATCACCGCCCACACCTCCTCGAACGGCACGGGCAGCACCTCCTCGGCGATCCGCGCGCCGCGGACCCCGGCCGCCATGATGCGCAGCCGCTCCACCGGGTCGATCTCGTGCGTCGTCATGAGGACCATGCCTTTCGGAAGCTCATCCGGGCCCGGTGCAGCCGGGACTTGGCGGTGCCGGCCGGGACGCCCAGCAGCGCGGCCGCGGCCTCCTCGTCCAGGCCCTCCACATCCCGCATCACCAGGACGGCCCGGTGCTCGGGGGACAGCCGGGCCAGTACGTCGTCGATGTCCGTGGCGAGCTGCGGATCCCCGCGCTCGGGTACGTCGGCCAGCTCGGCGGGGTGGGCCCGCGCCGCCCGCCGGGCGATCCGCACCGCCTCCCGCACGGCGATGGCCCGCACCCACCCGTACAGCGCCTGCGGATCCTTCAGGGACCGCAGCGACCGGAACACGGCGAGCAGGGTCTCCTGGGTGGCGTCCGGGCCGTCGGCCAGGGCGATGGGGGCGCAGATCCGGGTGATGTACGGGGTGAGGTGGTCCAGGAGCTCGTGCAGCGCGAGGGTGTTCCCGGCCCGGGCGGCCCGCGCCAGAGCCACACCGCGGTCGCCCTGGTCATCCGGGTCGCCCCGGTCGCCCTGGTCCCCCCGGTCGCCCCGGTCCTCGTGGTCAGCGGTCACGGAGGAACTCTTCCAGCAGCGGGTTCACCCGGTCCGGGCAGTCCAGGGTGAGCGCGTGCCCGCAGCCGTCCAGGACCGTCGTCTCCGCGTGCGGCAGGAGCCGCCCGAAGCGAGCGGCCTGGGTTGCGGGCAGGACGGTGTCCTGGCGTCCCCAGAGGACGAGCACCGGCTGCCGGGTGGCGGGCATCGCGGCCTCGGTCTCGCGCCAGTCCAGGCCGCGCTCCAGGCGGTAGACCGAACGCCGGTTGGTGTCGCGGGTGGCGGGAGCCCAGGCCGCGTCCACGAGTTCGTCGGTGATCCTGTCCTGGTTCACGAACAGTCCCCGCAGCGATGACTCGGTCGCCGAGCGGCCCGCGCCGAGGCTCGTCAGGAGCTCCCCGGCGATCGGCAGTTTGAGGGCCTCCCACAAAACGGGGTCCCGTTCGTCGAGACCGGAGGGCGCGAGCAGGGCGAGCCGGCTCACCCGGTCCGGGTGGCGCTGGGCGTAGGCGAGGGCGAAGCCGCCGCTCCACGAGTTCCCGCCGAGCGCGGCCCGGGGGATCTCCATGGCGTCCAGGAAGCTCCCGATGGCCGCGGTCATGCCGTCCAGATCCCAGGTCAGGGACCGGTCGCGGAGCTCGGTGAACCCCTGGCCGGGGAGGTCGAGGACGTACACGGTGTGCGTCCGGGAGAGCGCGGCGAGCTGCTCGCGCCAGGCGAAGGTCGACGACGCGCCGGGCGAGAGGAGCACCACCGGCGAGCCGCCCGAGCCCTGGCGTACGTAGTGGAAGCGGGCGAGGGGCGTCTCGACGTACCGGCCACCGGGCGGGGCGGCGTAGCCGGTCGCCTCGGCGGGCTGCCAGGCGTACGCCGTGCCCGCGGCGAGCGCGGCGAGGGCGAGCGGCAGCGCGAGTGCCTTCCGGGCGCGGGGGGTGACGAGGCGGGTGGCGGCCAGCCAGCCGAAGCCGAGGCAGAGCGGGGTGTAGAGGAGCAGATTGAGCCAGGAGAAGACGGGACCGGCCCCGTCGC
This sequence comes from Streptomyces sp. NPDC058650, assembly GCF_042717315.1. Taxonomy (NCBI): domain Bacteria; kingdom Bacillati; phylum Actinomycetota; class Actinomycetes; order Kitasatosporales; family Streptomycetaceae; genus Streptomyces; species Streptomyces sp. NPDC058650. Next base: position 352,333 of record NZ_JBHXRL010000004.1, read on the forward strand.
CGACGCCGAGCGCCCACACCAGGCCGACCAGCCCGCGGACGAGGAGCCCGGCGGCGACGGCGAAGGTCACCAGCCCGGCGAGCCGCCCGGTGACCCGCCCGCCCCGGCCGTACGCGCCGGCGAGGACGGCCGCCGCGGTGCCGAAGAGCACCAGCGCCAGCGGCAGCACCACATGCGGTGCGAAGGACACCTCCCCGCCGATGACGGCGAGCGACAGCGCCCGCTGGTCGGGCGCGGGCCAGGTCAGCCCGGTGGCCCAGAAGACGTGCGCGAGCCCGTCCAGGGCGAGCAGCCCGGCGACCGCCTGGCCTGCCCGCCGTCGTGTGCTGATGTCGACCACGAGATTCCCCCGGAGCGTTGGTGAACAACCGACACCCTGAGGAGGAGGCGCCTCGGGAGGACGTTCCCTGTGGGCCGCGTCACATCGCGCTCCACCGGGTCCGTGGAGGCCGCCACGACGCAGGCGCACACCGCGCGCGGGGGATGATGGGGAGAAAGACGGAACACGAGGTCAGGAGCTTCCATGGCGAAGCGGGTCCATCAACCCCGTGAGGACGCGGAGTTCGATTTCATCCTCAAGATGAGCGGGGTCCCGGTCCTCGCGTACTTCATCGGGACATGGCCGAAGGCGATCGAGCCCTGCCGGGCCATGGACCTCGTCGTGGATGGCGTCGCCGACGAGTACGCGGGCCGCCTGGCGGCCGTCCGAGCCGACATCACGCGCTGCCCGGCCGCGACCGAGCGGTACGGGATCACCGGAGCCCCGTCCTGTGTCCTGCTGAAGGACGGCGAGGCGGTGGCGCACGGCACGGGGCCCATGACCACCGCCGAGGTCCGGGAGTTCCTGGACGGCCACCTCTGAGGCCCAGCTCCTTCGCAGGGAGGCAGGCAGGGCGGTAGGTGGATCAGGGGGCCGTCGGGCCGGCGACGGCGGCCTCGACCGAGGCGTACGTGACGCCGTGGTCGGCCAGGGCCTCCGCGACGACACCGCCGGTCATGGTGAGCGCCAGGAGGAGGTGCTCGTCGCCGATCTCCCGGTCCTTGCGCGCCAGGGCCACCCGGAGGGACTTCTCCAGTACGGTCTTGGCCTCCCGGGAGAAGGACTGGCGGCCCGACCACCATCCGGAGCTCTTGCGGTCGCCGGCCAGCGCGCCCGCTCCGTGGGTCTCCTCCACCCGCGCCACGATCGCGCCCACATCGATACCGAGGTCCGCCAGAGCGTTCGCGTCGGCCCGGGACAGCCCCGCCCGACGCCGGGCGTCGGCGAGCGCGGCGATCAGGGACGGGCGGCGATCCGGCGGGCACAGGCTGCGCAGCGCGGCGGAGGCTGGGGTGCCCTCCCGGTCGAGCAGGGCCAGCAGCAGATGCTCCTTGGTGACGACCGTCGCGCCGCCCCGTTCCGCGTGATCGACCGCCCCCTTCACCACGGCGCGTGCCGCTTTCGTGAACCGTTCGAACATCACTGCCTCCCGTACTTCTTGTGGACGGCCTGCCGGCTGACTCCCAGTTCGGTCGCGATCTCCTGCCACGACCAGCCCTGATGGCGCGCACTGCGCACCTGGACGGCTTCCAGTTGTTCCAGCAATCGCCGCAGGGCGGAGACGGCCCGCAGCCCGACCCGGGGGTCACGGTCGCCCGCTCGCGTGGCGAGATCGGTCGCATCGGTCATGCTGTCAACTTACGTTGACAGCATCCATCTCGTCAACCTGCATTGACAAGCGGCGCGTTCACCTTCATTTCATTGCAACGTGCGCACGGTGATTGTTGCGTTAGCCCGCACGACCGTTGCAATGAAATCTAGGCGTTGACCTGCATGAATGCGCATCTGACGCAACGAGCACGTTGCTCAACTCTTGAACGCAACGTAGCGTTTCTCTTGTCGGAAACGGCGCGGACAGAGAGTCCGGGCCCGAAGAACACCAGGAGCGCATCATGCAGAAGTTCGCCACCCCCGCCGCGATCGTCACCGTCCTCGCCGTCCCGGCGGGCCAGATCCGCTTCATCGCCGCCGACCGGACCGACACCACGGTCGAGGTCCTCCCCGCGAACCCCTCGAAGAGCAACGACGTCAAGGCCGCCGAGCGGGTCACCGTCGCCTACGCGGACGGTGTGCTGCGGATCGAGGCCGCCGAGCCGAAGAGCCGGATCCTCGGCAACTCCGGTGCGGTCGAGGTCACCGTCCAGCTGCCGGCCGGCTCCCGCGTCGAGGCGACCACGGCCGCCGCCGAACTCCGGGGTGTGGGACGCCTGGGCGACGTGACCATCGAGAGCGCGCAGGGCACGGTCAAGCTCGACGAGACCGCGTCCGCCCGCCTCACCCTCCAGGCCGGTGACATCACCGTCGGCCGCCTCGGCGGCCCCGCGGAGCTGCGCACCCAGAAGGGCGACATCCGCATCACCGAGGCGAAGACCGGCACGGTCACCGTCCGCACCGAGTCCGGCGACCTGGAGATCGGCGCCGCCCGAGGCGTCTCCGCCACCCTCGACGCCGGCACCACCTACGGCCGCATCAACAACACCCTCCAGAACAGCGAGGGTTCCGGCGCCGGCCTGAACATCCACGCCACCACCGCCCACGGCGACATCACCGCCCGCAGCCTCTGAAACACCCGCCCATCCCCGCGATCCCCCCGACTACCGGAAAGAAGACCAGCCATGACCTCCACCGCCACCACCCACCCCGCCGCCTGGACCGGAACGGTCTCCGTCGACGACACCCAGCTCGCCGTCACCGACACCGGCGGCCCCGGCCGCCCCGTCGTCTACCTCAACGGCTCCTACGCCGACCAGAAGCACTGGCGCCACGTCATCACCGAACTCGGCGGCGACTACCGCCACATCACCTACGACGAGCGCGCCCGTGGCAAGTCCGGACTCTCCGGCGACTACACCTTCGCCGCCTGCCTCCGCGACCTCGACGCCGTCCTGACCGCCCGAGGCATCGAGCGCCCCATCCTCGTCGGCTGGTCCTACGGCGCCATGCTCGCCGTCCACTGGGCCGCCCAGAACCCCGACCGCGTCCACGGCGTCGTCTCCGTCGACGGCGCGATGCCCCACTCGTGGCTCGACGACGCCACCAAGACCCAGGTCCGCAAGCTCTTCCGCCGCCTCAGCCCGGTCTTCCCCATCGCCCGCCGACTCGGCATGGCCGCCCGCATGAGCGCCGAACAGCACGCCGAGATCAACATCGAGGTCAACGAACTCTGCGCACCCGCCGCCCTCGACCCGGTCTTCGACCGCATCACCGTCCCGACCCGGTACGTCCTCGCCACCGGCGGCAACCTCGGCGGCGACCCGGTCCTGATGGAAAAGATCCGCGCCGACCTCACCCCCGTCACCACCCGCAACCCGAACATCCAGATCAGCGCGAAGGTCCCGAGCAACCACTCCAAGATCCTGCGCAAGGACTACCGAGCCATCGCCGACGCCACCCGCGAGATCGCCACCGGCGCCGACCGTCGGACCGCCTGAGCCGTGGCATGGCAGACGGCATCAGAAACGACGCGGGTCGCTTGGGCCCCGGGGGCGGACGTGTCCGGTGGTCCCACCAGAAGCTCGCGAAGCAGGCCCGCCCCCTGTCAGCGCAGAGCGGTCAGGATGTGCGGGGCCGCCTCCGCGAGCGTGTCGAAGTGCCGGTGGGCGCCCTCCACCAGGTCCGGGCCGTTGACCGACCAGACCGTCATCCCGGCGGCGAGCCCCGAGCGGACGCCGGACGGCGCGTCCTCGATGACCAGGCACTTCGCGGGATCCACGCCCAGCTTCTCGGCCGCGAGCAGGTACGGGACGGGGGACGGCTTCCCCTCGGCCACCGAGGCCGCGTCCACGATCAGCCCGGGAAGCGGCAGCCCGGTCCGCTCGAAGCGCCCCCGCACCCGGTGCTCGTAGTTCGACGTGACCAGCGCCCACCGGTCCGCCGGAAGGCCGGCGAGCAGCTCGGCCGCCCCGTCGAAGGCCGTGTACGCGCCCGTACGGACGTCCTCGTCCTCCAGCTCGTGCAGCAGGGCGAGGCACTCGTCCGGATCGTGCCCCGGGGCGACGGCCGCGAAGGTCTCGACGGGCCGCGTCCGCAGGGCCACGGCGTACACCTCGTCCCCGTCGAGCCCGTACCGAGCGGCCCACTGGTGCCACATGCGGCGCTGGTTGGCGACGGCGTCCATGAGGGTGCCGTCGACGTCGAAGAGAACGAAGTTTCGGGAGGTCACGCCCCGGATGCTACGGCGAGCGGTCCGAGGCGCGACCGGCAGGCCCTGACCCGTACCGGGTCAGGCGACCGTCACGACACCGACGTGAACTTGGTCCCCTCGCCCGCGTACAGCGAGGTCGCCGTCTTCGTGAACGGCGCCGACCACGACCCCGTCCCGAGGAAGACGTGGGTCCCCGCCGACCCGTACGCGACGAGGTCGGGCCGACCGTCGTTGTTCGCGTCGCCGGCACCCACCAGCTGGCTGTAACCGCCCCAGCCCGTACCGATCTTGGTCCGGGCCGCGAACGTACCGTCGCCCTTCCCCAGGTACAGCCACAGCACGCCCGCCGCGTCCCGGGCGACGAGGTCGCCGGCGACACCCCCGGCGATGTTCCCGACGGCCGTCAGCTGGTTGTAGGCGCCCCAGCCGGACCCGATCTTCACGCGGCCCGCGTACGGCGCGGTGGAGCTGCCCGTGCCCTTGTAGAACCACAGCAGGCCGGCCGCGTCCGTGGCGACGAGGTCGGCCTTGCCGTCACCGTTCAGGTCGGACCCACCGGCGAGCTTGTTGTAGACGCCCCAGCCCGGCCCGACCTTGATGCGGGTCCCGAAGGTGCCGTCGCCCTTGCCGAGGTAGTTCCACAGCACACCGGCCGTGTCCCGCCCGAGGACGTCACCGACGGCGGAGCCGCCGTTGTTCCCGGCCGCCTCGATCAGGTTGTACGTGTTCCACCCCGTACCGATCCGCACGCGCGGCTTCGCCGGCGTCACCTGACCGGCCACCGGCCAGTCGAGCAGGTCGTCCCGCCACAGCACGCCGGCCGCGTCCCGCGCGAGCAGGTCCGGAGAGCCGTTGTCGCTGTAGTCGTGCGGGTTGGCCTTCCGGGTCACCTTGAAGACGCCCGACGCGTATCCCGGGTACCCGATGCCGTTGGTCGGCGTGAGGACGACGTTCCACGTGTAGTCGCCGTTCGGGGCGCTGACCCCGTTGATCAGCCCGTCCCAGGTGAGCCGCGCGGGCGCCGAGGGCCGCGTGAGCCGCTTCGTGAACGTCTTCCCGGTCGCGCTGTGCCGCAGGGTGACGTCCAGGTTCACGTTGTACCGCGAGAGCTCCCACTCCATGGCGACCTGACCGCCGTTGCGGTCGAGGTCGGCCACCGGCGGGACGGTGCTCTGCCGCACCTGCGGCGAGGCCGTCGCGCCCGGCGTCCGCGCGGCGAGCGCGATCTGCGGCCACTCCGCCGGGGTGACCCGGAACAGCCCCTCGCCGTCGGTCGACTTCCCGCCGTGGACGAGGATCGACCCGTCGGGCGCGGTCGACGAGGTCGTGAAGTGGTCGAGCAGCTGGTGCGTCTCGCCCGTGAGGACGTTCTGCGCGGTCAGCGCGTACAGCGGGTTGGCCGTCGGGGCGGTGAGGCCGCCCGGCACCCCGTACAGCACCCAGTCCCCGGAGAACCCGACCACGACACCCTTGGAGCCCGCGCCCAGTGAGATGCGCTTGAAGGGTTCGTACTCGGTCCGCTTCTCGATCGCCACCCTGGTGGCGCCGTCGACGTACTCCGTCCACGCGATGTACGACGGGCTGATCGCGGTCGTGACCGTGGCCGGGTCGAAGGGCGAGAGGTTCTGCTCCTCCTTCAGGAAACCGCCGCCGAGGTCCGCCAGGGCGCGACGGTAGATCGGTCCGGTGCTGCCGTCCTTCGTGAAGACGACGACCACGCTGCTCAGGGAGTGCGACAGGACCTTGTAGTCGCGGCCGCCGGCGAAGGGCGTGAGCTTCTCCTGCTGCTGCACGCCGTTCACGCGGGTCAGCCGGTAGAGGTCCTCGCCCCCGTACGTCGGGTTCGGCACGCTCAGGAAGACCGTCGAACCGGCCGCCCCGGCGACCTTGTAGTCCGTCCCGAGGCCCTTCGGCTCCACGTAGGTCGAGATCCCGTTCGCGCTCATGTCCCGCAGGATGAAGCGGTACCCCTCGCGGGTGACGATCGTGTCCGAACGGCTCTGGTGCGCGAGCGATGCCGGTACCGGCCAGGTGGATCCGTCGTCGAAACTCGTCCACGTCAGCGCGGACCCGCCCGCGCCGTCGTCCTTCGAGGTGAGGAACCCGGTGGTCCCGCCGCTGACGAGCTTCTCGCCCGCCGGGAACGTGACGTCCGCGTTCGGCGCCACCGGTCCCGCGACGGCGGCTTCGGCGGCCGGCGCGGCGGCGGTGACGAGCGTCCCGCCGAGAGCGGTGACGGCGAGAACCGCGGTGACGGCCACGGCGAGCCGACGGCCGCGTATGTGCGCGTGATTCATGGTGCGTATCCCCCCAGGGAAGCGCGCGGGGCGTTACGCAACACCCCGCCCGCTACTCATGATTGCGTTGTGGTCGCAGCGTACGAGATCAAGGTGGACCAGGAGCCGGGGGATGCGGCGACTGCGTCCATCAGAGTGCCGTCGTCGTCGAAGAGGATGAATGTGCCGGTGGCAAGGGGGAGATCCTAGGTATGAAGAGAACCCTCGCCTACCCTCTCGCCGTCGCCACCCTCGTCGGCCTGGGGCTCACCGGCTCCGCGACCGCAGCCCCGGGTCCGGGTCCGGGAGACCCCATCGCCACGGCGTCGAAGCCGCCCACCCGCCTGCATCTGACGGTCACCGACTCGGCCGGTCTCGCGAAGGACGTGTTCCTCGGCTGCCGTCCCACCGGCGGGAACCACCCGGCCGCGGCCCTGGCCTGTGACGCCCTCCACGACGCCGGCGGCGACTTCGACAAGCTGAAGGGCGACCCGGACATGATCTGCACCGACGAGTACGACCCGGTCACGGCGAAGGCGGAGGGCACGTACAACGAGGCCCCCGTCTCCTGGGAGAAGGAGTTCGGGAACGCGTGCGAGCTGATGGCGAAGATGACACCCGTCTTCGCCTTCTGAGCGCCCTCTTCCCGGTCAGACGCGCGCGTACGCCACGAACGCCGCCCAGCTGGCGGGGGCCACGGCCAGCTGGGGGCCCTCGGGGTTCTTGGAGTCGCGGAGGTGGATGGTGGTGGGGTGGGCGGCGACCTCGACGCAGTTGCCGCCCTCGCCGCCGCTGTAGCTGGACTTGCGCCAGTGGTAGGCGACTTCGATGCAGTTGCCGCCCTCGCCGTCGCTGTAGCTGCTCTTGAACCAGGCCAGATCCGTGGTGCTCATAGCTCTCCCAGCATCTTCTCGATCAACTCCAGGGACTCGCGGCGCGTGAGTGCCTGCGCCCGGATGATCCCATAGCGCTCGGTGTACATGCGTACCTCCTCGGGGTCGGTGATCAGTCGGGCGTGCCCGTAGATCTCGGTGTACGCGACCTCCCGCCGCCCCTTGGGGGTGAGCAGCGTGAACGAGCCGCCGAGGCCAGGGTGTTCATCTGGGTCGTTCGGCATGATCTGGAAGTGGACGGTCCTCAGCCGGGCGACCTCGATGAGGCGCCGCAACTGCTCCCGGAAGGCGTCTCGGCCGCCCAGCGGGCGGTGCAGCACCGACTCTTCGATGACGAAGCTCATCGTCGGGCCCGGCCACTTGTCGAAGATCGCCTGACGGGCCAGCCGGTCGGCCAGCCGCTTCTCGATCGTCTCCTCGTCGTAGAGGGGGCGGCGGTACCGGAACACGGCCTCTGCGTAAGTGGGCGTCTGGAGAATGCCTGGTACCGCCTGCACCTCGTAGTAGTGCAGAGCGACGGCCTCCGCCTCCGCGTTCGCGAAGTCCCGGAACCAGTCCGGGTGCCGCACCCGTGCCTTCGCCAGCGCCTCCCGTACGTCGTCCACCGCGGCGATCAGCACGCCCCCGGCGCCCAGCGCCGGATCCGCACGGATCAGGAAGTCCGGCTGCGGAGTCCGTACCCCCCGTTCGATCGAGGAGACCAGGTCCTCGCTGCAATGCGTGATGTCCGCCAGTTCCGCCTGGCTCAGGCCCGCGTTCTTCCGCAGCACCTTGATGATCTTCCCGAGCGCACGAAACAGGTGCGCCGTACCGTCCACCTCGGAGGGCCGGTCCGGCCTCTCCTCCACGTTCCCCGACATCCGTACCGCCCTCTTGGCGCACCCGTACAGTCACTCAGCGTCGTCGCGTCGCTGCTGGTCAGCGTACGGCCGGGGGCCCAGGCTCTGGGGCATGAAGTCCGAAACCGCCACCCCAACAGGTGAGTTCACGCTCCGGCTCTCGGCCACGCGCCGGGGCGCACGATTGGCCCGGCTACTCGCCGTGCAGCAGCTCCGCGACTGGGGCGTGACCGGCTGCGCCGCCGAGGCGGCCGAACTGGTGGTCGCCGAGCTCGCCAGTAACGCCGCCCTCCACGGCCGGGTGCCGGGGAGGGACTTCGAGGTGCGGATGGAGCGCGGCGACGACCACGTACGGATCGAACTCTCCGACGCGCGGGGCGAGCGCCGCCCGTTACCGTCCGGGCAGCCCGACGAGGGCGGCTACGGGCTGCTGCTCGTAGCCGCCCTGGCCACCGCCTGGGGCGTGAAGGACCGGTCCGTCGGCAAGACGGTCTGGGCGACCGTCCCGACAGTCCCTCTCACGCCTTGGAACGCGATGACGGGGTAGCTGTTGATCGGTACGTAGGAGGTCTCGTCGACGCGCTCGGGTGGCGGGTCAGAACAGCAGGGAGCCGTCGCGGACGAACCGCCGCGACACGTCGATACCCTCCGTCTTCGGGAAGGGGTTCCGCCAGTCGCCGCTGCCGGGGTGGAAGGAGAGGCTGCCCGTGTCGCCGCCGGTCACATGGCGGACGACGAGGTCGGCACGGCCGTCGCGGTCGGCGTCGCCGACGGGGATGAGGTCGGTGTAGTAGCCCCAGTCGCTGTTCGCCCGGGTCCGGGTGGCGAAGGTGCCGTCGCCCTTGCCGAGGTAGAGCCAGTCGACGCCGTTCCTGTCACGGGCGATGAGGTCTCCGGCCGGGCCGCCGCCGATGTTCCCGGTGGCGGTGAGCTTGTTGTAGATCCCCCAGCCGCCGCCGACCTTCACGCGCGGCCGGAAGGGCGAGGTGGGGGAGCCCGTGCCCTTGTAGAGCCACAGGACGCCGTCCTTGTCGGTGGCGAGGAGGTCGCGGCGGCCGTCGCCGCTGACGTCGAGGCCCGCGGTGAGGTGGTTGTAGATCCCCCAGCCGCCACCGACCCGCACCCGTGTCGCGAGCGGGGCCGAGGGCTTGCCGGTGCCCGCGTACGACCACAGCACGCCGCTCCTGTCCCGGCCGAGCAGGTCGGCGTGCACGGTGCCGCCCAGGTTTCCGGGGGTGACGATCCGGTCGTACGTGTCCCATCCGGATCCGACGACGACCTCCGACAGGGTGTCCCTGCTGCTGCTGCTGTTCAGGAACTGTCGGGCGTCGAAGACCGAGAGCCGGCCGCCGCTGCGGAAGAGCAGGTCGGGCGCGGTGCTGTTCGAGAAGTCGTGCGGCCCCGGCTTGCCGACGACCTTCAGCGTGCCCTTCCGCTCGGTCTTCGGGCCGATGCCGTTGGTGGGCTCCGTCGTCAGCCGCCAGGTGTAGTCGCCGAGAGGGGCGGCCGTGCCGTCGTCGAGCAGACCGTCCCAGGCCTGCGCCGCGCCGCGGGTGGCGATGGTGAGCAAGGTCCGGCGCAGGCCCGTGGCCGTGTGCGTCAGCTCGATGGTCACCTTCCCGAAGCTGATGCCGGTGGCGTCCCACTTCAGGGTCGGGTCACCGCTCGCCGTGGTCAGGTCGACGGTCGCGGGGATGTTCACGCCGGTGACGGTGTACGCGAGGGGGCGGCCGGTGCTCGCTACGAGGGTGGTGGCCGGGGTCCCGTCCGGGCCGGTGGTGACCCGGTAGAGGCCCTCGCCGTGTTCGAGGGTGGCGCCGTGGACGAGCAGCTCGCCGTCGCTGCCGGGCAGGATGCGGAGTGTGAGGTCGAGGAGCTTGACCGTCCGGCCGTCGGTCAGGGAGCTGGCCGTCAGGGAGTGCAGGGGGTTGGGGCTGTACGACCAGGACCCCTCCCTGTCGGCGTACGTCACCCAGTTGTTGCCCAGGAACCCGAGCACCATCCGGCCACCCGTGCCGATCGGGACGCGGATGGACTCCTGTTGGCCGCGCGGGGCCACCCGGAGGGCCCTGGAGTCGCTGCCGTAGGCGTACGGCTCGGTCCAGGCCAGATGCGTGGCGGAAGCGGTCACGTCGGGGTTGCCGTCGGAGGCCGTGAGGACGCGGTCCTCCACGACCCGGGCGGTGGCGGTGTCCACGAGGGTGGCGCGCGAGGCCCGCTCCCCGGGGACCGCGTAGCGGATCAGCAGGGTGCCCGGTGCCGGTGCGGTCACGACGTGCTCGACGTTCTGGGCGGCCGCCGGAATCCCGGTGACGACACGGTCCTCAAGCGTGCCGTCCGGCTTGCCGACGAGGTGGAGGTCGACACCGCCCGCCGCGCGGGGGACCCGCATGACGAGGGTCGGGCCGTGGAGCGCGGCGAGCGTGGCGGTCGCGCCCAGGGAGCTCGTGTCGATGACCGTGGGGGCGGCGCCCGTGGCCATGTCGTACAGCGTGTACGTGCTGCCCTCGGTCTTCACGATCACGTCCGTACCGAGGCCGCCCCGGTATGCGCCCGCGGGCAGGACGGTGCTGACGCCGTCCGCGTACCGCGTCCACCGGTGGACGGTCGCGCCGGTCATGCCGCCCTTGTGCGAGGTCAGGAATCCCGTCGGCCCGTGGCCGAGGACCACGGAGTCCGGGAGGAGCGCGGCGACGCCCTCCTGTGCCGTGCTGCTCGAAGCGGCGGTCGTCGCCGTGGCCCCGGGGGTCGCGGCGGCCGGCCCGGCCGTCGTGAGCGTGCCCATGCAGGCGGCCGCGAGTGCCACGGCGACGGCGGCGGTGAGGTGGCGGCGGGACGTACGTGCGTGGGACAAAGCGGAGTTCTCCCTCGGGTGCTGTGGGTGCGGCGGCGTAGCCGCACCCACATGACCTCCGCGGGCGTCGCAAGGTTGTACGCCTGTCCGGAATGTGTCCGGTCCGTCAGGGCCGCCAGCTCCGTCGCGTCCATTACGACACGGACGTGAACTTCGTCCCCTCGCCCGTGTACAGGTTCGTGATCGTCTTGCCGAACACCGCCGTCGTCGGCCCCGTCGACCGGTACGCGTACGTGCCGCCCGTCAGCCGGAGGGGCCCGCGCCGACGATCCGGTACGTCGCCGGGATCCGGATCGGGTCGGCGGCGGTGGCGCCGGATGCGGCGGTGGCGGCCGACGCGGTGGTGACAGGAGCGGCGGTCGCCGGAGCGATGGCGGCCGTACCGGCGGTGACGGCGAGGACGGCGGTGACGGCGACGGCCGGCCGGTGGGGGCGGCCGCGTATGTGCGCGTGGTTCATGGCGTGTTGCCCCCTGAAGAGACCGGACGTGGCGCCTCGGCGGCACCACGCCCAGTCGGTGAACGGGTGTGTCAGATGACCGGGTTGTGTGCCGTCGAGCCCGGCAGGTAGACGTTCAGGAACTGGCGTCCCATGAGCGGCGCCGAGAGGTTGCCCGTGCCGTGGTGGACGTACGAGCCGCCGCCCGGGCTGTACGCGAACAGGTCGGCGCGGCCGTCGCCGTTGATGTCGCCGGCGCCGACGAGGTGGGTGTAGGCGCCCCAGCCGCCGCCGATCCGGACGCGGCTGCCGAGGGCGGTGCCGCCCGTGCCCGGGTACAGCCAGAGGACGCCGGCCGTGTCGCGGGCGAGGAGGTCGCCGTGCGTGGTGCCGCCGAGGTCGCCGACGGCGGTGATCTGGTTCATGGCGCCCCAGCCGCCGCCGACCCTCGTTCGGCCGCCGTACGGGGCCTTCCAGTTGCCGGTGCCCTTGTAGAGCCAGAGGACGCCGGTGTTGTCGGTGGCGAAGAGGTCGGACCAGCCGTCGCCGTTGACGTCACTGCCGCCGGCGATCTTGTTGTACGCGTTCCAGCCGGGGCCGATCTTGGTGCGGGGTGCGAAGGTGCCGTCGCCCTTGCCGAGGTACAGCCAGAGGTTGCCGTCCTTGTCCTTCGCGACGACATCGCCCGCGGAGGCGCCGGCGACGTTGCCCACGGCCTCGATGTGGCTGTAGACGCCCCAGCCGGAGCCGAGCAGCGTGCGCGTGGACGTGGGGACGCCGTCCGAGGGCGTCCTGCTGTTGATGTCGTCGCGCCAGACCCGGCCGGCGGAGTCCCGGGCGAGGATGTCCGGGGTGCCGTTGTCGGAGAAGTCGTGCGCGGCGGCCTTGCGGACCACCTTGAGGGCGCCGGTCTTCCTCACCTCGGGGCCGATGCCGCTGCGCGGCTTGACGCGGAGCTCCCAGGTGTAGTCGCCGTTGTAGGCGTCGATGGAGGAGTGGACGAGCTTGCCCGACCAGTCGACCGTGGCCTTGTTGCCGGGGTTGGCCGACGCGTTGTCGGTCCAGACGGAGATCTGCTCGGTCTTGCCGGTGCGGGTGTGCTTCAGCGTGAACGTGCCGTCCACGTTCGCCTGGGTCAGGGTCCAGCTGAACCTCGCCCCCCGGCTCTTGTCGAGGTCGACCACGGTCGGGGCGGCGTCCTGGGAGACGATCCCGAGCGCCGTCGGGGTGTTCGAGGTCGCGACCTTGGTGACGATCGGCGCGCCGCCCGTCTCGTTCGCCGAGACCTTGTAGACGCCCTCGCCCGCGCCCTCGGTGAGGCTGCCGCCGCGCACGACGAGGTTGCCGTCGGTGTCCGAGACCGCGGTGACGACGTGGTCGAGGAGCTTGACCGCTGCCCCGCCGCCGAGGGGGCGGGCGACCAGCGGGTAGTACGGCGACGGGCCGTTGGACTGGTAGCCACCGACGCTGGTGTAGGTCACCCAGTCGCCCAGGAGGCCCGTGCGCATCGACGCGCCGCCGGTGACGAGGCCCAGGTCGGTGGTCGTGGGCGCGCCGCCGCCGCGCGGGGCGGTGTGGAGGAGGGCGACGCGCTTCCCGCCGAGCGGTCCGTCGGGGTAGTCGTACTCGATCCAGGACCAGTGGGTCGCGGAGAGCGCGACGTCGCCGAACTCCAGCGAGCCCGCCGGGCGCGTCTCCAGGACCTCGCCGGTCACGGTGTCCACGGCGGCCATGTGGTAGCGGAGGGTTTCGGCGCGGCCCGTCTCGTACACGATGACGGCCGTGCCGGGCGTCGTCAGGACGACCTTGGTCAGGTTGGCGTTGCCCGGGATGCCGGGGACGGGGATGGAGGGCAGCTGGCCGGTGTTGCTCCCTCGGAGGATGCCGACGCTCACGGCGCCGGTGTTGCGGTCCTCGGTGGTGGTCACGAGAGCCGAGCCGATGGCCCCGCGCACGGAGGTGCCGTTGTTCATCGAGGTGCCGCCCACGGCGTTGCTCGGGTTGGCCATGTCCCACATCGAGTACGAGAGCGAACCGGGCTGATGGCCCCAGACGATGTCCGAACTCCGGCCGAAGAAAGAGGTGTTCGGCCTGTTCAGGACGGTGGTGGAGCCGTCGGCGTACTTCGTCCAGAGGAAGTCGGTGGTTTGGGTGTCGTAGTGCTGGACCGTGCTGAGGAAGCCGGTGGTCCCGGCGCTGGTGACCCGCGCGTTCTGCGGGATCGTGCCGATTGCCTCGGCCGTCTGCCCGACCGCCGGGCCGGGGACGGGGGCCGCCGTGGCGGGGGTGACGGCGAGGGCCGTGCCGGCCGTGAGCGCCAGGACGGCGGTGACGGCGGCGGCGAGGTGACGTCGGGAAGAGGTGCGCGAGCGATTCAAAGGATCGTTTCCTCTTGAGTCGTGGGTGTCAGAGTGCGTGCTGGTAGCCCGCGCCGCCGTACATCAGGATCTCGGCCTGGGTACGGCCCGCGAAGGGCGCGCTCCAGTTGCCGGTACCGGCGTAGACGTACGACGGGCGTCCCGGGCCACCCCACGCGTACAGGTCGGGGCGGCCGTCCTTGTTCGCGTCGCCGAAGCCGATGAGCTCGGTGTAGCCGTTCCAGCCGCTGCCGACCTTGACGCGGGTCGCGAACGTGCCGTCGCCCTTGCCGAGGTGGAGCCAGAGGACGCCGGCCGTGTCGCGGGCGACCAGGTCACCGGCCGGGCCTCCGGCCAGGTTCCCCACGGCCGTCAGCTGGTTGTAGGCGCCCCAGCCGCCGCCGAGCTTCTTCCGGGTGCCGAAGGGCGTGGTGGCGCTGCCGGTGCCCGGGTAGAGGTAGAGGTCCCCGGCCTTGTCGGTGGCGACGAGGTCGGCGCGGCCGTCCCCGGTCAGGTCGCTGCCGCCCGCGAGCTGGTTGTAGACGCCCCAGCCGGCGCCGATCTTCGTACGGGTCCCCAGCGGCTTCGTCTCGTTGCCGGTGCCCTGGTACAGCCACAGGACGCCGGTCTTGTCACGGGCGATCGTGTCGGCGACGTTCGTCCCCGCGACGTTCCCGACGGACTCGATCCGGTCGTACGCGTTCCAGCCGGCACCGACCGCCGTCCGCTGGTACGTGGGCGCGAGTTTCCGCGTGTACGAGTCGTACGTGGTGTCGACGCGCCACAGCGAGCCGCCCGTGTCCCGGGCGAACAGGTCCGGCGAGCCGTTGTCGCTGTAGTCGTGCGGCTTGACCGAGCGGACCACCGTGAAGGTGCCCGACTCGTTCACCTCGGGCCCGATGCCGTTCTGCGGGACGGCGCGGAAGGACCAGGTGTAGTCGCCGTTGAAGGCCGACTTGTCGCCCGGCGAGAGGTCGTCGACGAGGCCCTGCCAGGTGATGCCGAAGGTGGTGTCGTCGAAGGTGTGCTGGGAGGGGTACTCGCGGCGCACCTTCAGCAGGCGGGTGTAGGACTGGCCGGTCCTCTTGTGGGTGAGCTTCAGGTGGACGTCGGCGTTGAGCCGGGACATCCGCCACTTCAGCTCGGTCTCGCGGTCCCGGTCGAAGTCGATGACGGCCGGCACCTGCGAGCCGAGGTAGGTCAGCGCGGTCGGCTGTCCGGTCGTCGCGACCTTCTCGACGGCGAGCTGCCCGCCGCCGGGGGAGGAGACCTTGTAGAGGCCCTCGCCGTTCGCGACCGTGCCGCCGCGCACGAGCAGGGAGCCGTCGCCCGCGGACTCCATCGAGTTGGCGTACGCGGCGATTTCGACGGGCTCGGAGGTCGGACCGGCCGTCAGGTCGACGGCCTGCACCTTGGTGTTCGGGAACGTCCCGTTGTCGGTGAGCTCGCTCGGGGCGCCGTACACCAGCCAGTTGCCCGCCAGACCGATGAAGTACTCGTCGGTGACGGGGAAGGCGTGCCGCTTCGCGACGCGGGTCTTCCGGTCGACCGTGGTGTAGACGATGCCCTCGCTCTCGGAGAACGCGGTCCAGGCGACGTGCGTGGCCGAGAGGGCCAGCCGGGAGTGGAGGGAGTGGAGGGTGTCGGACACGCCGGCGGGGTAGGTCTCGACGACCGCGCCGGTGGTCACGTCGATGACGGCACGGGCGTTCGTGCGCAGGTCGGAGGAGCCGGTCTCGTAACCGACGAGGATCTTGCCGTCGAGGACGGGCGCGTCGGCGAAGAAGCCGTTCGCGTCGGCGGGGAGGCCGGTCACCTCGCGTTCGCGGGCGGTGCCGTTCTCGTCGGTGACGATGAGCAGTTTCTCGGTGTCGTCCGAGGCGACCCGCTTGGCGAGGACCGAGTCCGGTCCGAGGGCCTCGACGTACCTGGCCCACAGCGAGCCGAGGTCGAAGTGGACGGGGGGCGTGCCGGGGACCGCCATGTTCCGGAGCGTGACGGAGCGCATCAGGTGCGGGGCGTTCGAGTCCCCGATGACCAGGATGTCCGTGCCCGTACGGTCGACGCCGCCGCCCGCGGCGTACATGACCTCGGTTGAGATGCCGTCCACGTACCGGGTCCAGTGGAGCTCGCCGCCCGCGTTCCGGGTCAGGAAGCCGGTGGCGCCGGCGCCGGCGATCTTCGCACCGATCGGGAACGGCACGGTCGCGTCCTCGGCGTTGGCGCCCTTGGCGCCCTCGGGGGCCGTGATGCCCGCCGGTCCGGCGGCCAGGGCGGCCGGTCCGGCGGCCACGGCCGTACCGGCGGTGATCGCCAGGACGGCGGTCACGGCGGCGACGAGATGACGGCGACGAGCGGACGAACGGTTCTGCAAGGTCAATTCCCCCCAGGAAAAACAGACATGGCGACTGCCACGTCCGGTTGGACTCGCGAGGGTGATCAGTGGTTGTACGAACCGCTCGAACAAGTGGGCCGCGGTTCGGGCCGCGGTCCTCCCCAGGGGCCGACCGCGCGCGACACAGGCTGCGCGGCGCGGCCGTGACGCGCGGAGGCGGCCGGTGGTACCCCCCCAACCGAACGTCACCTCACGCGAAGATCGAGCGGAGGCTACCAGCCCCCGCTGACACGCGTCATGACGTTTCCCGCCGCTCCACCACGCCCCGGACGAACGCCGCCTGGCCCGCGTGCTGGAGGTCGTCCGCGATCACGGAGACCAGCCGGACACCGAGGGTCACCGGCGGGTCCCAGGCCGTGTCGACGACCCGGCCCAGGTCGGCGTTCGTCACCGAGCCGATCAGCTCCACCGTCCGCGCGTGCACGGCGTCGTGGTACCCGAGCAGCAGCTCCGCCGGCGCGCGCACCGCGCCGGCCTCGGCGCGCGTCTGCCCGTACCCGGTGGCCCGCCGGGAGAACGGCAGGTCGAAGCGGCTGGCCCAGCCGTCCGACGTCCACAGCTGCTTCGTGTCGAACGCGTCCGCGAGGTGGTCGTCCTGGATCCGGGTGAGGTGCCAGACGAGCCAGGCGACCGAGTTGGCGTCCGGGTCGATCCGGGCGGCGAGCTCGTCCTCCGTCAGTCCCTCCACGGCCGCGTGGACGGCTTCCTGGACCCGTCCGAACGAGTCCACCAGCAGACCGGCGCTGTTCACGGGATGCACGGCGTTCACGGGAGGCTCCTCTCCGCCTTCCACCGTTCCACCGCCGCCTCGACGTCGAAGAGCGTCAGGTTGAGCGGGGGCCCGGCCGGCGGCCGGGCGAGGGCTTCGGCGATCTTCGTGTTGATCTCGCCGAGGATCCGGCGGACCCGGCTCTCCGAGACGGCCGCGGCGACCGCCTCCTCCGCGTCCTCGGCCTCCTTGCGCAGGGCCAGCGAGGGCGGCAGCACGGACGCGCCCTCGCGGTGCATCTTGCCCTTGATCCACCACAGTTCGTCGTACGGGGCGGAGTCGTCGGGCAGCGGCTTCCCGAAGCCGGGGAGGCTCCGGAACTCGCCTCGCTCCGAGGCCTCCCGGATCTGCTTGTCGACGAATGACTCGAAGCTCACGCCCGGCGGTTTCCGTTCGGTCATGTGTCCAGACTACGTAACCGCCGTCGTACGGGTGTGGTCCTCGCGGTCTACTGCGGCACGCGATCTTCCGGCACGCTGTGGTGCGTTCAACGCGCGTCGACCCCTGCAATCACTGGCAACCACTGGCAACCACTGGCAACCACTGGCAATCACCGGCAATCACCGGAGGACGCATGCGTGCACGGATCACCCCGCTCGGCACCCTGCTCGCGCTCGTCGCGGGCCTGCTCACCGCGCTCGTCACGACCACCCCCGCCCAGGCGGCGCCGCTCTTCAAGGCGCCCTACCCGTGCGGTCAGAAGTGGACCTACGGCCACCACTCCGCCGAGGTCCGCCAGGCCCTCGACTTCATCCGCGCCGACGGCGGCACGACGGCCGGAACCCCGGTCCTCGCCTCGGCGTCCGGGACCGCCTACCGCTACTCCCAGCCGAGCGGCGCGGGCAACTACATCGTGGTCGACCACGGCAGCGGCTGGAAGACGTACTACTTCCACCTCAACGCCTACTCCGTCGCCAACGGCGCCCGGGTCGCCCAGGGGCAGCAGATCGGCACCACCGGCTCCACCGGCAACAGCTCCGGCGCCCACAGCCACTACGAGCAGCTCTACAACGGCGTCGGCCAGTCCATCGTCATCAACGGCGCCTCCCTCGCCCCCTACCCGGGCTCCTACGGCTCCAAGTACCTGACGAGCGACAACGGCTGCTCGGGCGGCGGAGGCGGAAAGTACTGGGTCGACACCTTCGCCCACGCGACCGGTTACGCCCAGGCGAACACCAACGACGCCCAGGGCGTGCTGAACGCGGGCACGAACTACGTCTTCTGCAAGGTCTGGGGCCAGGAGGTCCGGGACGCCTCCGGGAACTTCAACCACTGGTGGCTCAGGACCGACCTCGACACCGTCTACGCCGGGAAGAACGGCTACGGAGCGTACGTGTCCGCGTACTACCTGTCCCGCTGGGGCAACGACGAGGCCCGCGACAACAACGGGGCGGTCATCCCCACCTGCTGACCGCGCGGGAGCGGGAAAAGGCAGGAGCCCCGCTCGTGCCCTGAGGCGCGGAGCGGGGCTCCTTGGGTACTGCTCTAGTCCAGCGCTGACGCCGACCCGGGCACCTTAGGCCGGGGTGACGTTCTCCGCCTGCGGGCCCTTCGGGCCCTGCGTGACGTCGAAGGTCACGGGCTGGTTCTCCTCAAGCGAACGGAAGCCGTTCGCGTTGATCGCGGAGTAGTGGACGAAGACATCCGGGCCGCCGCCGTCCTGGGCGATGAAGCCGAAGCCCTTTTCAGCGTTGAACCACTTGACGGTTCCGGTAGCCATAAGCCCTCCTTGGGCCAAAGGGTTGCCCTGCTCCAGAACCTGCAAACAAGTCTGAAAACTACAAAAGCCTGCGGGTTACATGCTCCGCAGGCTCTGTACTGCAAGGGAAACCAAACTGCAACTTGCGAATGAGCCTAGCACGCAGGATGCGGCGGGCGGTAGAGGGAAAGATCACGTCACTCGCATGTTTGATCTGCGGTTCCGTGCTGATGTCAGCCGTGTCGTGAGCCCCGGCGACGCCCGCGCCGCGAGGCGGGTCTAGCCTCGCAATGTGGACAATGCAACCGACGACGCAACCGGCGCCCACCAGCGCAGCCGGCCCCGCGTCGGACACATCCAGTTCCTGAACTGCCTGCCCCTTTACTGGGGGCTCGCGAGGACCGGAACGCTCCTCGATCTCGAGCTCACGAAGGACACCCCGGAGAAGCTCAGCGAGCGCCTCGTCCGGGGCGACCTCGACATCGGCCCCATCACCCTCGTCGAGTACCTCCGGAACGCGGAGGACCTCGTCGCCCTCCCCGACATCGCCGTGGGCTGTGACGGCCCCGTCATGTCGTGCGTGATCGTCTCCCAGCGGCCGCTCCGCGAGCTGGACGGGGCCCGGGTGGCGCTCGGTTCCACCTCCCGCACCTCGGTGCGCCTCGCCCAGCTGCTGCTCGCCGAGCAGTACGGGGTGAAGCCCGACTACTACACCTGCCCGCCGGACCTCGGCGTGATGATGCAGGAGGCGGAGGCGGCCGTCCTCATCGGCGACGCCGCGCTCCGGGCCTCCCTGCACGACGCTCCCCGCCTCGGGCTCCAGGTCCACGACCTGGGCCTCATGTGGAAGGAATGGACGGGGCTGCCCTTCGTCTTCGCGGTGTGGGCGGCGCGCAAGGACTACCTGGCGCGCGAGCCGGAGACCGTCCACGAGGTGCACCAGGCGTTCCTGGCCTCGCGGGACGTCTCCCTCGAAGAGGTCGCCAAGGTCGCCGAGCAGGCCGCCCGCTGGGAGACCTTCGACGCGGAGCTCCTGGAGCGGTACTTCCGGACACTCGACTTCCGCTTCGGCCCGGAGCAGCTCGCGGGAGTGCGGGAGTTCGCCCGCCGCACCGGCCCGACGACGGGTTTCCCGGCCGACGTCCGGGTGGAGCTGCTCGCGCGGAACCCGCGGGACACCCTGCGGAACACCCTGAGGAAGCCGTGAGAACCCCTGGCGTACGCTGGTTCGGACGATCAGAACCCCTCCGAAAGGGACGTACCCGGTGACCGAGAAGGCCGAGCTCCAGTCCGTTCTCGACCGCGCAGCCGCGGGTGGCCGGATCACCCCCGAGGAGGCGCTCGACCTCTACCGCTCGGCGCCCCTGCACGCGCTGGGCGCCGCCGCCGACGCCGTGCGCCGCCGCCGGTACGCGGGGACCGAGCACATCGCGACGTACATCATCGAGCGCAACATCAACTACACGAACGTCTGCGTGACGGCGTGCAAGTTCTGCGCCTTCTACGCCGCGCCGAAGGACACCAAGAAGGGCTGGACCCGCGACCTCGACGACATCCTGCGCCGCTGCGCGGAGACCGTGGAGCTCGGCGGCACCCAGATCATGTTCCAGGGCGGCCACCACCCGGACTACGGCGTCGAGTACTACGAGAAGCACTTCGCCGCGATCAAGCAGGCCTACCCGCAGCTCGTCATCCACTCCCTCGGCGCCTCCGAGGTCGAGCACATGGCCCGGATCTCCGGCGTTTCCGTCGAGGAGGCGATCACCCGCATCCACGCGGCCGGTCTCGACTCCTTCGCGGGCGCCGGCGCCGAGCTGCTCCCCGAGCGGCCGCGCAAGGCCATCGCCCCGCTCAAGGAGAGCGGCGAGCGCTGGCTGGAGATCATGGAGATCGCCCACAAGCTGGGCGTCGAGTCGACGTCCACCATGCTGATGGGCACCGGCGAGACCAACGCCGAGCGGATCGAGCACCTGCGGATGATCCGTGACGTGCAGGACCGGACGGGCGGCTTCCGGGCCTTCATCCCGTACACGTACCAGCCCGAGAACAACCACCTCAAGGGCCGCACGCACGCCACGCTCTTCGAGTACCTGCGCATGATCGCGATCGCCCGGCTGTTCTTCGACAACATCGCGCACATCCAGGGCTCGTGGCTCACCACGGGCAAGGAGATCGGCCAGCTGACGCTGCACTACGGCGCCGACGACCTCGGCTCGATCATGCTGGAGGAGAACGTCGTCTCCTCGGCGGGCGCCAAGCACCGCTCCAACCTGCGCGAGATGATCGACATGATCCGCACGGCGGACCGCGTCCCGGCGCAGCGCGCCACGACGTACGAGCACCTCGTCGTCCACGACGACCCGGCGAACGACCCGGTCGACGAGCGCGTCGCCTCCCACATCTCGTCCACGGCGATCGAGGGCGGCACGGCGCACCCCGAGCTGAAGCTCCTCGACGCCAACTGAAGGCGCCCATGCTGACGATCCACTTCGCCGAGGCGTCGCCCGAGACCGCCGTCCTGGTCGACGGCGCCGTCCTCGCCGCCGTCGGCCCGTACGAGGACCTGGCCGCCCTGCGCCCCGAGGCGCGGGTGCGGCAGTGGCCCGGCATCCTCACGCCCGGACTGCTCAACCCGTACGGGCCCGAGTTGCTCGAAGGCATGTACCACCCGGACCCCCGCGAGGCCGCGGGGTTCGGCACCGAGCCGATCCCCGGGGAGCGGGCGCAGCGGATCTTCCGCATGGACCCCTCGCGCCGGGGCGCGTCCGCGCGCCGCGGCGTGCAGCGGATGCTCGCGCACGGGACGGTCGCGGTAGCCGGCGAGCTCCGCGGCCAGGCGGCGGCGGACGCCGTGCGCCGGGCCGGTCTGGCCGTCGGCCGCCGCCCCGACAAGCTCCCGGCCGGCCCGTCCTTCTCGCCGGCGCCGCTGATCCTCCTGCCCGGTCTGGCCCCGGGAGGCCCGGCCCGCTTCGCCGTCTTCGACGTCCCGGACCGGGCGGCCCTGGTCCGGCTCGGCCCGTCGACGTGCGTCGCCACCGTGATCGGCGGCCGACTGGTCTACCGCGCCCGCTGATCCGTCCAGAAGACCGTTCCGGGCTCATCCAGGGGCGGCAGCGGCGGGTCTGTGGGCTTCCCCAGGGGCGGCTCCATCGGACGCGCGTCCGCTTCCTTCACCAGCTCCAGGAAGCGCGGGTCCTTGGCCACGGTGAAGATGTCGCGTGCCGTCACCGGCACCACCGCCTTCCCCGCGTAGACGGTGAGCGAGGCCACGCTCTTGCGGTAGTAGTACTGCACGGTCGACCTGATGGTCGGCCACTCGCTGGTCGGGCCGCGCCTCAGCCGCGTGTCCTCCTCGCAGGCGGGGGCGCAGAGCCGGGTGATCCAATCAGCTTCAGGCTGCACCGACACGACCATGCGGAAGGTCTCGCCGCCCGCCGTGATCCGGTACTCCTCCACGTCGCCCTGCACGGGGCGGACGTCGGTGATCGTCTCGGGCAGCCGCTCGTCCAGCAGCGCCGCCATCCGCCGCTGGTACTCCGCTCGGCGCTCCCGCTCGGCCTCGCCGACGGCGTGCGTCGCCACCCCGGCGACGTCCGTCCCCGGACTCGGCAGCAGCGTGAGACCGAGGGCCCCCACCGTGAGCACGCCGAACGCCGCCGCCCCGACCGCGAACCGGGCCCGGGCCCGCCGCCTGCGGCCCTCGCGCACGGCGAGCGGGGCGAGGTCGGGCAGCGGCGGCAGACCGTCCACCGTCCGGTCCATGGCGTCGCGCAGCAGATCGGTGTTGTCGTTGTTCTCCACGGTGGACCTCAGCTTTCCGTGAGCGAGAGCCCGGCATCCGCCAGGCGTACGCGAAGTCGGGCGAGTGAACGGGAGCACTGGCTCTTGACGGTGGCCTCGCTGCACCGCAGCAGGGTCGCCACGGAGGCCACGCTCTGGTCCTCCCAGTAGCGCAGCACGACCATCGCCCGTGCCCGGGGCGGGAGTTCGGCGAGCGCGCCGAGCAGCGTCACCCGCAGATCGGTGTGGTCGGCGGCCGGTGCCGGGTCCGTGCCCCCGGTCCGGGTCAGCGCGAGCAGGTCGCGCAGCCGGCGCCGCCGCTCGGACAGGAAGGTGCGGGTCAGCACCGTCTTGGCGTACGCGTACGGGTGATCGGCGGCCCCCGCCCGCCGCCAGTGCTGGTACAGCTTGGCCAGCGTGGTCTGGGTCAGGTCCCGGGCGGTCTCGGCGTCGCCGCAGAGCAGGTACGCCGTGCGGTACAGCCGCTGCTGGGCGGCCCGGGCGAACTCCTCGAACCCGGCGACCGACCCGACGTCCGCCCCTCCCCCCTGCCCGACGTCCGCCGCTCCCCCCTGCCCGACGTCCGCCCCGCCCCCCGACCCGACGTCCGACTCCGTGGCTCTCGCTTCGGTCGACACTGCCATCGCACTCCTTCTCCCCTTGCCGTCGTGCCCCCGCCGTCGTGGCGCGTGCGCGTGCTCGACCGTCCTTGAGCACGCCCGGTCCCGAAAGGTTGAAAGGAGTTCCGGGAAATCGTGCCGCCCGCCCTGCCGCCCGGCGGGCCCGCTCCGGGCGGCAGGGCCCCGCCTGCCAGAATGGGTGGATCCGTCCGCACCCGATCTTGCGAGGCCGAACGCCAGTGACCCGCGCAACCCTGGACAAGCAGCCGCACGAAGTCGCCTCGATGTTCGACGACGTGGCGGCGAACTACGACCTCACCAACGACGTGCTCTCCCTGGGCCAGGACCGCCGCTGGCGCAAGGAGGTCGCGAAGGCCGTCGACGCCCGCCCCGCGCAGAAGATCCTCGACCTCGCGGCGGGTACGGCCACGTCCTCGCAGCCGTTCGCCCGCGCGGGCGCGTACGTCGTGCCCTGCGACTTCTCGATCGGGATGCTCCAGGTCGGCAAGAAGCGCCACCCGTGGATGCCGTTCACGGCGGGCGACGGCATGAAGCTGCCCTTCCGTGACGACGTCTTCGACGCCGTCACGATCTCCTTCGGGCTGCGGAACATCCAGGACACCGAGGCGGCGCTGCGCGAGCTGTACCGGGTGACGAAGCCCGGCGGCCGGGTCGTCATCTCCGAGTTCTCGCACCCCACCTGGGCGCCGTTCCGCACGGTGTACGAGGAGTACCTCATGCGCGCCCTGCCGCCGGTGGCCCGCGCGGTCTCCTCGAACCCCGACGCGTACGTGTACCTGGCCGAGTCCATCCAGTCCTGGCCGGACCAGCCGACCCTGGCGGGCATGCTCCAGAAGGCCGGCTGGTCGAAGGTGGCCTGGCGGAACCTGACCGGCGGGATCGTCGCGCTCCACCGGGGGTTCAAGGCCTGAGGGGTGTCCCCGGCGGCTACTTGGCGTACATGCCGTAGCCGCTGATCCCCGCGTACACGGTGTCGGCCACGTGCCGGTGCACGTATGCGCCGCTCACCCGGTCCGTCGGCGGGGTGTGCGTCGTGGTGCCCGTCATCAGCGTCGCCGAGCCGCCGCCGTCCAGGTTGAGCGCGTCGATCAGGCCGAGCTCCTCGGAGTCGAGGAGCTCGGCGAACTTGTGCAGGAACGCGCCGTCCTCGTGGGTGGTCTTGTTGTCCGGCTGGACCTGCCCGGTCAGCGTGACGAGCACCGGACGGCCGTTCACGTTGGTGCCGACCGCCACCCGCGAGTCGGTGCAGACCGTGGTGCCGACCGTCTTGCCCGGGCCCGTCTGGTTGCAGGTGTCGGGGAGTTCCTGCGGGATCGAGCCGTCGCGGAGCAGCTGGTGGAAGGAGCTCACGATGTCGACCGACGGGTCCAGCGTGATCTCCCGGTCGAGCCGGGTGTCGCGGAGCTTCTGGCCGACCGCCACCTTGGTGCCGACGGTGGCGTGGTCGCGCAGCCACGTGGCGCCCTTGCCGACGCCCTGGAGGATGCGGCCGCCGGACGGGACCTTGACCTGCGCGGCCGCGGTCGCACCGCCGCGGCCCGCACGGGCGGCCGTGACCTTGTCCGTGGAGTCGAGGACGACCTCGAAACCGGGGTCGTCCTCGGTGGTGACCGTCGGGTCGAGACCGGGCTTCGGCACCGGGAACTTGTAGTCGTCGGTGAACAGGACGATCTCGTCGGGGTCGGTGTAGACGCCCTTCTGCCCGGAGACCGACTCGAGGACGAGCCGGTCATCGGCGTCCCGGGCGCAGCCGCGGGCGCGGCCCGGGTCCCGGTTGATGTCGTCGAGGTGGACGGGGATCCCGTCGGCGGCGGTGAGCGTGAGGTTGGTCAGGAGCGTGGTGATGTACGGGACGCCGTACTGGATCACGGCGCCCGAGGTGCCCTTGCCTCCGTTCCAGCAGCTGGAGCTGTGCAGGACGCCGTCGGTGACGGCGACGCCCATGTGCTGGAGGGTGGTGGGCTCGGTGTCGGCGGGATCGGTGTGGGGGGCCACGATGTGGTCGGGGTGTTTCTTCTCCGACTTGAACAGGCCGCCGTTCACACCGGCCACGGGGTGCCGGGCCGAGGTGCCGGCCCCGGCGAGCTGCTCGGCGACCGTCTCGGCCACGCCGTCGCCCGCGCCGATGGTGCTCTCCAGGCCGATGGGGGCGGAGAGCGGGTCGATCTCGACGATCTGGAGGATGCGGGGTCTTTCGCGGTTGTCGAGGTTCTTCTCGATCCACGTGGTGCGGGTGACGCCGGGGACGCTCAGGTCGACGACCGTGCTCTCTTCCCAGTTCCTGGCGAGCTCGCTCGACGTGTTCACCGAGTCGGGGGCGGCGGCGGCCGAGGTGGTCAGGGCGAGGGCCGCGGTGAGCGCGGCGGCCACGGCGAGAGCCGGGCGCAGGGGCGTGGTCACTGGCACTCCGAGGTTCCGTTGACGAGTTCGTGGGAGCGGAACGCGCCCGCGAGGGAGCCGGGGACGGTGATGCTGTCGCCGCGGAGCACGACGTAGGCGCCGTAGGACGTGGTGCCCTCGGTCCAGGTGCCGGTGTAGTCGGGCTTGAGGTAGAAGCACAGGTGCTTGGCGGTCCGGTTCCACACGGACTTGGGGGCGACCTCGGCGCCGTAGCTGTTGCCGAGGTTCTGGGTGGCGGGGTCGACGGCCGGGACGTGGACGGTCATCGCGCCGCGCCCGTTGCGCTCGGCGAAGGTGCAGACCTTGCCGTTCTCGCAGCGCTCGTAGCCGGTGAAGCACAGGGCGCGGGTGGGCACGAGCTTGTACGAGGCGACGGTCCAGCGGACGCCGTCGGTCACGTACTCGTCGTCGTTGCCCGGCTTGACGGTCTGGAGGTAGCCGCCGTACTGGTCGGTGCTGTAGACGCAGCCCCACATGCGGGTGTTGTTCTGCACGGAGAGGGTGGTGCCGGGGTGGTCCTCGTCCTTGCCGCCCTCGGCGACGTCCAGGCGGGTACCGGTGCCCCCGGAGCCGTCGTAGAGACAGAACTGGCCCTGCGGGCAGTCGTCGAAGGAGTCGGGACCGGCGCTCGCGGGCAGCACGAGGAACACCGAGCAGAGGAGGGCGAGGACGGCCGTGATCAGCGCGCCCCGCCGTAGGTCGAATCGAAAGTCGGTCACGGAAGATCAATCTGCCATCCCGTCCGGCGCAGGGGAACACATGTTCACCTTGTGGGAATGCGGTGGGGTGACCCTCCGCTTCCTCCGCACCGGCCCCCCATAGACTGCGATACGTCCTCATCGCCGAACTTCCGGGAGACTCCGCCGTGACCGAGCAGCCCCTCTCCGAGCACACCGCAGATGTGATCGTCGTCGGGGCGGGCCCGGCCGGCTCCACCACCGCGTACTACCTCGCCAAGGCCGGACTCGACGTCCTGCTCCTGGAGAAGACCGCCTTCCCCCGCGAGAAGGTCTGCGGCGACGGCCTCACCCCCCGCGCCACCAAGCAGCTCGTCTCCATGGGCATCGACATCTCCGAAGAGGCCGGCTGGCTGCGGAACAAGGGCCTGCGGATCATCGGCGGCGGCGTCCGCCTGGAGCTCGACTGGCCGGAACTCGCCTCGTACCCGGACTACGGGCTCGTCCGCAAGCGCGACGACTTCGACGAGCAGCTCGCCCGGCAGGCGCAGAAGGCCGGCGCCCGGCTCTACGAGCGCTGCAACGTCGGCGCCCCGATCGTCGACGACCGCACCGGCCGCATCACCGGCGTCCACGCCAAGCTCGGCGACGAGAAGCGCGAGGTCACCTTCCACGCCCCGCTCGTCGTCGCCGCCGACGGCAACTCCACCCGGCTCTCCCTCGCCATGGGCCTGCACCGCCGCGAGGACCGCCCGATGGGCGTCGCCGTCCGCACGTACTTCACCTCGCCCCGCCACGACGACGACTACCTGGAGTCCTGGCTGGAGCTGTGGGACCGGCGCGGCCCGCAGGACCGGCTGCTCCCCGGCTACGGCTGGATCTTCGGCATGGGCGACGGCACGTCCAACGTAGGCCTGGGCATCCTCAACTCCTCCTCCGCCTTCCGCGAGCTGGACTGGCGCGAGGTCCTCAAGGCCTGGTGCGCCTCGATGCCGGAGGACTGGGGCTACACCCCGGAGAACATGACGACGCCGATCCGCGGCGCCGCCCTCCCGATGGCCTTCAACCGCCAGCCGCACTACACGAAGGGCCTGCTGCTCGTCGGCGACGCGGGCGGGATGGTCAATCCGTTCAACGGCGAGGGCATCGCGTACGCCATGGAGTCCGGCCAGATCGCGGCCGACGTCATCGTCCAGGCCCACGCCCGGACGACCCCCGCCCAGCGCGAACTGGCCCTGCGGAACTACCCGCAGGTCCTCAAGGACACCTACGGCGGCTACTACACGCTCGGCCGCGCCTTCGTGAAGCTCATCGGCAACCCGAAGGTCATGAAGATCGCTACCCAGCGCGGCCTGACCCACCCGCTGCTGATGAAGTTCACCCTCAAGATGCTGGCGAACCTCACGGACCCGACGGGCGGCGACGCGATGGACCGCATCATCAACGGCCTCTCGAAGGTGGCCCCGAAGGCCTGAACGCCCGCGGCGTGGCCCCGCGGGTCTTCTGGAGCCTGCGGGGTCAGCCGTTGACCGAGGCCGCCTTCTTGATCCGTTCGTCCAGCTCGACCTTGACCTGTTTCAGGGTCTCGGCGTGCTGGTTCATGAGCTCGTTCTGGAACCCGACCTCGGCGGTGTACCAGAGGGCGACCAGATCCGTCCGCTTCTTGCAGGCCACGTCCTGCCTCGCGGCGGCGATCGCCTTGGCGCCGCCGAACTCGGCCTCGGATTTCAGGCCGAGGGCCGCCTGCGGGGAGACGGGGTCGGTGACGCGGTACCCCTTCTCCGCCATGCACGCCGACCACGCTGAGACGGCCTTCGTCACCTTCGGGGACTGCCTGGCCCGGGAGAACGCCTCCGACTCCATCCCGAAGACGTAGAGCAGGTCCACGGGGTCCTTCCGCACCGCGTAGAGCCGGAGGTGCCCCTCCCGGCCACAGCCGCCGACCGGCACCTTCTGCCCGTTGAGCGTCCGGCCGCTGTCGGTCTTCCGCGACTCCTCCAGGGTGAGCGGCGGAAGGACGAGGCCGCCCCCCGGCTTGGACTTGAGCGGCGGGCCGCTCAGCGCCAGCTGCTCGGCCGAGGAGAGGGACTCCTCGGCCGGCTTGTCGGGTCCGGGGCCGACACCGGGCTTGACGTACCCGTACCGGGCCACCGTCGCCTCGTCCGTGACCCCGTACCGCGACGTGGTGCTCCTGGTGGGCGGCAGGGGACGGACCGGTGGTCGGTACGTGAACCCGAACCGCTTCATGCAGTCCGCCGTCAGCAGGTCCTGCGCCTTCTCCAGGCCGCGGATCTGCTCGTTCGACGTCTTGTACGGGTCCAAGGGGTACGCCAGCTGGGCGGCAGCCGTCCCGGACGGGTCGGAGGGCGGCTTCGCGCCCGCGGACACGGCCGGTTCGCCCGACGAGCAAGCGGTGAGGAGCCCCGTACTCAGCAGGAGAACAGCGGCGGTGAGCGGACGTCGGGGACGCATGAGGGCTCCGGGAGGGGCGAGGCGGGGAGGAGAGGGTCAGCGGGCCTTGAAGTGGTAGACCGAGGAGACCTGGTTCTTGAACGTCGTGGAGAAGGTGTCGAAGCGGTCCGCGGGTATCCAGCCCTCGATGCCACCGGCCGCGGCGCCGGTGTAGACGTACCAGGTGACCTTGTCCTTGTTGAAGTACGAGGCGGCGTTGTTGCCCACGGCGTAGCCCTGGCCGGGACCGGGGGTGATGAACCTGTCGTTGGAGAGGTCGCCGTCCGCCATGTACAGGTCGATGAACGAGCCCCCGAGAGCGGAGTTGTAGAAC
Organism: Streptomyces sp. NPDC058650; assembly: GCF_042717315.1. Lineage (NCBI taxonomy): Bacteria > Bacillati > Actinomycetota > Actinomycetes > Kitasatosporales > Streptomycetaceae > Streptomyces > Streptomyces sp. NPDC058650. The sequence goes on from NZ_JBHXRL010000004.1 coordinate 381,320, forward strand.
AGGCCGAACTCGCGGATGTCCAGGTAGCCGTCCCTGGTCACGGCCGAGGCCGTGCCGGCGTTCGCCAGTACGCCTGTTCCGAGGGTGCCGAGGACGACGACGGTGCTGAGGGCGCGCCGGAGGGCGGTGTTCTTCATGTCCTTGCCTTTCGGTACGAGGGAGGCTGCACAAGAGCTGTGTGACGGTCGGGGCCTGCGTGGCGCCGACAGGGAAGTACACGACACCGCCGGGGAGTTGGCCCGCAGAGGTCCGCGACTATGTCAGGTCCGTAAGGGCCGACGCGCCGCACTTGGCGGAAACTGCAACAGGCGGGCCCCGCATGCCAGTTGGAGGATCGGCGCCCTCTCTCCCGTGTGGTTAGAGTGGCACCGGTCGAGCAACCGTACGAGGCGCTCGGCCCGTTCCGCGCCGAGCCGTGGAGGCGCGCCGCGCCACCGGCTCCGAGCGCCGCCCCCCGTATCGGGACGTCCCGGGCTCGGGGCCCCCGGATAAGGACGTGCATCGATGAGACGCCCGCTGGCCGCTTCCCTGCTTCTCGCCGCTCTGGCGCTCACCGGGTGCGGGGGTGACACCGAACCCGCCGCCTCCCGTCCCGTCCCGACCGCTGTGGCGGAGGCCGCCTTCGTCCCGTTCTACGACTGCCTCGCCGAGCAGGGGCTGAAGCTCGTGGACACGGAAGGCGGCGCCAGGCGGGTCGACAAGGACGCCAACAGCGAGAAGGCGCAACGCGAGGCCGACAAGGCGTGCAGGAGCCTGATGCCCGCCGAACTGCCCGTAGATCAGGCGCAGTTGAAGCGGGACAAGGCGGTGTCCGAGTGCGTCCGGCGCAACGGATTCCCCGACTACCCCGACCCGGACCCGAAGACCGGGCGGCTGCCGGAGAGCGAGGCGGTGAAGTACGACGCCGGGCTCCCCGAGATCCTCCGGCAGTGCCGCCCGGTGGCCGCGGAGAACCAGGAAGGCCAGGGAAGCGCGGTCGACGGTGGCTGAGCCCTCCGGCCCGGACGACCTGGGCACCGTCACCACCCGCGAGGCCCACACCCGCCGCGGCCGCCTGTGGATCGGCGCCCTCGTCGTCGGTGCCGTCGTGCTCACCGGGGCCGGTGTCCTCGCCGGTACGGTGATCAAGTCCCCGGCGCAGATCGCCGCCGACGCCGAGCCGCCGCCGCCCGACGTGCTCACCGCGCCCGTGGAGCGGCGGGTCCTCCACGAGACCGTCGTCCTGCGCGGCACCGTCGCCGCGGGCCAGAGCATCCAGGTCGCACCCGTGGTCTCCGGCGGCGAGGGCGGGACGCCCGTCGTCACCAAGACGCCCGCCGCCGTCGGTGCCGCGGTGCGCCCCGGGCAGGTCCTGCTGGAGATATCGGGCCGCCCCGTCCTCGTACTGAAGGGGCGGCTGCCCGTCTACCGCGACCTCAAGCCCGGGGCGACCGGCGACGACGTCGCCCAGCTCCAGGCCGCGCTCGCCGCGCTCGGGTACGGCCGGGGCGGCGACGTGAAGGGCGTCTTCGGCGCCGGGACCAAGGACGCCGTCACGGCGTTCTACTCTTCCGTCGGGTACGACCCCCGGCCCGCCCAGGACGACGACGGCGCGGCCGTCGACGGCGCCACGGCCGCGGTGACCGCCGCCGAACGCGCCGCCGAGGACGCCCAGGACGCCCAGGACGCCCTGACGGACGAGAAGGACGACAACGACGACAACGACGACAAGGGCGATAGGAACGACAACGACGACGACGAGGACAAGGCCAGGGCGAAGGACCTGCGCAAGGCCCGCGACCGGGCCCTCGCCGATCTCGCCACCGTCCGGACCGCGCTGGACAAGGCGTGGGCCGCCGCCGGACCCATGGTCCCGGCCGGGGAGGTCGTCTTCGTGGAGCGCTTCCCCGCCCGGGTGGCCTCCGTCGCCGTGCGTCCCGGCTCCCCGGTGTCGGGCACGCTGATGACCCTGTCCTCCGGCCGGCTCCTGGCGCAGGGCCACCTCCAGGACCACCAGAAGGGCATGGTCAGGCCCGGCCAGAAGGTCCGCGTCCTCGACGAGGTCTCCGGCACCGAGCTCACCGCCGAGGTGGCGACCGTCGCCACCACCGCCACCAGCCCGCGCACCGAACCGCGCAACACCGGCGGCGGGGGAGAGGGCCAGGACGGGACGGTCGCCCCCGCGGACGGTCCCGCCGGCTTCCTCCTCACCGCCGTGCCCGAGAAGGAGATCCCGCCCGCCCTCGCCGGCCAGGAGGTACGGCTGACGATCGAGGCCGCCTCCACCGACGGCGAGGCCCTCGTCGTCCCCGTCACCGCCGTGTCGGCGGGCGCGGACGGCCGGACGCTGGTCACGGTCGTCGACGGGAACGGGCGCCGGAACCCCGTCGAGGTGCGGACCGGCACGCTCGGCGACGGGTACGTCGAGGTCGTACCGCTCGTGGCGGGCGGTCTGGCGGAGGGCGCGGACGTCGTGACCGGGGTCGCCGGGGCGGCCACCGGCGGCGCTCCGGGCGGTCGGGGGCCGCAGTGAGCGCACTCGTGCGACTCGTACGCCGCCGACGGGACCGGCAGCCCGTCCCGCCGCCCGCCCCGGCCGGTCCGGACGCCCCCGTCATGGAGTTCCGCCGGGTCGGCCTCACCTACCCCGGCCCGCCGCCCGTCCAGGCCCTGCACCCCTGTGAACTCACGGTCCGCCACGGCGAGTTCGTCGCCGTCGTCGGCCCCTCCGGCTCCGGCAAGTCCACCTTCCTGAACGTCGCCGGACTCCTCGACGCCCCCTCCGAGGGCACCTACCTCCTCGACGGGATCGACACGGCCGCCCTCTCCGACGCCGACCGCACCGCCCTGCGCGGCCGCCGCATCGGCTTCGTCTTCCAGGCCTTCCACCTCATGCCGCACCGCAGCGCCACGGAGAACGTGATGCTCTCCATGGTGTACTCGGCCGTGCCCCGCGCCGAGCGCCGCACCCGGGCCGGGGAGGCGCTGACACGCGTCGGCCTCGCCCACCGCGTCGACGCGTTCCCGGGCCGCCTGTCGGGCGGTGAGCGCCAGCGCGTCGCCATCGCCCGCGCGCTGGCGGGCCGGCCCTCGCTGCTGCTCTGCGACGAGCCGACGGGAAACCTCGACTCCGGCAACGCGGAGACGGTCCTCGCGCTCCTCGGCGAACTCCACGCCTCCGGCATGACGGTCGTCGTCATCACCCACGACGGCGAGGTCGCCGCACGCGCCGGTCGCACGGTCACGATCCGCGACGGATTCCTGAGCGAACGGCGCCGCGCGGAAGAGCACCCGGACGGCGCACCCCGCACGGAACGGAACCCCGCATGAGACGCCGCCCCCGGCCCGGCGGGGTCGTCGAACCCTCCCGCCTCACCCCCCGGGACGCGCTCTCCGAGGCCGTCGCGGGCATGCTCCAGCGTCCCGGCCGGTCGGTGCTCACCGCGCTCGGCACGGTCCTCGGCGTCGGCACCTTCGTCGCGATCCTCGGCCTGACGGCGACCGCGTCCTCCCGGATCGACGCCCGGTTCGACCTGCTGACCGCCACCGAGGTCACCGTCGAGGACATCGCCCAGGAACAGGACGAGTTCGCGGGACCCGGCTTCCCCGCCGACGCGGACGCCCGGATCGGGCGGCTCGGCGGCGTCCGGGACGCCGGGGTCTACTGGACGGTCCGGCTCGGCCCGGACGTCACCGTGCGCGCCGCACCCGTGGGCGACGGTGCGGACGGCGTCCCGGTCGACGTGGTCGCCGCCTCGCCCGGCGCGCTCAGGGCCGCCGTCCCCCACCTCGCGCAGGGCCGGCTCTACGACGAGTTCGCCTCGTCGAAGGCGCAGCCGGTGGCGGTCATCGGGGCGGCCGTCGCGGCCCGGCTCGGTATCACCACCCTGGAGACCCGGCCCGCGGTGTTCATCGGCGACGAGCCGTTCGTCGTGGCCGGCATCGTCGACGACGTCGAGCGCAGGCCGGACGTGCTGATGTCGGTGAGCGTGCCCCGCACGACCGCCGAGCGGATGTGGGGTCCGCCCGGGGCCGGTGAGGCGAGGATGCTGGTCGCCACGGAGACCGGGGCCGCCCGGCAGATCGCGGACGAGGCCCCGGTCGCGCTGCGCCCCGACCATCCGGAGTATCTGAAGGCCGTCCCGCCGCCGGACCCGAGGGCGCTGCGGGCGGGCGTCACCGGCGACCTCGACCAGCTGTTCCTGCTGCTCGCCGGGGTCTGTCTGGTGATCGGCGCGGTCGGCATCGCCAACACCACCCTGGTCGCGGTCCTGGAGCGGACCGGTGAGATCGGTCTGCGGCGGGCCCTGGGCGCCCGGGCGCGGCACGTCACCGTCCAGTTCCTCACGGAGTCCGGGGCCCTGGGCGCGGTCGGCGGGCTCGTCGGGACGGCGCTGGGCGTGTCCACGGTGATCGGGGTGGCGCTCGTCCGGGACTGGACCCCGGTCGTCCATCCCGGGGCCGTCGTCGCGGCCCCGGCGATCGGGCTGGTCACCGGCGTGCTGGCCGGTCTCTACCCGGCCTGGCGGGCCTCCCGTATCGAACCGGCCGAGGCACTCCGCCACTGACCCGTACCCGTACCCGTACCCGTATCCGTACCCGATCCCCCGGAGGAAGGCGGCCTGAACGCCCGCCGGTAGTCGCTCGGGGAGACCCCGACCGTACGGGTGAAATGGCGCCGCAGGTTGGCCGCGGTGCCCAGACCGCTGCGGTCGCCGATCTGCTCCACCGGCAGATCGGTCGACTCCAGCAGGGTCTGCGCCCGCGCGACCCGCTGCTGCAGCAGCCACTGCAACGGCGTGGTCCCGCAGGTCTCCTGGAGCCTGCGGTGGAAGGTCCGGGGGCTCAGCCGGGCCCGCCGGGCCAGGTCCTCCACGGTCAGCGGCTCGGCCAGGTGCTCCGTCGCCCACTGGAGGACCGGGCCGAGGCTTTCGTCGTCGCGGGGCGGCAGCGGCGCCTCGATGAACTGGGCCTGTCCGCCGGTCCGGTGGGCGGGCACCACGAGCCGCCGGGCCAACTGGCCCGCCACGCTCGCGCCGAGGTCCGCGCGGACCAGGTGCAGGCACAGGTCGAGCGCGGCGGTGGCACCGGCGCTGGTCAGCACCGACCCCTCGTCCGTGTAGAGCACGGAGTCGTCCACGATCACCGCGGGGTGGCGGGCGGCGAGCTGCGCGGTGTGCTGCCAGTGCGCGGTCGCGCGCCGGCCGTCGAGGAGCCCGGCGGCGGCGAGCGCGAAGGCCCCCGTGCACAGGGAGACCATGCGGGCACCGGAGTCGGACGCCGCGCGCAGGGCCGCCACCAGATCGGCGGGCACCTCCTCGCCGTCGTCGACCACCGCCTCGGGTACGGACGGCACGATGACCGTGTCCGCGCCGACGAGCGCGTCGAGGCCGTACTCGGCGCGCAGGGAGAGCGGTCCCGGCGCCGGCGCGGCCGTCGGGTCACCGCACAGGCGCAGCTCGTACCAGCGCGCGGCCAGGTCCGGCTGCGGGATGCCGAAGACCGCGCACGCGATGGAGATTTCGTACAGCTCCCAGAGGGTGGGACCGACCCTGCCGTCCGGTACGACGGCGATGGCGACGACTCCCGCTCCTCTGCTCATGACCGCCAGGCTATGGCAGGAACCGTGCGCACAGGGTCAGTTCTGCCACTGTCGGCCGGATTCCGCCGCTGCGAGCGTGGAACCCATGAGCAAGCAGAACAACACCCCCGCCCCCGTCACCGTCATCGGCCTCGGCCAGATGGGCGCCGCCCTCGCCGGCGCCTTCCTCGCCGCCGGCCACCCCACCACCGTCTGGAACCGCACCGGGAAGAAGGCCGATCCCCTCGTCGCCCGGGGAGCGGTCCGCGCCACGAGCGTCGCCGAGGCCGTCGCGGGTGCCGAGCTCGTCCTGGTCTGCGTCCTCGACTACCCGGCCGTGCGCGAACTCCTCGCCCCCGCGGCCGGGGCACTGCGCGGCAAGGTCCTCGTGAACCTCACCACCGGCTCGCCCGAGCAGGCCCGCGCGGAGGCGCAGTGGGCGGCGGAGCACGGCGTCGGCTACCTGGACGGCGGGATCATGACGACCCCGCCCGGGATCGGCGACAGCGCCGCCATGATCCTCTACTCGGGCGCGCCCGAGCTCCTCGCCGCGCACCGCCCGGCCCTGGCCGTGCTCGGGGACCCCGTCGACCTCGGCGCGGACGCGGGACTCGCCTCGCTCTACGACGCCGGTCTCCTCGGCCTCATGTGGTCGGTCTTCGGCGGCTGGCTGCACGCGAGCGCCCTCGTGGGCGCGGACGGGGTGACCGCCACGCGGTTCACGGAGGTCGCGAACCGCTGGCTGAAGACCGTCTCCTGGTTCATGAGCGGCTACGCCGGGCAGATCGACGCGGGGGAGTACCCGGGAGACGACGCCACCATCGACGTGCAGGTCGTGGCCATCGGACACCTGCTGCACGCGGGGGAGGCGCGGGGGGTGGACGGGCGGCTGCCGCGGCTGCACCTGGAGTTGATGCGCTCGGCGGTGGAGGCCGGTCACGGCGGCGACAGCTACGCGCGCATCATCGACGCGTTCCGGAAATAACGCCTGAAGCATGACGAACGCCGAAGGACCGTCTCTCCCCCGAGGAGTGACGGCCCTTCGGCATGCTTCGTGGTGTGCCGGATCAGAGGATCCGGACGGCGCCCGACGGGGTGTCCCAGTCGAGCGAGCGCTCGACGACGCCCGTGGCCGAGTTCTGCGCGCCGACGTACTTGCCGCCGCCGACGTAGATGGCGACGTGGTACGAGCCGCTGCGGCTGCCCCAGTACAGGATGTCGCCCGGCTGGAGGTTGCTCAGCGAGACGGAGGTGCCCATGCTCGACTGGTCGCTGGAGATGCGCGGCAGGTCGATGCCGGCCTGGCTGTAGGCGGCCTGGACGAGGCCCGAGCAGTCCCAGGAGTTGGGGCCGGTGCCGCCGCGGACGTACGCGTCGCCGACCTGGGCGCGCGCGAAGGCCACGATCGCGGCGGCGGAGCCGGAGGGGGCCTGCGTCTCGTTGCTGCTGCCGCTCGTGGACGAGCCGCTGTCCGAGGAACCGGAGGAGCCGGACGAGCTGGAGGAGCCGCTGTCCGACGAGCCGGAGCCCGAGACGCTGGAGCCGGAGGAGCTGTTGTCGCTCGTGGAGGTGGTGGCGAGCTGGGTGCGCGCACGGTCGCGGGAGGCGCGCTCCTCGGCGTCCTTGCGCTCCTGCTCGGCCTTCGCCTTGGCCTCGGCCTCGGCGCGGGCCTTCTCGGCGCGCTCGGCCTCGGCCTTGCGGTCCGCCTCGGCCTTGGCCTTCTTGGCCTCCTTGGCGGCCTTCTGCAGGGCCGCGTTCTCCTGGGACTCCAGGCTCTGGTCGAGGGCCTCCTGCTGGGACGCCTCGGCCGAGGCGGCGACAGCGCTCGCCAGGCCCGCGGTGTCGAGGGATCCGAGCGTGGGCATTTCGATGGTCTCGGTCACCGGCTCGGCAGACGCCGGCCCGGCAGCACCGGCCACCGCGATGGTGCCGAGGACGCCACCGGCAACTCCGGCACGGAGCGCGAGCTTCGAGGCGCTGCGGCGGGGCTTCCGGTGGCTGGGTATGTGAGCGGTGTGGGACATGGGAACAACCGCTATCAGGGCTTGGTGGTTCCCTTCAAGAAACGTGGGCTGCGCCACAGTTGTGCAGGGAACGGGTGAATCCGCTTCTCTGGCGCCCTTATTGACGCCGTAACGGGCAAATCGGGCACGGCTCATCGCGCCCTTGATCATGTGTTTTCAATAAAACGTCCGAATTGCCCGTCACTTACCACCTCTTCACCTCAGTGGCCAAGCCCCGTTTTCCCGGACCCCGGTGTGGTGTGACGCAGGTCACCACCTGGCTCGTGAACGAGTGCACACGTCCACTCCCGTACGCGGGACCCCTCGACCGGGCGATGTGCGCTTCCTTTATCACCGGCGCCCGTCCCATCGCCAATTTGCTTGTATGTGCCATGGCTTGATAGTGCGACACCCCCTCCGAGCAGCGACTTCCGGTACGGATGTCACATCTGGTGATCACCTGGGCGCTTCGCGCAACAAGATCACCCCTCATCCGGCTTCATGATCCTTCGTCAGGTGGTGGAGATCACAAACTCGTTGCCGCACCCCGTGTCGCAGATCACAGAGGGGCGGGCATAGGATGCGGGACAGCCGGGCTTGTGAACTGCCTCACATGGGGGCGATCTTTCACGGTCCGGTCGTGCGATCCAACGGTCAAGGACGACTGGAAGGAGCGAGGAGCGTGAATGCGTACGCGCCCGTCCTCGTGCTCGGTGCCCTGGGTGCGGGGTTTGCGATCTTCTCCGTGGTCATGGCCACGCTTATCGGGCCAAAGCGGTACAACAGGGCAAAACTTGAGGCGTACGAGTGCGGCATCGAGCCGACACCCACGCCCGCCGGAGGCGGCCGCTTCCCGATCAAGTACTACCTGACGGCGATGCTCTTCATCGTCTTCGACATCGAGATCGTCTTCCTCTACCCCTGGGCCGTCACGTTCGACGCCCTGGGGCTTTTCGGGCTCGTGGAGATGCTGCTCTTCGTGCTCACCGTCTTCGTCGCCTACGCGTATGTGTGGCGTCGCGGCGGCCTGGAATGGGACTGAGGGGCTGAGGGGCACCTATGGGACTCGAAGAGAAACTCCCGAGCGGCTTTCTGCTGACGACGGTCGAACAGGCCGCGGGCTGGGTGCGCAAGGCGTCCGTGTTCCCCGCGACCTTCGGCCTCGCCTGCTGCGCCATCGAGATGATGACGACCGGCGCCGGCCGGTACGACCTGGCCCGCTTCGGCATGGAGGTCTTCCGCGGCTCACCGCGCCAGGCCGACCTCATGATCGTCGCCGGCCGCGTCAGCCAGAAGATGGCGCCCGTCCTGCGGCAGGTCTACGACCAGATGCCGAACCCCAAGTGGGTCATCTCCATGGGCGTCTGCGCCTCCTCGGGCGGCATGTTCAACAACTACGCGATCGTGCAGGGCGTCGACCACATCGTGCCCGTCGACATCTACCTGCCCGGCTGCCCGCCGCGGCCGGAGATGCTCCTCGACGCGATCCTCAAGCTCCACCAGAAGATCCAGACCTCCAAGCTCGGCGTGAACGCCGAGGAGGCGGCGCGCGAGGCGGAGGAGGCGGCGCTCAAGGCGCTGCCGACCATCGAATTGAAGGGTCTGCTCCGGTGAGTGACGAGACACCCAACCCCGAGAAGGAGCTGAGCGAGCAGAACCTGCCCGGCCAGCGCGGGGAGCACGGCGAGGAGGTACGCCTCCAGCGTGGCATGTTCGGCGCCGACAACGGCGGTGACACGTCCGGCTACAACGGCCTCGTCCGCTCGATCCGCCTGCCCGGCCCGGCCGCCCGCCCGTACGGCGGCTGGTTCGACGAGGTCGCCGACGAACTCGAAGGCGCGCTGGAGGAGCAGGGACTGCTCCCGGGCAACGCCATCGAGAAGACGGTCGTCGACCGCGACGAGCTCACCTTCCACATCGAGCGCGAGCACCTCGTACGGGTCGCCAGGACCCTGCGCGACGACCCGGCGCTCCGCTTCGAGCTCTGCACCGGCGTCTCCGGCGTCCACTACCCCGGGGACAAGGGCCGCGAGCTGCACGCCGTCTACCACCTGCGCTCGCTCACCCACGGCAGGCTGATCCGCCTGGAGGTCTCGGCGCCCGACGCCGACCCGCGCATCCCGTCGCTCGTCGCCGTCTACCCGACGAACGACTGGCACGAGCGCGAGACGTACGACTTCTTCGGCATCGTCTTCGACGGGCACCCCGCCCTCACCCGGATCATGATGCCGGACGACTGGCAGGGCCACCCGCAGCGCAAGGACTACCCCCTCGGCGGCATCCCCGTCGAGTACAAGGGCGCCCAGATCCCGGCTCCGGACCAGCGGAGGTCGTACTCGTGAGCACTTCCCACGCGTCTCCCCGCGAGACGACAGAAGGCGCCGTCTACACGGTGACCGGCGGCGACTGGGAAGAAGTCGTCCAGTCCGCCGCCAAGGCCGACGACGAACGCATCATCGTCAACATGGGCCCGCAGCACCCGTCGACCCACGGCGTGCTCCGCCTCATCCTGGAGATCGACGGCGAGACCGTCACCGAGGCCCGCTGCGGCATCGGCTACCTCCACACCGGCATCGAGAAGAACCTCGAATACCGGACCTGGACGCAGGGCACGACCTTCGTCACGCGCATGGACTACCTCACCTCGTTCTACAACGAGACGGCGTACTGCCTCGGCGTGGAGAAGCTCCTCGGCATCACCGAGCAGATCCCGGACCGCGCGACCGTCATCCGCGTCCTGCTCATGGAGCTCAACCGGCTCTCCTCCCACCTGGTGTGCATCGCCACCGGCGGCATGGAGCTCGGCGCCACCACGATCATGATCTACGGCTTCCGGGACCGCGAGATGATCCTGGACCTGTACGAGCTGATCACCGGCCTGCGCATGAACCACGCGTTCATCCGCCCCGGCGGCCTCGCCCAGGACCTGCCGCCCGGCGCCGTCGACGCCGTCCGCGAGTTCGTGAAGACCATGAAGAAGAACCTGCCGGAGTACGACAAGCTCGCCACCGGCAACCCCATCTTCAAGGCCCGCATGCAGGACGTCGGCTACCTCGACCTCACCGGCTGCATGGCCCTCGGCGCCACCGGCCCGATCCTGCGCTCCGCCGGCCTCCCGCACGACCTGCGCAAGACCGACCCGTACTGCGGCTACGAGAACTACGAGTTCGACGTCCCGACCGCCGACACCTGCGACTCCTACGGACGGTTCCTCGTCCGCCTGGAGGAGATGCGCCAGTCGCTGCGGATCGTCGAGCAGTGCCTCGACCGGCTCGCGCCGGGACCGGTCATGGTCGGCGACAAGAAGATCGCCTGGCCCGCGCAGCTCGCGCTCGGCCCCGACGGCCTCGGCAACTCCCTCGACCACATCAAGAAGATCATGGGCACCTCCATGGAGGCCCTGATCCACCACTTCAAGCTGGTCACCGAGGGCTTCCGGGTTCCCCCCGGGCAGGCCTACGCGGCCGTCGAGTCGCCCAAGGGCGAGCTCGGCGTGCACGTCGTCTCCGACGGCGGCACCCGCCCCTTCCGGGTCCACTTCCGCGACCCGTCCTTCACCAACCTCCAGGCCATGGCCGCGATGTGCGAGGGCGGCCAGGTCGCCGACGTCATCGTCGCCGTCGCCTCCATCGACCCCGTGATGGGAGGCGTCGACCGATGACGGAGAACGTCAGCCTGGGGATGCCCCAGCTCCCCGCCCCCGCGTACCCGGCCGAGGTCCACGCGCGCCTGACCGAGGACGCGACGGCGATCATCGCCCGCTACCCGGACTCCCGCTCCGCACTCCTGCCGATGCTGCACCTCGTGCAGTCGGAGGAGGGTCACGTGACCCGTACCGGCATGCGGTTCTGCGCCGAACTCCTCGGCCTGACCACCGCCGAGGTCACCGCCGTCGCCACCTTCTACACGATGTACCGGCGCAAGCCCTCCGGCGACTACCAGGTCGGCGTCTGTACGAACACGCTCTGCGCGGTCATGGGCGGCGACGCCATCTTCGACGAGCTCAAGGCCCACCTCGGCGTCGGCAACGACGAGACGACCGACGACGGCAAGATCACCCTCGAACACATCGAGTGCAACGCGGCCTGCGACTTCGCACCCGTCGTGATGGTCAACTGGGAGTTCTTCGACAACCAGACCCCGGAGTCCGCCAAGAAGATGGTGGACGACCTGCGGGCCGGCCGGACCGTCGAACCCACCCGCGGCGCCCCCCTCTGCACCTTCAAGGAGACCGCCCGCATCCTCGCCGGCTTCCCCGACGAGCGCCCCGGCGCCGTCGAGGCCACCGGCGGCGCGGGCCCCGCCTCCCTCGTCGGCCTGCGGCTTTCCAAGGGCGAGGCCCCGCACCACCGAATCGTTCACCCGCGCGGTGAGGCAACCCGTCAGGAGGGGAAGTGATGACCTTGGCGGCCGAGATCGACAACAACAACAGCCCCGAGAAGCTTCTCGCCCCGGTCCTCTCCGCCTTCTGGGACCAGCCCAACTCCTGGACCCTGGAGACCTACGAGCGGCACGAGGGATACCAGGGCCTCAAGCGGGCCCTCGCGATGAGCCCCGACGACCTCATCGCGTACGTCAAGGAATCCGGGCTCCGCGGTCGCGGCGGCGCCGGCTTCCCCACCGGCATGAAGTGGCAGTTCATCCCGCAGGGCGACGGCAAGCCGCACTACCTCGTCGTCAACGCCGACGAGTCCGAGCCCGGCACCTGCAAGGACATCCCGCTCCTCTTCGCCAACCCGCACTCCCTCATCGAGGGCATCGTGATCGCCTGCTACGCGATCCGCTCGAACCACGCCTTCATCTACCTGCGCGGCGAGGTCGTCCCCGTGCTCCGCCGCCTCCACGAGGCCGTCCGCGAGGCCTACGCCGCCGGCTACCTCGGCACGAACGTCCTCGGCAGCGGACTCGACCTCGAACTCACCGTGCACGCCGGCGCCGGCGCGTACATCTGCGGCGAGGAGACCGCCCTCCTCGACTCGCTCGAAGGGCGCCGCGGTCAGCCCCGGCTGCGGCCGCCCTTCCCGGCGGTCGCCGGTCTGTACGCCTGCCCCACTGTCGTGAACAACGTCGAGTCCATCGCGTCCGTTCCCGCGATCCTCAACCGCGGCAAGGAATGGTTCACCTCGATGGGCAGCGAGAAGTCCCCGGGCTTCACGCTCTACTCGCTCAGCGGGCACGTCGCCTCACCCGGCCAGTACGAGGCCCCCCTCGGCATCACCCTGCGCCAGCTCCTCGACATGAGCGGCGGCATGCGACCCGGCCACCGCCTCAAGTTCTGGACCCCCGGCGGCTCGTCCACGCCCATGTTCACCGAGGAGCACCTCGACGTGCCCCTCGACTACGAGGGCGTCGGCGCCGCCGGATCCATGCTCGGCACCAAGGCCCTCCAGTGCTTCGACGAGACGACCTGCGTCGTCCGGGCCGTCACCCGCTGGACCGAGTTCTACGCGCACGAGTCCTGCGGCAAGTGCACCCCCTGCCGCGAAGGCACCTACTGGCTCGTCCAGTTGCTCCGGGCCATCGAGAACGGGGCCGGCACCCTTGCCGACCTCGACAAGCTCAACGACATCGCCGACAACATCAACGGCAAGTCGTTCTGCGCCCTCGGCGACGGCGCCGCCTCGCCGATCTTCTCCTCGCTCAAGTACTTCCGCGCGGAGTACGAGCAGCACATCACGGGCAAGGGCTGCCCCTTCGACCCCGCCAGGTCGACCGTCTGGGCCGACCGGCGCGCAGACAACACGGAGGTGAACGCATGACAGTCACCACGTCTGCCCCCTCCGGGGGCGGCGAGGCGGCGCTCCCGCCCCAGGACCTCGTCACGCTGACCATCGACGGCATCGAGATCTCCGTCCCCAAGGGGACGCTGGTCATCCGCGCCGCCGAACAGCTCGGCATCGAGATCCCGCGCTTCTGCGACCACCCGCTCCTCGACCCCGCCGGCGCCTGCCGCCAGTGCATCGTCGAGGTCGAGGGCCAGCGCAAGCCCATGGCGTCCTGCACCATCACCTGCACCGACGGCATGGTGGTCAAGTCGCAGCTGACCAGCCCGGTCGCCGAGAAGGCCCAGCACGGGGTGATGGAGCTGCTGCTCATCAACCACCCGCTGGACTGCCCGGTCTGCGACAAGGGCGGCGAGTGCCCCCTGCAGAACCAGGCCATGTCCCACGGCCAGTCCGAGTCCCGCTTCGACGGCGTCAAGCGGACCTACGAGAAGCCCGTAGCGATCTCCACCCAGGTGCTCCTCGACCGCGAGCGCTGCGTCCTGTGCGCCCGCTGCACCCGCTTCTCCAACCAGGTCGCGGGCGACCCGATGATCGAGCTGCTCGAGCGCGGCGCGCTCCAGCAGGTCGGCACCGGCGAGGGCGACCCCTTCGAGTCGTACTTCTCCGGCAACACCATCCAGATCTGCCCGGTCGGCGCCCTCACCTCGGCCGCCTACCGCTTCCGCTCCCGCCCCTTCGACCTGGTCTCCTCGCCGTCGGTCTGCGAGCAGTGCGCGGGCGGTTGCGCCACCCGCACCGACCACCGGCGCGGCAAGGTCATGCGCAAGCTCGCCGCCGAGGACCCCGAGGTCAACGAGGAGTGGATCTGCGACAAGGGCCGCTTCGCCTTCCGGTACGCGCAGCAGCGTGACCGGCTCGCCACCCCCCTCGTCCGCAACCACGAGACCGGTGAGCTCGAAGCGGCGTCCTGGCCCGAGGCCCTGGAGGCCGCCGCCCGCGGACTCGTCCGCGGCCGCACCGGCGTCCTCGCCGGCGGCCGGCTGACCGTCGAGGACTCCTACGCGTACGCCAAGTTCGCCCGGGTCGCCCTCGACACCAACGACGTCGACTTCCGGGCCCGGGTCCACTCCGGCGAGGAGGCCGACTTCCTGGCCTCCGCCGTCGCGGGGCGGGGACGGGACCTGGACGGTACGGGTGTCACGTACACCTCGCTCGAAGCGGCCCCGGCCGTCCTCCTCGTCGGCCTGGAGTCCGAGGAGGAGGCCCCCGGCGTCTTCCTGCGGCTCCGCAAGGCCTGGCGCAAGCACGGGCAGAAGACGTACGCGATCGCCTCCCACGCGACCCGCGGCCTGGAGAAGGCGGGCGGCACCCTGCTGTCCGCCGCCCCCGGCACCGAGACCGAGTGGCTCGACGCGCTCACCTCCCGGGTCACCCTCGAAGGCGACGGGCTCGCCGCCGCCGAGGCCCTCCGCCGGGAAGGCGCCGTCATCGCCGTCGGCGAGCGCCTCGCGGGCGTGCCCGGCGCGCTCACCGCCGCCCTGCGCGCGTCGGCCGCCACCGGCGCCCGGCTCGTCTGGATCCCGCGCCGTTCCGGCGAGCGCGGAGCGGTGGAGGCGGGCGCGATCCCGACCCTGCTGCCCGGCGGCCGGCCCGCGACCGACCCGCGCGCGCGGGAGGAGGTCGCCGCCGCCTGGGGCGTCCGCGAACTCCCGCACCGCTACGGCCGCGACACCGGCCAGATCGTGGAGGCCGCCGCCACCGGCGAACTCGGCGCCCTGCTCGTCGCCGGCGTCGACGTCGTCGACCTGCCCGACCCGGCACGCGCGCGTGAGGCACTCGACGCGGCGTTCGTGGTCTCCCTGGAGCTGCGGCCCGGCGAGGTCACCGAGCGCGCCGACGTCGTCCTGCCGGTCGCCGCCGTCGCCGAGAAGCCCGGCACCTTCCTCAACTGGGAGGGCAGGGCACGCCTCTTCGAGGCCGCGCTCAAGCCCGAGCAGATGACCAGGCCGCTCGCCCCGGCCGACGCGCGTGTGCTCCACATGCTCGCCGACGCCATGGACGCCCACCTGGCCCTGCCCGACCTGCGGTCCGTACGACGGGAGATCGACCGGCTCGGCCGCTGGACCGAGGATCGGGCCTCCGAGCCCACCGAGCCCGGCCAGGCGGCGCCCCGGCCCGGCGACGGCGAGGCCGTCCTCGCCGGACACCGCCTCCTCCTCGACCTCGGCCGCCTCCAGGAGGGCGACACCGCCCTGGCCGGCACCCGCCACGCGGCGGTCGCCCGGCTCTCCGCCGCCACCGCCGCCGACACCGGCGTCAAGGACGGCGACACCCTGGAGGTCACCGGCCCGGCCGGCTCGGTCACCTTCCCGCTCCAGATCACCGAGATGCCCGACCGTGTGGTCTGGCTCCCGCTGAACTCGACCGGCTCCGGCGTCTACTCCGACACCGGAGCGCACCCCGGCGACCTGGTTCGCATCGGCGCGGCCACCACGACGGAGGTCCAGGCATGAACACCGTCCTCGCCGCCGAAGACCTGTCCATGTTCGGCACGGACCCCTGGTGGCTCGTCGCGATCAAGGCCGTCTTCTGCTTCGCCTTCCTGATGGTGACCGTGCTCTTCTCCATCGTGTGGGAGCGCAAGGTCGTCGCCTGGATGCAGCTGCGCGTCGGCCCCAACCGGCACGGCCCCTGGGGCATGCTCCAGTCCCTCGCGGACGGCATCAAGCTGATGCTGAAAGAGGACGTGATCGTCAAGAAGGCCGACAAGGTCGTCTACGTCCTCGCCCCGATCATCGCCGCCATCCCGGCGTTCATGGCGATCGCCGTGATCCCCTTCGGGCCCGCCGGCAACGAGGTGTCGATCTTCGGCCACCGCACGGCGATGCAGCTCACCGACCTGCCGATCGCGATGCTGTACGTCCTCGCGGTCGCCTCCGTCGGCATCTACGGCATCGTCCTCGCGGGCTGGTCCTCCGGCTCCACGTACCCGCTCCTCGGCGGCCTGCGGTCCTGCGCGCAGATGATCTCGTACGAGATCGCCATGGGCGCGGCCTTCGCCTCCGTCTTCCTCTACTCCGGGTCGATGTCGACCTCGGCGATCGTCGAGGCGCAGGCGGACCGCTGGTTCGTCATCCTGCTGCCGGTCTCGTTCATCATCTACATCGTCACGATGGTCGGCGAGACCAACCGCGCCCCGTTCGACATGCCGGAGTCCGAGGGCGACCTCGTCGGCGGCTTCAACACCGAGTACTCGTCCATCAAGTTCGCGATGTTCATGCTCGCCGAGTACGTGAACATGGTGACGGTCTCGGCCGTGTCGGTGACGCTCTTCCTGGGCGGCTGGCGGGCCCCGTACCCCGTCTCCACCTTCTGGGAGGGCGCGAACCACGGCTGGTGGCCGATGCTCTGGTTCGTCCTCAAGGTGCAGCTGCTCCTCTTCTTCTTCATCTGGCTCCGCGGCACGCTGCCGCGCGTCCGCTACGACCAGCTGATGAAGCTCGGGTGGAAGGTCCTCATCCCGGTCTCCGTGGTCTGGCTGATGCTCGTCGCCACCGTCCGGGCCCTGCGGAACGAGAACATCGCGTTCGGCAACATCGTCCTGTACGTGGCCGGTGCCGTCCTCGGACTGCTGCTGCTCTCCATCGTCTTCGACACGTTCCGCGACAGGAAGGCGAAGGCCGAGGCGAAGGCCCCCGAGGACGCGCGGCCCTTCGACCCCATGGCCGGCGGCTTCCCCGTACCGCCCAAGCCCGGACAGTCCCTGCCGCCCGTGCCCCGGCGCAGGCCACGCCACGACGGGGACCTCGTTGTCAGTGGCGCCTCCGATACTGCTACTGCGAGTGAGCGAAAGGAGACGGACGGTGTCTGACTTCGAGAATCCGGTGGCCGGCTTCGGCGTGACCTTCAAGGCCATGTTCAAGAAGCGGCTGACCGAGCAGTACCCGGAGCAGCCGAAGACGACGGCGCCCCGCTTCCACGGCCGGCACCAGCTCAACCGTCACCCCGACGGCCTGGAGAAGTGCGTCGGCTGCGAACTGTGCGCCTGGGCCTGTCCCGCCGACGCCATCTACGTCGAGGGCGCGGACAACACCGACGAGGAGCGCTACTCGCCCGGCGAGCGGTACGGCCGCGTCTACCAGATCAACTACGCCCGCTGCATTCTGTGCGGGCTGTGCATCGAGGCCTGCCCCACGCGCGCGCTGACGATGACCAACGAGTTCGAACTGGCCGACTCCTCCCGCGAGAACCTGATCTACACCAAGGAGCAGCTCCTCGCGGGTCTTGAGGACACCATGGTCGACACCCCGCACGCGATCTTCCCGGGGATGACCGAACAGGACTACTACCGGGGCCTCGTGACCGAGGTCGCGCCCGGGACCGTCCAGCAGGTCGCCGTCTCCAAGGGCGAGAAGGGCGAGCCGGAGGGGGCGGACGCATGAGCGCGAACCTCGCGGCCTACGCCACGTCGTCCGGTGAGGCCTTCCAGTTCTGGGTCCTCGGCACCGTCGCCGTCGTCGGCGGCCTCGCCACGATCCTGATGAGGAAGGCCATGCACAGCGCGCTGTCGCTGGCCGGCACGATGATCATTCTGGCGGTCTTCTACCTCGCCAACGGCGCGTACTTCCTCGGCATCGTCCAGATCGTCGTCTACACCGGCGCGATCATGATGCTCTTCCTCTTCATCGTCATGCTGGTCGGCGTCACGGCCGCGGACTCCCTGAAGGAGACCATCAAGGGGCAGCGCTGGTGGGCCGCGGCCTGCGGCCTCGGCTTCGGCCTCCTGCTGATCGCCGGCATCGGCCAGGCCTCGCTCACCGAGTTCAACGGCCTCGGCGCGGCCAACTCCGCGTACGGCGGGAACGTCGAGGGCCTCGCCGCCCTCATCTTCACCAAGTACGTCTTCGCCTTCGAGATGACCGGCGCGCTCCTCATCACGGCGGCCGTCGGCGCGATGGTGCTCACCCACCGCGAGCGCACCCAGCGCGCCGCCACCCAGCGCGAACTCTCCGAGCAGCGCGTACGCGAGGGCACGCACGTGCCGCCGCTGCCCGCGCCCGGCGTCTACGCCCGGCACAACGCCGTGGACGTCGCCGGTCTGCTCCCCGACGGCTCCCCGTCGGAGCTCACCGTCATGCAGACCCTGCGCAAGCGGGGCCAGATCCGGGACGTGTCCAGCGAGGCGCTGGCCGACCTCAAGGCCCTGGAGCAGCGCTCCGAGGAGCGGCTCGGCCGGGACCGGGACGAAGAGGAGGCCACCCGGTGAACCCCGTCAACTACCTGTATCTCGCGGCCCTGCTGTTCACCATCGGTGCGGCCGGGGTCCTGATCCGGCGCAACGCGATCGTGGTCTTCATGTGCGTCGAGCTGATGCTCAACGCCTGCAACCTCGCGTTCGTCGCCTTCTCCCGCATGCACGGCAACCTCGACGGCCAGATCATCGCGTTCTTCACGATGGTCGTCGCCGCCGCGGAGGTCGTCGTCGGGCTCGCGATCATCGTGTCCGTCTTCCGTGCCCGCCACTCGGCCTCGGTCGACGACGCCAGCCTGATGAAGCTGTGAGGGGCTGACCCGTGGAAAATCTCATTGCGCTGCTCGTCGGGGCACCTCTGCTCGGCGCGGCCGTCCTGCTGTGCGGCGGACGGCGGCTCGACAAGACCGGGCACTGGCTCGGCACCCTGCTCGCGGCCGTCTCCTTCGTCATCGGCCTGGCGCTCTTCGCCGACATGCTGGGCAAGAGCGCCGACGACCGGGCGATGCACCAGCGGCTGTTCACCTGGATCCCGGTCGAGGGCTTCCAGGCGGACATCGCCTTCCAGCTCGACCAGCTGTCGATGACCTTCGTCCTGCTGATCAGCGGGGTCGGCACGCTCATCCACGTGTACTCCATCGGCTACATGGAGCACGACGAGCGCCGCCGCCGCTTCTTCGGCTACCTCAACCTGTTCGTCGCGGCGATGCTCCTGCTCGTCCTCGCCGACAACTACCTGCTGCTGTACTTCGGCTGGGAGGGCGTCGGCCTCGCCTCGTACCTCCTGATCGGCTTCTGGCAGCACAAGCCCACCGCGGCGACCGCCGCGAAGAAGGCCTTCCTGGTCAACCGGGTCGGCGACATGGGCCTGTCGATCGCCATCATGATCATGTTCACCACCTTCGGGACCTTCGCCTTCGGGCCGGTCCTGGCGGCGACCGACCAGGTCTCCGAGGGCACGGCGACCGCGATCGGTCTGATGCTGCTCCTCGCGGCCTGCGGCAAGTCGGCCCAGGTGCCGCTGCAGTCCTGGCTCGGGGACGCGATGGAGGGCCCGACCCCGGTCTCGGCCCTCATCCACGCGGCCACGATGGTGACCGCCGGCGTCTACCTGATCGTCCGCTCCGCCGACATCTTCAACGCGGCGCCGGACGCGCAGCTCGTCGTCACCGTCGTCGGCGCGGTCACGCTCCTCTTCGGTGCGATCGTCGGTTGCGCCAAGGACGACATCAAGAAGGCCCTCGCCGGTTCGACGATGTCGCAGATCGGCTACATGATCCTGGCGGCCGGCCTCGGCCCCATCGGCTACGTCTTCGCGATCATGCACCTGGTGACCCACGGCTTCTTCAAGGCCGGGCTCTTCCTCGGTGCCGGTTCGGTCATGCACGGCATGAACGACGAGGTCGACATGCGGAAGTACGGCGGCCTGCGGAAGTACATGCCGGTCACCTTCGTCACCTTCGGCCTCGGCTACCTCGCGATCATCGGCTTCCCCGGCCTGTCCGGCTTCTTCTCCAAGGACAAGATCATCGAGGCGGCCTTCGCGAAGGGCGGCACCGAGGGCTGGATCCTCGGCGCGGTCACCCTGCTCGGCGCGGCCATCACCGCGTACTACATGACCCGCGTGATGCTGATGACCTTCTTCGGCGAGAAGCGCTGGCAGGCGGATGCCGAAGGCCACGAGCCGCACCCGCACGAGTCGCCCAGGTCCATGACGATCCCGATGATCCTGCTGGCCTTCGGGTCGGTCTTCGCGGGTGGGTTCTTCAGCATCGGCGACCGGTTCGTGAGCTGGCTGGAGCCCGTCACCGGCTACGCCCACGGCCACCCGCCGATCAGCGCCGCCGCCGTCACCACCGCCACCGTCGCCGTCATGGTGATCGGCGTCGGCCTCGCCTACCTCCAGTACGGGCGCAGGCCCGTCCCGGTGGTCGCCCCGCGCGGCTCGCTCCTCACCCGGGCCGCCCGCCGCGACCTGCTCCAGGACGACTTCAACCACGCCGTCTTCGTCACCGGGGGCACGCACCTCACCCGCTCGCTCGTCTACGTCGACCACTCCCTGGTCGACGGCGTCGTCAACGGCACCGCGGCCACCGTCGGCGGGCTCTCCGGCCGGCTGCGCAAGCTCCAGAACGGCTACGCCCGCACGTACGCGGTCTCCATGTTCGGAGGTACTGCGGTGCTGATCGCCGCGACCCTGCTGATGAGGGCGGTGTAACTCCCATGTCCTTCCCGCTCCTTACGCTGACGGCAGCGGTGCCGGCGCTCGGTGCGATCCTCACCGCCGCCGTCCCCGCCGCCCGTCGCACCGCCGCCAAGTGGCTGGCGCTGCTCGTCTCGCTCGCCACGCTCGTGCTCGCCGCCGTCGTCTTCGTACGGTTCGAGCCCGGCGGCGAGCGGTACCAGCTGACCGAGTCCCACTCCTGGATCAAGGACTTCGGGGTCCGGTACGAACTCGGCGTCGACGGCATCGGGGTGGCGCTCATCGCGCTCACCGCCCTGCTGATCCCCTTCATCATCCTGGCGGGCTGGCACGACGCCGACCCCCTGGAGACGAAGTCCCCGCGCTGGCGCCCGACCCAGGGCTTCTTCGCCCTGATCCTCATGGTCGAGGCGATGGTGATCCTCTCCTTCGAGGCCACCGACGTCTTCCTCTTCTACGTCCTCTTCGAAGCCATGCTCATCCCGATGTACTTCCTCATCGGCGGCTTCGGCGACCGGGCGCACTCGGGCTCCGACGAGAACGCGGCGGCCCAGCGCTCGTACGCGGCGGTCAAGTTCCTGCTCTACAACCTGGTCGGCGGCCTCATCATGCTGGCTGCGGTCATCGGGCTCTACGTGGTCGCGGGGAACTTCTCGCTCACCGAGATCGCCGAGGCGCGCGCCAACGGGTCCCTCGACATGGCGACCAACACCGAGCGGCTGCTCTTCCTCGGCTTCTTCTTCGCCTTCGCGGTGAAGGCGCCGCTCTGGCCGCTGCACACCTGGCTGCCGAACGCGATGGGGGAGGCGACCGCCCCGGTCGCCGTCCTCATCACCGCCGTCGTCGACAAGGTCGGCACCTTCGCGATGCTCCGCTTCTGCCTCGGGCTCTTCCCCGAGGCCTCGAAGTGGGCCACTCCGGCGATCATCGTCCTCGCGCTCATCAGCATCGTGTACGGGGCGCTGGTCGCGGTCGGCCAGCGGGACATCAAGCGGCTGGTCGCCTACGCGTCGATCTCGCACTTCGGCTTCATCGTCCTGGGCATCTTCGCGATGACCAGCCAGGCGCAGTCCGGTGCCACGCTCTACATGGTCAACCACGGCATCTCGACGGCCGCGCTGATGCTCGTCGCCGGCTTCCTGATCTCCCGGCGCGGCTCGCGGCTCATCGCCGACTACGGCGGAGTGCAGAAGGTCGCCCCGGTGCTCGCCGGCACCTTCCTGATCGGCGGTCTCGCGACCCTGTCGCTGCCCGGACTCGCGCCGTTCGTCAGCGAGTTCCTCGTCCTGGTCGGCACCTACGCGCGCTACCCGGTGGCCGGCATCATCGCCACCACCGGCATCGTCCTCGCCGCTCTCTACGTCCTCGTCCTGTACCAGCGGACGATGACCGGGCCGGTGAAGGAGGAGGTGCGCACGCTGCCGGACCTGCGGGTGCGCGAACTGGCGGTGGTCGTCCCGCTGATCGCCGTCCTGATCTTCCTCGGGGTCTTCCCGAAGCCGCTGACGGACGTCGTCAACCCGGCGGTGCAGCACACCATGTCCGACGTCCAGCAGAAGGACCCCCAGCCCACCGTGCCGGCTGCGTTCGTCCACGATGAGGAGGCCGCCCAGTGAGTGCAACGGCTGTCCACAGCCTGTGGACGACGGCGGCGGTCGAGCCGCTGAGCAAGATCCCGGCCCCCCACATCGAGTACGCGCAGCTCTCGCCCGTACTCATCGTGATCGGCGCCGCGATCGTCAGCGTCCTCGTCGAGGCCTTCGTGCCCCGCAAGGGCCGGTACGTCGCCCAGGTCTTCCTCTCGGTCCTCGCCCTCGCCGCGTCCTTCGCCGCCGTCGTCGCCCTGGCGGCCGGCGGTTACGGCACCACCAAGGCCCAGATCGCGGCCATGGGCGCCATCGCCGTCGACGGGCCCGCCCTGTTCCTCCAGGGCACCATTCTCCTCGCCTCGATCGTCGCGATCTTCACCTTCGCCGAGCGCAGGCTCGACCCGGCCGACCACGGCCACAAGGTCGACTCCTTCGCCGCCGAGGCCGCCGCTGTTCCCGGCAGCGAGCAGGAGAAGGCGGCCGTCAAGGCCGGCTTCACCACCACCGAGGTCTTCCCGCTCGCGCTCTTCGCGATCGCCGGCATGCTCGTCTTCCCGGCGGCCAACGACCTCCTGACGCTCTTCGTCGCCCTGGAGGTCTTCTCCCTCCCGCTGTACCTGCTCTGCGCCGTCGCCCGCCGCAAGCGGCTGATGTCGCAGGAGGCGGCCGTCAAGTACTTCCTCCTCGGCGCCTTCTCCTCGGCGTTCCTGCTCTTCGGGATCGCCCTGCTCTACGGCTACGCGGGCTCCGTCTCGTACGCGACGATCGCCCGGGTCGTCGACGGCGCCGTCGTCTCCGTCGACCCGGCGCTCGCCGACACCATGGGCAACGACGTCCTGCTGCTCATCGGCTTCGCCATGGTCCTCACGGGGCTCCTCTTCAAGGTCGGCGCCGTGCCGTTCCACATGTGGACCCCGGACGTCTACCAGGGCGCCCCGACCCCGGTCACCGGCTTCATGGCCGCCGCGACCAAGGTCGCCGCGTTCGGCGCGCTGCTCCGCCTGCTGTACGTGGTGCTGCCGGGCCTCACCTGGGACTGGCGGCCGGTCATGTGGGGCGTCGCGATCGTCACCATGCTGGGCGGCGCGATCGTCGCCATCACCCAGACCGACATCAAGCGGCTCCTGGCGTACTCGTCGATCGCGCACGCGGGCTTCCTGCTCGCGGGTGTCATCGCGGCCACGCCGAGCGGGATCTCGTCCGTCCTCTTCTACCTGGGGGCGTACTCCTTCGTGACGATCGGCGCGTTCGCCGTCGTCACCCTGGTCCGGGACGCGGGCGGCGAGGCCACCCACCTCTCCAAGTGGGCCGGGCTCGGGCGCCGTTCGCCGCTCGTCGCGGCGGTCTTCGCGGTCTTCCTGCTCGCCTTCGCCGGCATTCCGCTGACCTCCGGCTTCTCCGGCAAGTTCGCGGTGTTCAAGGCGGCGGCGGACGGCGGCGCGGGCGCGCTCGTCGTGGTCGGCGTGCTCTCCTCGGCGATCGCCGCGTTCTTCTACATCCGGGTGATCGTGCTGATGTTCTTCAGCGAGCCGAAGGCGGACGGCCCCACGGTCGCCGTGCCCTCGGCCCTGACGACGCTCGCCATCACGGCGGGCGTCGTGGTCACGCTGGTGCTCGGCCTCGCGCCGCAGTACTTCCTGGACCTGGCGAACCAGGCGAGCGTCTTCGTCCGGTAGCGGTTCCCGCACGACGCCGAGGGCCCGGCCCCGCCACCACGGCGGGACCGGGCCCTCTCGTGCGCGTGCCTACGACGACATCGGCGCGTCCTCCGGACAGACACAGTGCACCCGCGGGTTGTACGGCGTGAGGAGGCCCGCCGGGTTCTTCTTGTAGAGCCACGCGTGCAGGGTGTAGACGTCACCGACCGGAGGGATCACGGCCGGTCCGTCGAAGCCGTGGCCGAAGAGACGCGGCCGGGGCTGCCCCGTGTTGGGGACGACCCACTCGACCGCGACGAGTTCGCGCTTGCCGGTCTCGTGGTTCTTCTCGTACAGCACCGCGGCGGGCTTCGTCGGGTCGGTCGAGCCGATGTTCGCCGGGTTGACGTAGTGGTAGCCCATGCCGCCGAGCTTCTCCGGGCTCTCGTCCACCATGCACATGTCGGTGCGCTGGAAGCCGTCGTCGATGGCCTTCTGCTCCGACTTGTACCGCACCGTGGCGTCGTAGGCCTTCTTCAGGTCCGGATGGGGGAAGTCGGGGACCGGCTTCCCGGCGGACACGGCCGGATCGGCCGGGGCGGCGGAGACGGCCGGTGCCGCTCCCAGGGTCAGCGATCCGACGGCGGCCAGGGCGAGCGCGGCCATGAGGCGACGGGGTAGAGCGGACATGTAGGTGTGCTCCTCGGGTGGGGGCGCGCCGTGCGGGGCGCCTGACGGGCGCGGGCTCCCCCCTGTTCCCACTGCCTCCAGCAGCATCGGCTTCCCGGCAGGGGTGTCGCACGCGGGGGTGACCCATTGGAGGTGCCCGTGTCATCGTGGAAACCACCCCGAATGGTCTGTACCACTCACCCGGGAGGAAGCGTCACGATGCGCGGCTCGACCGTCTTACCAGGGACTCCCTGCGCCGCCCCCCGGGCGGGCGACCCGCCCGTCCACCGCCTGGAGCTGCGCCTGCCCGACGACGTGCCCTTCGCCGCCGGAAGCTTCGACGCCGTCGGGCCCCTGTCGAGGGCCGCCTTCCCGCACCGCCACACCTTCTACGAGATCGTCCATGTGACGGCAGGGACCGGCGCCCACGTCGTCGACCTGGCCCGCTGGCAGCTCCACCCGCCCCACCTGGCCGTGATCGTGCCCGGGCAGGTCCACCACTGGGAGGACGCGCGCGGCCTGGACGGCACCGTCGTCCTCTTCACCGAGGACTTCCTCCTCGACCACCCCGGCGACCGGGACCTGCTGCGCCGCCTCGGCGAGCGCCCCTGGTTCACCCTCGACGGGCCCGCCCACGCCCGCACCACCGGGCTGATGGCCGAACTCGCCGAGGAGTACGGGCACGGCGCCACCGGCTTCGCGACGGTCCTGCGGTCCCTGCTGCGCGTCCTCCTCGTCCGGACGGCGCGACTCCCGGGGCCCGAGGCGGCGCGTACGGCCGGGGCGCCGGCCGGCCGATTCGGTGCCGTCGCCGCCGAGTTCGCCCGCCTGATCACCCCTGCCGCGGCGGACCACCGGTCCGTACGGGAGTGCGCCGAGCGGATCGGGGTCACCCCCGGCTACCTCACCGAGGCCGTACGGGCCGCCACCGGCCGCACCCCCGGCGCCCTGCTCCGCGAGGCCCGCACACGCGAGGCACAACGACTTCTCGTCGGCACCGAATTGACGATCCGCCAGATCTCGGCCCGGATCGGCTTCGACGATCCCGCGTACTTCTGCCGCTTCTTCCGCCGCGAGACCGGCCGCAGCCCGGGGGACTTCCGAAAACACCACGACCGCCGCGTTCCGTCCCTCGAAGTCAACGGCCCGCGCCCCTAGGTTCGTTGCCATCCCCGCCACCCCCGCCCCCGCAGGAGGAGCAGGCATGGACCACGAAACCAGTACCGGGCACGTCACCCGCAAGGCGGTGCTGCGCGCCGCGCTCGCCGCCGGCATGGCGGCACCCGCGGTGCTCATGGGCGTCCCGGCGCTCGCCCGTACCCTCACCGCCGGCGAGGCGGCACCCGCGCTCACCCCGGAGTGCGACGACGGCGACGACCCGACCC
Source organism: Streptomyces sp. NPDC058650 (assembly GCF_042717315.1). Lineage (NCBI taxonomy): Bacteria > Bacillati > Actinomycetota > Actinomycetes > Kitasatosporales > Streptomycetaceae > Streptomyces > Streptomyces sp. NPDC058650. The sequence goes on from NZ_JBHXRL010000004.1 coordinate 407,343, forward strand.
TGCCGCAGACCGAGGGCCCGTACTTCAAGCCGCACTCACCGCTGCGCACCAGCCTGGCGGAGCCCGGCACCCCCGGTATCCGGCTCACCGTCAGCGGCTACGTCTTCGGACTCGCCTGCCGGCCGATAGCGGGCGTCCTGCTCGACTTCTGGCAGGCCGACACCAACGGCACCTACGACAACACCGGATTCCGCTTCCGCGGCCACCAGTTCACCGACTCGCGGGGCGCCTTCGCGCTCACTACGATCGTGCCCGGCCTCTACCCGGGCCGCACCCGGCACCTCCACGTCAAGCTCCAGGCCCCCGGCCGGCCCGTGCTCACCACGCAGCTGTACTTCCCGAACGAACCCCGCAACAACACCGACAGCATCTTCGACCCGCGGCTGCTCATGACCGTCCGGGACGCGGGCGGAGCCCGGGAGGCCGCCTTCGACTTCGTCCTGAACGTGCCGCAGGGCCCCGGCCCGAGCCCGACGCCGACGTCCACGGGAGCCCCCGGCGGGACCTGGGCCGCCGGGACCGCCTACCGGGCCGGGGACGCCGTCACGTACGGCGGCCCGGGCTACGCGTGCCTCCAAGCACACACGGCCCAGGCCGGCTGGGAGCCGCCGAACGTCCCCGCGCTGTGGCGGGTGCGCTGACGGCCGTCGTACGGCTCAGACGGAAGGAGCGATCCGGCCCCGGACCTCGCCGAGACCCACCCGCGTGCCGTCCGGGCCCGGTGCCCAGGCCGTGAGCACGACCTCGTCGCCGTCCTCCAGGAACGTCCGCTTGCCACCGGCCAGTTCGAGCGCGTCCCGGCCGTTCCAGGTGAGTTCGAGCAGCGAGCCGCGCTGGCCCGCCTCGGGCCCGGAGACCGTCCCGGAGCCGTACAGGTCACCCGTGCGCAGCGAGGCGCCGTTCACCGTCATGTGGGCGAGCTGCTGGGCCGCCGTCCAGTACATGGTGGAGAACGGCGGCTCGGCCACGGCCTCGCCGTTGATCTCCACCGTGATCCGCACGTCGAAGCCGCCCGGCTCCTCCGCGGCCGCGTCGTCCAGGTACGGAAGCAGCGGGAAGTCCCGCGCGGGCGGGGCCGTCCGGGCGGCGTCCAGCGCCTCCAGAGGCGTCACCCACGCCGCGACCGACGTCTGGAACGACTTGCCGAGGAACGGGCCGAGCGGCACGTACTCCCACGCCTGGATGTCCCGCGCCGACCAGTCGTTGAGCAGCGACAGACCGAAGACGTGCTCCTGGAAGTCGCCGAGCGCGACCGGCCGGCCCAGCTCCGACGGGGTGCCGACGAGGAAGCCGACCTCCGCCTCGATGTCCAGCTTCACGGAGGGACCGAAGACCGGGGCCGCGTCCGTCGGCGCCTTGCGCTGCCCGGAGGGGCGTACGACATCGGTGCCGGAGACCACGACCGTGCCCGCGCGACCGTGGTAACCGATCGGCAGGTGCTTCCAGTTGGGGGTGAGGGCGTCGCCGTCCGGGCGGAAGATCCGGCCCACGTTCGTCGCGTGGTGCTCGCTCGCGTAGAAGTCGACGTAGTCCGCGACCTCGTACGGCAGGTGCAGCGTCACCCCGTCCAGCGGGTACAGCAGCGGCTCGATGTCCGCCCGGTGCGCCGGCACCGTCACCCAGGCCGTGAGCGCCCGGCGCACGTCGCGCCAGGCGGTCCGCCCGGCCGCGAGCAGCGAGTTCAGGCTCGGCTGGGCGAGCAGCGCCGCGTAGGGCGAGCCGAGCGCGTGCGCAGCGGCGCCCGCGTCCAGCACGTGTCCGCCGATCCGGACGCCGAGCCGGCGCCGCCCGGGCTCGTCGGCGGTCGAGAAGACGCCGTACGGGAGGTTGTGCGGGCCGAAGGGATCGCCCTCGGCCAGGTCGAGCGGGCTGTGCTCGGACATCTGTGCGTGCCTCGCTTTCCACGTGTGTGGGGGACACGTTACGGGGCCCGCCGCCGGGCGCTGATGACATGGATCACACAGAAAGTGCGGCCTCCGTGGGCAACTGTCCGTCTTCGCGCGGTTTGTGTGCTCGGTGCGTGATGCACCCCGCCCCGGGCCGCGAAAAGCGGTCTCCCGCAGGGGCGTTCCGAGCCCTACGATCACGGTGGTATCGCGCCGCGTGTAGTTGCCGCAGGCGCGCGCCCCGCTTTTCTTTCACCCCTCCCTGACCAGGAAAAAGGTCCCGCACTGTGAAGATTCGTCGCATCCTCGCGACCGCCGTGGCCGCCGCTGTGACCACCCCGGTCGTGTTCCTCTCCGCCGCGCCCGCGTTCGCCGACACCAAGCCGTCGCCCGCGTCGACCCAGAAGCCCGCCTCGCACGAGGACTCGGACGACGATGACTTCGCCGAGTACGAGAAGCTCCTCGCCGCCGTCGAGGCCGCGGAGGCCAAGCTCGAGGACCTCAAGGCCAAGCGCAAGGCGGCCGTTCAGGACGTCAGGGACAACAAGATCGACGAGGCCCTGAAGACCGAGCAGACCGCGGCCAAGGCCGCCGTCGAGGCCGCGAAGACCGCGAAGGCCACCGCCGACGCGGCGCTCGTCACCGCCGAGGAGGCCCTGGCGAAGCTGAAGGAGACCGGCAGCACCGCCACGCCGGAGGAGATCGCGACGGCCGAGCAGGCCGTCACCACCGCGAAGACCGCCGCCGAGGCCGCCGTCGCCACCAAAACCGCCGCCGACCTCCGCCTGAAGAACGCGAACACCGCCGTGGACGACGCGCGGGTCGCCCTCGCGCGGAAGGTCAGCCTCATCGACGCCGACATCGTGGTGGCCGAGCAGGATCTCGCCGACGCCGAGGACGCCCTGGAGGAGTTCGAGGGCGGCGAGATCTGCGAGGAGGAGGTGCTGGAGAAGGACTCCTCCCTCAAGGTCGCGCTCAATGGCCCGAAGACGGTCACCGCCGGCGAGCCCGCGATCTTCTCGCTGCGTGTGAGCAACCCCACCGAGGAGACCCTGGAGGGCGTCCATGCCTACGTCGACGCAATGCGTCTCCCCGCGCCCGGTGAGCTCATCGACGACGAGACGCACTTCGCCAAGCGGATCATCCCCGTCGAGTGGTCCTCCGCCGACAACCTGGAGTGGACCCCGTTCACCGAGGAGTTCGACGACTCCATCGAGGTCGGCAAGCTTGTCAAGGGCGGCCACTACGACGTGAAGCTCCGCCTCACGGTCGCCGCCGACGCCCCCGCGGGCAAGGGCGCGGCCTTCAGCTTCGGCGCGTACGAGAAGAACGACGGTGACTGCGGCGGCGGCGAGCAGTTCGCGCGGACCGAGTTCGACATCCTCGCGGCCAAGACCGACAAGCCGAAGCCGGAGCCGACGGAGACGACCACCCCGGCGCCGACGGAGACGACCGCGACGCCCACCCCGGCGCCGACCGTCACCACCGGCGGGAACACGAACACCACCCAGCAGGGCGGCTCGTCCCGCACCCCCGTGAACGGCACCCTCGCCGCCACCGGTGCGAACGACACCCTGCCGCTCGGCCTCGCCGCCGCCGGGGCCGTCGCCCTCGGCGCCGGCGCGCTCGTCTTCGCCCGCCGCCGCAAGGCCGGCGCGAACGCGTAAGCGAGCCCGTAGGCGAGCCCGTAGGCGAGCCCGTAAGGCGCGGCGAAGGCGCCCGTACCCCCAGCCGGGTACGGGCGCCTTCGCGCGTTCCTCAGCCCGCCGTGCGCGGGATGCTCTTCTCCCACGTGCGGTGGAAGACGACCTCGCCGCCCTCCTTGCACACCACCTCGTTCGCGGTGTGGAAGGCGTCCGCGTCGCAGGAGATCTCCGAGCGCGTGTCGACCGTGACGTCCCAGGCCAGCTCGGGCCGGTGCAGCCGGATCGACCACTCCGAGCGGGTCCGCGCGGACAGCGGGTCGCCCTCGTCGATCGTGTACGTCTCCACCGCGTCCTCGGTGAACTCCAGGCCGTCCGGGTACACCCGCGTACCCCCGTACTTCGGGTCGACCTCCAGCTTCCATTCGCCCTTCGCCACGTCCCGCACCACGACCCGCTCCGGGCGCGGCTCCTCCAGGGTGCGCGGGTAGGCGACGCCCAGCGGCTCGGACTGCTCCGGCTCCTCCCACTCGACGGCGTCGTCCGTGTGGCGGCGTACCGGCAGCGTGAGGGAGGAGCCCGCCGGGTCGAGCGTGAAGCCCTTCGCGTCCGGCTGCGGCCAGATCCACGGCCAGTACGCGGAGGAGACCGCGAGCCGCACCCGGTGGCCGGGCGGGAAGGTGTGCCCGATGCCGTTCAGCTCGAAGACGAAGCTCTCCCACTCGCCGACCTGCGCCTCCACGGCCCGGTCGCGGCCGTAGCGGGCGGAGAAGTTCAGCGCGCCGCGTGTGACGAGCGTGGAGGAGCCGTCGGGGGCGATGTCGCAGAGTCGGGCGACGGCCTGGCCGGTGGGGGCGTCCGCGCGCAGGGCGAGGCTGACGGACGGACGGCCGAGGATCTCGATGGGGCCGCCGTCCTCGGGGACGGCGAAGTCGAAGCAGGCCGAGTGGGCGTCCTCGTCGCGCTGGTCCGGCGGCAGGTCGGCGTCGTTGCCGAAGGGGAAGAACCGGCCGGCGTCGATGCCGGTCTGCTGCGGGGAGTCGACCACGAGGGGGGCGCCCTGGAAGCCGTACGTGACGGGGGTGACGTTCGGGGAGGGCCAGGCGGGGTCGGTGACCCAGCGGCCCGGCAGCTCCTCGTACACGGTGGCCGGCGGGTGCGACTCGCTGATCCAGGTGCGCAGCAGCGGCTCGGCCATCACGTCGTTCTCGACGCCCTTGAGGTGGTGGTCCCACCAGCGCAGGGTCTCCTGGAGGAAGCCGATGGCGGGTCCCGGCGGCAGGCCGCGGTCCGGGTACTGGTGGGACCAGGGGCCGATGATGCCGCGCACCCGGTCCTGGGGGAGGTGCTGGGCGAGCCGCAGGACGGTGTCCCGGTACGGGTCGTGCCAGCCGCCCACGGCGAGGACGGCGGCCCCGATGGCGGAGTAGTCCTCGCAGACGCTGCCGTGCCGCCAGTACGCGTCGCGGGTCTGGTGGGCGAGCCAGGTGTGGATGAGCGGGTCCACGGCCTCCAGGCGCTTCAGCCACCGCTCGCGCCACTCCTCGCCCGCGTACCGCGGGTCGGGCGGCCGGCAGACGAAGGCCAGCATGGTGGCCGCCCAGGCGTGCATGTCGACGCCGAGGACCGAGCCGCCCATGTAGTGGACGTCGTTGTCGTACCGGTCGTCGGTGGAGCAGACGGTGACGATCGCCTTGAGGGGTTCGGGGGCGAGGGCGGCGATCTGGAGCGAGTTGAAGCCGCCCCAGGAGATGCCGAACATGCCGACCTTGCCCGTGCACCAGGGCTGCTCGGCGAGCCAGTTCACGACGGCCACGCCGTCGGCGAGCTCGACGGCGTCGTACTCGTCGCCGGGGAGGCCCTCGCTGTTGCCGTGGCCACGGACGTCGACCCGTACGGAGGCGTAGCCGTGGCCCGCGTACCAGGGATGGCGCTGCCAGTCGCGGGGCGCGGTCCAGTCGCTGAGGCGGTACGGCAGGTACTCCAGGAGGGCCGGTACGGGCTCGGCGGTGACCGGGCGCCAGATCCGGGCGTACAGCCGCGTGCCGTCCGGGAGGGGGATGCGGATGTCCTCGTGGCGGGTCTCGTACGGGAAGTCGGTACGGATCTTCGGCTTCGGCATCAGGTCCCCTCGGGGTGGCCTCAGTGGACGGGGTGCATGGTGCGGCGCAGCCAGGGCGCCAGGGCGATCACGACGAGGCCGACCGCGACGGCGACGGCGCCGTTCACGCCGAAGTACACGGGCTTGGAGACGTCGTCGTAGAGCTTCACGGTCTGGGCCTGGATGCCGTTGGCGAGCGCGAGCGACAGGAACCACAGGGACATCGTCTGGCTGGAGAAGGCCTTCGGGGCGAGCTTGCTCGTGGCGGACATCCCGGAGGTCTCCAGGAGGACGTCGCCGAGGCCGAGCAGCAGGTACGAGCCGACGATCCACCAGGCGGCCATCTGGTACGTGTCGTCGGCGTGCCCGGAGGTCGGCAGGACCATCAGGAGGAAGGAGAGGCCGCCGAGGATCACGCCGAAGGCGATCTTGTTGGAGGCGTGCGGCTGCCTGTGGCCCATCCGGGCCCAGACGGCGGCCACGACGGGGGCGAGGAGGACCTCGAAGGCGCCGAGGGCGGAGGCGTACCAGCCGGCGGGGAAGTCGAAGCCGAGGATGGTCGTGCGCGCGTTGGTGGAGGCGAGCAGGATCATCGTCGAGTACGCCTGGAAGAGGATGAAGTTGAACGCCACCGAGGCCAGGAACAGCACGATGTACGGCTTGAGGCGACCGCGCTCCTCGGCCGTGACCCGGGGGCTCTTGAACATCACCCAGAAGTAGACGACGGGCGCGATGACCGAGATCAGGGTCAGCAGGTCCACGAACCGGTCCATGGTCAGCCAGCCCGTGAGGGCGAGCGCCACGGCGACGAGGGCCGTCACGACAGCCCCGACGGCCATCGTCCGGACGGCCCGGCGCATGGCGTCCGGGGCGAGCGCGAACTCGGCGGCGTGCTTGCGCCCGGCCAGGTGACGGCGGCCCGCCACGTACTGGATCAGGCCGAAGGTCATGCCGAGCGCGGCGGCCGAGAAGCCCCAGTGGTAGCCCTTGTGGTCGGCGAGCCAGCCGGTGATCAGCGGGCCGGCGAAGGCGCCGATGTTGATCGCCATGTAGTAGAGCGCGAAACCGGCGTCGCGGCGGTCGTCGTCCGTGCGGTACAGCTTGCCGACCATCGTGGCCACGTTCGGCTTCAGGAGGCCGGTGCCGGCGCTGATCAGGCCGAGGCCCACCCAGGTCATGGCGGCGGTCGGCACGGCCATCGCGTAGTGGCCGCAGGCGATGAGGATGCCGCCCCAGAGGACGGCGCGGTACGAGCCGAGGATGCGGTCGGCGAGCCAGCCGCCGGCCACCGAGACGAGGTAGACGAGCGTGCCGTAGGCGGCGGAGACCGAGGCGGCGGTGCCGGAGGCCATGCCGAGGCCGCCGTCGGAGACGCTCGCGGCGAAGTAGAGGACGAGGATCGCCTGCATGCCGAGGAACGAGAACCGCTCCCAGACCTCCAGGCCCGAGAGGGTCAGCAGGCCCCGGGGATGGCCGAGGAACGCGTGGTCGTCCTCCGGGGGCGGCTGCTCGCCGTTCGGATCCGTATCGATCGTTGTTCGGGACAAAGCGGCTACTCCTGGTCGTATGAGCTGATCCCGAACATACCGGGGGTGACGGGAAGGCGCCCACGGTGATCGAAAGGTGACCGGATACGCTGGCTTGAGTGAATCGAGCGACACATCGACAATCCATGTGATCGTCAGCAGGCGTCAGCAGACAGGAGACCCCCTCGTGACCGTCGTCGGGCCGTTCGGTCTTAGCGTGCGGGACCAGGCTCTTGAGGCCGATGTCCAGACCGGGTTGGCGGCCGTGGAGGCAGGCCTCCTGGACGCCACCAAGAGCGATGTCCCCTTCATCACGGAGGCCGCGCAGCACCTCGTCCTGGCCGGTGGCAAGCGGTTCCGCCCCCTGCTCGTGATGCTCGCCGCCCAGTTCGGCGACCCCTACGCGCCGGGCGTCGTGCCCTCCGCCGTGGTCGTCGAGCTCACCCACCTGGCCACGCTCTACCACGACGACGTCATGGACGAGGCCGACGTCCGGCGCGGAGTGCCGAGCGCGAACACCCGCTGGGGCAACTCGATCGCCGTCCTCACGGGTGACTTCCTCTTCGCCCGCGCCTCGCACACGCTCGCGGACCTCGGCCCGGAGGCCGTACGGATCCAGTCCGAGGCGTTCGAACGGCTCGTGACCGGCCAGATCCTGGAGACCGCGGGACCGACCGACGGCCGCGACCCCGTCGAGCACTACCTCGACGTCCTCGGCGGCAAGACCGGCTCGCTCGTCGCCGTCTCCTGCCGCTTCGGCGCGATGATGTCCGGCGCCGACGAGAGCGTCGTCGACATCCTCACCCAGTACGGGGAGCGGCTCGGCGTCGCCTTCCAGCTCGCCGACGACGTCCTCGACATCGCCTCCGACTCCCACGAGTCCGGCAAGACCCCCGGCATCGACCTCCGCGAGGGCATCCCGACCCTGCCCGTCCTCCGCCTGCGGGCCGCGGCGGCCGCCCACGGCCGCCCCGAGGACGTCGAGCTCGTCGCCCTCGTCGACAGCGACCTGACGGACGACGACCGGCACGCCGAGGTCCTGCGGCGGCTCCGTGTCCACCCGGCCCTGGAGCAGGCCCGGCGGGACACCGTGCGGTACGCGGAGGAGGCGCGCGCCATGCTGGCGCCGCTGCCCGACGGATACGCGAAGGCGGCGCTCCAGGAGATGTGCGACGCGGTGGTCCACCGCGCGGGCTGAGGGCCCGGCGGGCGCCGAGGATCAACCGGGCGGGTGAGGGAATCTCAGGGTGAGGTCATCCCGAAGCAGTACGCCAGGTTGATCCCGGGGGCTGACGCTTCCGTGCCCCCGATTTGGTCTGATGGAGTCATCGACCACTAGGGCGCAGCACGGAGGAAGCGGAGACCATGGCAGACACCCGTAAGGCGAGCCGGTTCATCGTCCCGGTCGCGGTGGCAGGAGTGGCCGCGGCGACCATCGGGCTCGTCCCGGCACTGGCGGCGTCCGGTGACCCGGACCTCCCGGAGATCACGGCCCAGCAGCTCATCGAGAAGATCGCCGCCTCGGACACCCAGACCCTGTCCGGCACGTTCAGGATCTCCACCGACCTCGGCCTGCCCCTCGGCGGCCTGGCCGACCTCGGCGCGCTGGCCGGCGGGGGCGGCGGCTCCTCCTCGGCGGACCCCACGGAGAAGCTCACCGAGCTCGTCTCCGGCACGCACACCCTGCGCGTGGCCGCCGACGGCCCCGACCGCCAGAAGCTGACGCTGCTCGACGGCTCCGACGAGTACAGCCTGATCCACAACGGCGACGACGTCTGGGCGTACGACAGCAAGTCCAAGGAGGTCTTCCACGAGACGGCTCCCGAGGGCGCGGGGGAGAAGGGGGAGAAGCCCTCGACGCCGCAGGAGCTTCCGACCACGCCCAAGGAGCTCGCCGACGAGGTCCTGAAGGCGGCCGGTGACACCACGTCGATCACCGTCTCGGGCACGGCCAAGGTCGCCGGCCGGGACGCGTACCAGCTGATGATCAAGCCGAAGCAGTCCGGCTCGACGGTCGAGTCGATCAAGATCGCCGTGGACGCGGCGACCGGCACCCCGCTCAAGTTCACCCTCGCCTCGGTTGAGGGCGGCAAGCCGGTCGTCGACGCGGGCTTCACGAAGGTCGACTTCGGCAAGCCGGCCGCCTCGGACTTCGACTTCAAGGTCCCCGAGGGCGCGAAGGTCACGGAGGGCGCCGCTGAGAAGGGCGCGGGATCGGAGAAGCCCGAGGACTTCGGGAAGGACTTCGAGAAGGAGTTCGGCGGCGAGCTCGGCGGCCTCCGCGGCTTCGGCGACCTCGGGAAGGACGGCGGCCTGAACGTCATCGGCGAGGGCTGGACGGCGATCGCGAAGCTCGACTCCGGCGCCCCGGCCCCGAAGACGGACGAGGCGCCGAAGGAGATCCAGGGTCTCCTGGACTCCTTCGGCGACAAGGTCACCGGGAAGTTCGGCTCGGGCACCGTCTTCAAGACGAAGCTGGTGAACGCGCTGCTCACCGACGACGGCAAGGTCTACGTCGGCGCGGTGACGCAGGACGCGCTGGTGAACGCGGCCAACGCCAGTAAGTAACCGTCAGGTTGGGACCCCGGGCGGGTCGGGGGCGATGGTCACCGACCCACCCGGGAGCTTCTTGCGTCCTGCCCTACGGGAAGGTCAGCTTGAAGTTGCTGATGTAGCCGGTGTCGGCCGAGGCCTTGTCCTGGACGCGGAGCTTCCAGGCACCGTTCGCGACCTCGGAGGAGGCGTTCACGGTGAAGGTCTGGACGATGTTGTCGGCGCTGCCGCCGGACCGGTTGCTCAGGCTGTAGACCGAGCCGTCCGGGGCGACGAGGTCGACGACGAGGTCACCGCGGTAGGTGTGGACGATGTTCACGCCGACGGCGAGACTGCTCGGGGCGTTGCCGGCGACGCCGGTGACGTTGACCGTCGAGGTGACCGCGGCGCCGTTGTCCGGGACGGAGACGTCGGCCGCGTTCTCGAAGACCGTGCCGGTGGGCGGGGTGCTGGTGCCGGACAGCGCCCAGATCGCGTGCGCCACCGCGTCGCTGTTGCGGTCGAGGGCGGTGTCGTTGATGTTCGACGTGTTGTCGCACGACGAGTGGTAGCAGCGGTCGAAGGCCGTGGCCGTACCGCCCCACTTCGACACCTGGGCACTGGTCTTGACCCGGCTCGCGCCAGTGAAGAGACCGCCGACGGGTATGCCGACGTTCTTGAACGAGGCGTGGTCCGAGCGGCCGTCACCCTCGGTCTCGATCTCGGTGGGGACGCCGAGACCCGCGAAGTAGCTCTTGAAGGTCTGCTCGATGGCCGGGTCGTCGTCGTAGACGAAGTAACCCGGGTTGGGCGAACCGATCATGTCGAAGTTGAGGTAGCCGGAGACCTTCGCGCGCTCGGCGGTCGGCAGCTGGCTGACGTAGTACTTCGAGCCGACGAGACCGAGCTCCTCCGCGCCCCACCAGCCGAAGCGCAGGTGCTTGGAGGGCTGGTACCCGGAGCGGGCGACCGCGAGGGCCGTCTCCAGGACGGCGGCGGAGCCGGAGCCGTTGTCGTTGATGCCGGCGCCGGAGCTGACCGAGTCGAGGTGCGCACCGGCCATCAGGACCTGGTTCGGGTCGCCGCCCGGCCAGTCGGCGATGAGGTTGTAGCCGGTGGCGCCGCTGGAGGTGAACTGCTGGATGGTGGTGGTGTATCCGGCGGCGTCGAGCTTGGCCTTCACGAAGTCGATGGACGCCTTGTAGCCGGTACGGCCGTGGGCGCGGTTGCCGCCGTTGGCGGTGGCGATCGACTGGAAGTCCGTCAAGTGCTGCTTGACGTTGGCCAGCGGGATGTCGGGCGCGGCGGCGACCGCCTGCGACTCGGCGCCGGCGGTACCGGTGAGACCGGCGAGCGCGAGGGCCGCGAGAGCGGCGATCGCGGTGACGCGTCTGGGCACGGAGATGTTCATGTGGGGGCTCCGGATTCCGAACGGGGATGGGACGGAACGTGCGAGACGCCTCGGGCTTGGGTGCCACGAGGCGCTGGAGCTGTGCGAGTGCATGTGCGGTGTTCAGTTGTTCTGCTGCGCGTGCTGAATGTTCAGCGAGAGTTTGACTCCGCGTCAAGAGCGGAAACCGGTCAGGTGCGTTCGCTGAGCGAACTTCGGTCGGGACGCCGGGGATTGGCGCTTCCGGCGGGGCTGGGGAGGGGTGCTGGGATTGGCGTTTCCGGCAGGGCCGGGGAGGGGTGCTGGGGTGGGGGTGTCTGGTGGGTCCGGGCCAGGCGCTCGGGGTGGGCGTTTCCCTTGGGCTTCTGGTGGGGCCGCCCTCTTTCCGAGAGTCGCGCCTTCCGCCGCCGCGTCAAGGGCGCTCCTTCGTCGCGTCGCTTCGCGATGGCCTGCGGCCACCCTTGACCCGGCGGCTCCAGGAGCGAAAGACCTCTCGGAGGGCGGCCGGGGGCGTGGCCACGCGGGGGCCCGGGCATCGCTCAGGCCGCGTAAGCGGGTGGCAGGCCGGTGGGGTGGGGCTTGGTTAGCGGCGGGGGTGGGTGGGTCCGCTGGGGTGGGTTTGGGGTGCGCGGTCGTTGAATGGGGCGGCCCGGCTTGGCTTGGCGGGTCGCGGCCGGTGGGCAGTTGGGATTCAGGCCCCGCTGGTCACTCCCGGCGGGTGGAGACATGCCTGGCGCGCAGTTACTACGAGTAGCCCCCCGCTGGGGTCGGAAAGTCGGGGTGTTTCGCCCCTGGTCTGCGATCGATCTGTAGCAATGTCTCGCATCGCCTCGCCTCACCGGTGGGTCTTTCCCCCACCGGGAGTGATCAGCGGGGCTTGAATCCCGGCCGAGGGACGGGCGTTCGACGCTTAGCCGAGCCCGGCTGCCCCATTCAACGACCGCGCACCCCCGACCAACCCCAGGGGACCCACCCGGCCAAGCCACTAACCGAGCCCCACCCCACCGGCCTGCCAGGCGCCCTCCGACCCCCGACACTGCCCGGACCCCTGGCGTGACCCCGGCCCCCGGACCGCCCTCCGAGAGTTTTTGCGCGGCTTCCGTCGCCGGGTCAAGGGTGGCCGCAGGCCATCGCGCAGCGACGCCGTAGGCGCCCTTGACGCGGTGGCGGAAGGTGCGACTCTCGGAAAGAGGGCGGTCCCACCAGAAGCTCGTAAGAACCCCTCGCCCCCAGTACCCCGCCCGCCCCGCCCGCCCCGCCCGCCCCGCCCGCCCCGCCCGCCCCGCCCGCCCCGCCCCGCCCCGCCCCGCCCCCAGCGCCCCGTCCGAATTCCGCCAGCGGCCTTCGTGGTGCCGCGTGACGCTGGGCCCATGAGCATCTACCTCGCACGCGCCATCTCGCCCGCCGCCCTCGCCCGGTTGCGTGTCACCGACGACGCCGGGCTGCCCTGTGTGCCGTTCGTCGACGTCGAGGGCGGGAGTCCCCTGCGCTGCTGTCTGCGGCTCTCCGTCGTCGGGGAGCGGATCGCGCTCGTGTCGTACGCCCCGCTGCGGCGCTGGGCCGACGAGAACGGGGCGAAGCCGGGGGCGTACGACGAGCAGGGGCCCGTCTTCGTGCACGCCGAGGAGTGCGGGGGCCCCGGGCCCTCGGAGGCGTACCCCTTCGAGCGGGCCGGGGCGCTGCGGACCGTCCGGCGGTACGACGCGGAAGGCCGGATCGCGGGCGGGCGGCTCCTTGAGCTGCCCGAGGCCCCCGGCGAAGGCTTCGACCAGGCCTTCGAGGCGGCCTTCGCCGACCCGGCCGTCGTCCTCGTGCACGTCCGCGCCGTGGAGTACGGCTGCTTCCACTTCGAGGTGCGGAGGCCCTGACGCCCGGCCCTGACCGGTAGCCCCGTCCTCACTGCACGCAGAACTCGTTGCCCTCCGGGTCGGCCATGACCGTCCAGGACCCGGACGGTTCGTCCACCCGGCGCAGCACCGTCGCGCCGAGCGCCGCCAGGCGGGCGACCTCGGCGTCGCGGGTGCCCGGGTCCGGGTGGAGGTCGAGGTGGAGCCGGTTCTTGACGGTCTTGGGTTCGGGGACGCGCTGGATGAGGAGGCGCCGGCCGAGCCCGCCGCCCGTCGCCGGGTCGTGGGGGTCGTCCGGGTGGCGGACGGCGGCGAGGTCGCGCCAGCCGAGGCGCTCGTGGTCCGTGCCCTCGTGGACGGTCACGGTCGACTCGGGCTGGGCGGCCCCGAGGTCGAGGAGGCGCCGGATGAGGGCGTCGTGGTCCTCCTCCGCATAGCCGAGGGCGGCGGCCCAGAAGACGGCCTGCGCGTGCGGGTCGGCGGCGTCGAGGACAAGCTTCCAATGGATGGGCTTCATGTAACTGGTTATACTGGTTACATGACCCTGGGCGCCACCGGAATGACCCTTCGGCACCGTGACGGGCAGGTGTTCCGCTTCGATGCCGGGGCCCTCTGCCTGGAGCTGCTGCTCACCGGTGGACCCGGGCCGGTCGCCGCGCAGTACGAAGTCCTCGACCGGGTCGAGGGGCTGCTCGCCTGGGTGCGGGACTGCAGCCTCACCCCCGGACTCGACGTGACGGTCACGGACGCCGAACTGGCGGCCGTCCGGGAGGTGCGGGACGCGCTCTGGGGCCTCGCCCTGGCGCGGGCCCGGGGCGCCGCCCCCGATCCCGGGGAGCTCGCGGTGGTCAACGCCGCAGCCGCCGGGCCGCCGCTCGTCGCCCTGATCGCCGCCGACGGCTCGCGCGCGTGGGCGCCGGGAGCCACCGGGGCCCGGCTCCTCGCCACGGTCGCCCGGGACGCGGTCGAGCTCTTCACCGGGCCGTACGCCGACCGGGTCCGCGTCTGCGGCGCCGACGACTGCGCCCTCGTCTTCGCCGACACCTCGCGTCCCGGGCGCCGCCGTTGGTGCTCGATGGACCGGTGCGGCAACCGCCACAAGGTCCGGGCGCACCGTGCCCGTACCCCGTCGGAGGGAGAAGTGTGATGCCAGTGGGACTGACGCGGGACGCCGGCTGGGAGATCGGCGTCTCCAAGACCCTGCCCCTGCCCGTCGCGGCCGTCTGGGACTTCCTCGTGAGCCCCGAAGGGCTGAGCCTCTGGCTCGGGCCCGGAGCCGCGCTCCCCGCCGAGGGCGACCCCGCCCTCCGCAGCCTCCGGCCCCGGGACCGCGTCCGCCTGTCGTACGGCGAGACCGTCCTCCAGGTCGCGGTCTCCCCGGCGGGCGACGGCCGGACCGTCCTCCGCTTCCACCAGGAGCGCATGGCGAGCGCCGAGGAGCGTGAGCGTCGACGCGCCCACTGGAAAGGCGTGATGGCCGAGATCGTGCGGACGCTGGGGGAGTGAGGCGGGCGCCCGGGTCACCGGGCGGCTCGTGCGGCGGTGGCTGCGGCTCTACGGGGTGCTCGGGACCGGCGACTTCGGCTTCTCGGTCTCGCCGGTCTTGTCGGTCTCGTCGGCAGGTTCCGCCGGTTCTGCCGGCTCCTGGACGCGGAGGTGGTCCAGCAGTCCCTCGGGTTCCGGGTACGGCTCCTCACGGGGCAGCAGGCCGCGGGCGGTGGAAAGGTCGCCCGCGCGGACCAGCGCGTGGACGTCGTGGGCGAGCGGGGTCACGTCGGTGACGGAGACCGTCCACTCGTCCGCGTACCGGCGGGAGGCCTCGCCCGACAGGCCGAGCTGGAGCGAGCGGTACGGGAGCGGCCGCAGGTGCAGGTCGCGCTCCGGGTCCCACTGGACCCGGGCCGGGGCCTGCCCCAACTGCCGCTTCCAGGAGGCCTGGTCGGGGTGGAATCCGCGCACGTAGTGCGAGAGGCAGGCGTTCCGCAGGGCCCACTCGAAGCCCTCGCGGGTGATCTCCACGGCGAGGACCGTCTCCTGGCCCTCCTTCGCGCCCCAGCCGCAGCGGTACATCATCCACAGGAACGACGGCTTGATCCACGTCATCCGGTCCCGCTTCCATGTGGCCGGGAATCGACCGTCGCGGGCGGCGGGCAGGCCGATCCCCGGCGTGTACGCCTGGTAGACGGTGACGGTGTCCGGGGTGTGGAGCGCCCGGATCCGGTACTTCGGTTCTTCCATGGACGTCAGGGTGCGCGAAGTCCCGGGGGCGGGGCCACCGGATATCCGGGCCGGCTCCCGCCTCGGCCGTCGGCTCCCGCCTCGGCACGGCCTCTGCCTCGGGCCGCCCCTGCTCCCGGGCCGCCCCTGCCCCCGGGCGGCCCTCAGGCGAGCGCCGTCTCCTTCGCGTCGTACTCCTCGCGCGCCGCCGCGACCTCGTTCTGGTGCTGCTCGGTCCAGGTCACGAGGGAGCGGATCGTCGTGTGCAGGGTCCCGCCCAGGGGCGTGAGCTCGTACTCGACGCGGGGCGGGACCACCGGGTGGACGGTGCGCTTCACCAGGCCGTCGCGCTCCAGCTGGCGCAGGGTCACGGTCAGCATGCGCTGGCTGACGCCGTCGATCTCGCGCTTGAGCTCCGTGAAGCGCAGGACGCGCCGGTCGAGGAGGGCGATGACGAGGAGGGACCACTTGTCGGCGACGCGGTCGAGGATCTGGCGGACTTCGCAGTCCTCGCGGGTGTCCCACTGGAAGGGGTCGGGGTCCCCGTCGCTTCCGTAGCTTCCCGCGCAGTGGCTCGGGGACTTCATGGCGCTGTCATCCATGACACCCGATCCTGACGCAGTACCGGGTCGGTTACAAGAGGGAACCGACCTGCGACCAACGGCACGGTCTGAACGCCCCGATCCGCGCCTAATGTGGAGTGATGAGCGATTCCCCCGGCTGCCCGTTGACCGAAGTCGCCGTCGCGTACCTGCCCCGGCTCGCGGAGGTCGCCGCCGAGCCGGGCCTCGCGGCCGCCGTCGACCAGCATGCCGCCGCCGTGTGCGACGCGCTCGTCCCGGCCCAGCGGGGGCCGGAGGGCCGGACCGTGCGGCGGGAGGAGCTCGCCGACTACGTCCTCGGGTTTACCGACGGGCTCTCCGAGGCCGAGTGGACCGAGCCCGCGGGCCACGACTTCGTGACCCTGCGGCTGACGGCGGTCTGTCGGCTGATCCGGGAGCACGACCTCCTGGACGCGTGAGGCGTCAGCGCCCCGGGTGGACCGTGGGAGCGGGAGCGGCTTGCGCCGCCGCCTCGATCGAAGCCACCGCCTCCGCCGACGCGGCGGCCATCGCGGCCCGGCTGCGGCGGGCCGTGCGCAGCGCGTCCCAGGTGAGGAGCGTCAGGGCGAGCCAGACGAGCGAGAAGCCCGCCCACCGCTCCGGCGGCATCGCCTCGTGGAAGTAGAGGATCCCGAGCAGGAACTGGAAGGTCGGCGCCAGGTACTGGAGGAGTCCGAGCGTCGACAGCGGTACGCGGATGGCGGCCGCGCCGAAGCAGACCAGCGGCACCGCCGTGACGATGCCGGTGGCGGCGAGCAGGGCCGCGTGTCCGGCGCCCTCGGAGCCGAAGGTCAGGGTGCCCTGGGTGCCGATCCAGACCAGGTAGCCGAGGGCCGGCAGGAACTGGACGGCGGTCTCGGCGGCGAGCGACTCCAGGCCGCCGAGGTTGAGCTTCTTCTTCACCAGGCCGTAGATCGCGAAGGAGAAGGCGAGGGTGAGCGAGATCCACGGCGGCTGCCCGTACCCGATCGCGAGGACGAGGACGGCCGCGAAGCCGACGCCGACCGCCGCCCACTGGGCCGGGCGCAGCCGCTCCTTGAGGACGAGGACGCCGAGCGCGATCGTGACGAGCGGGTTGATGAAGTAGCCGAGGGAGGCCTCGACGACGTGGCCGGTGTTGACCGACCAGATGTAGAGGCCCCAGTTCACGCTGATGACGGCGGCGGCGACGGTGATCAGGGCCAGCTTGCGCGGGCTGCGTGCGAGCTCCGGTATCCAGTTCCAGCGGCGGAGCGCGAGCAGCGCGATGCCGACGAAGGCGAGTGACCAGACCATCCGGTGGGCGAGGATCTCGACGGCTCCGGCGGGCTTGAGGAGCGGCCAGAAGAGCGGGACCAGCCCCCACATGGCGTAGGCGCCGATCCCGTAGAGCAATCCTGCTCGTCCTTCGTTCTCCGTCTTCGTCTCCACCGGACCTCCTGCCGCGCGCCACGCTGTCCTGTCGAAGGTAGCGCCGCACGGGGCGGGTTGTCATGCCCGTATTGCCATACGGTCATGACAACCGGGCTCCTCGTTCAGGAGGCGTCGAGCGCTTCCTTGATCGTCACGGCGATCGGGGTGGTGGGGCGGCCGATCAGCCGGGCCAGGTCGCCGGTCCGCAGGGCGAGCGCGCCGTGCTCGACGGCCCGGTCGACGTCGACCAGGATCGCGGCGAAGGACTCCGGGACCCCGGCGCCGGTGAGGATCGCGAGGTGCGCCTCGGCGGGGACGTTGCTGTACGTGATCTCCCGGCCGGACTGGGCGGCGACCTCGGCGGCGTACTCGGCGAGCGACCAGGCGGTGTCGCCGCTCAACTCGTATGCCTGGTTGACGTGCTCCTCGGCCGGGCCGGTCAGGACGGCGGCCGCGGCGGCGGCGTAGTCGGCGCGGGTGGCGGAGGCGATCCGGCCCTCGCCGGCGTTGGAGACGACGGCGCCGTGGGCCAGGACGGGGGCGAGGTTCGCGGTGTAGTTCTCGGTGTACCAGCCGTTGCGGAGGAAGGTGTACGGCAGGCCGGAGGCGAGGATCAGCCGCTCGGTCTCCTTGTGCTCGTCGGCCAGGTCGAAGTCGGCCTCCGGGCCGCCGAGGACGCCCGTGTACGCGAGCTGGGCGACGCCCGCGGCCTTGGCCGCGGCGATCACGGCGGCGTGCTGCGCGATGCGCTGTCCGACCTCGCTGCCCGAGACGAGGAGCACCCGGTCGCCGGCCTCGAAGGCCTCCGCCAGGGTCTCCGGCCGGCTGTAGTCCGCGATCCGCAGCTCGACGCCGCGCTCCGCGAGGTCGGCCGCCTTCTCCTTGTTCCGGACGACGGCGGCGACGGACGCGGCGGGGACGGTGGCGAGGAGGGCGTCGATGACGAGACGGCCGAGCCGGCCGGTGGCTCCGGTGACGACGATGCTCATGGTGCTTCCTTTTCCCGTGGGGTGCGGTGGGCGATGCCCTCACCGTACGTCGGGCACTTTCCTTTCGTAAGTACCCACTTTGAAGTAAGGTACTGGTATGGAAGTAAGTGGGAAAGTGCGTGAGGAACCGAAGAGCCTGCTGACGGACGTCGTCGGCGCCATGTGCCCGGCCCGGCTCGTCATGGAACACGTCACCAGCCGCTGGGGCGTCCTGATCCTCATCGCGCTGCGCGAGCGCTCGTACCGCTTCAGCGAGCTGCGGCGCCGGGTCGGCGGCGTCAGCGAGAAGATGCTGACGCAGACGCTCCAGACCCTGGAGCGCGACGGCTTCGTCCACCGCGACGCCAAGCCCGTCATCCCGCCCCGCGTCGACTACAGCCTCACCGTCATGGGCGAGGAGGCCGCCCGCCAGGTCGCGGAGCTCGCCCGCTGGACCGACCGGCGGGTCGCGGAGGTCGAGAAGGCCCGGGCGCGGTACGACGAGGCACGTCGCGAGAGTGTCGCCGCTGCGTCTCAATGACGTGGTATCCGGCGCGAGTTGACCTTCCAGGCCGTACGATCTGCTCACGTTCGTGGGGAAACCGTGAGGGACCGTGGGGGACTTGTGGCGTACGGGGATCAAAGACTGCTGCGTGCCTGCTGTGGCTTACTGCTCGGCGGGCTGATCGCCACCGGCTGCACCAGCGGCGGTGACGACGGGAAGAAGCCCGACGGCAAGGGGAGTACGCGCACGTCGGCGGCCCCGACCAGCGCCGCCCCCACCACGGCCGCTCCGACCGCGGCCGCCCCGGCGCCCACCGCGCTCGACTTCGTCCCCGACCCGAAGCGCGCGCCGAAGACCGAGGCGGACGCCCGGCGGATCGCGCTCGCCGTCGTCGGCGGGCCCGACGCCTGGGGCCCGGACTACGTGAAGCGCACCCCGCACCTCAGCGACCCGGACTACTGGCCCGTCCTCGGCGCCAACTGCTCCTGGGAGACGGGCACCCGGCCCTCCACCGTCCTCTCCAGCGTCACCGCCTACAGCGAGATCCCCGCCGACGGCGCCCTCGGGACCCTCCGGGTCGCCGCCACGGTCACCGTGCACCGCACCGAGGCCGACGCCGACTGGGAGATGGCCGGGACCCTGGAGGAGGCACTCCGCTGCCCCGACCAGAAACTGCGCGACGGTGAGCGCATCTCGGACCTCATCTCCCTCGGCAACCCCTTCGGCGTCGGCGGCAACTTCACCGCCGACGACGCCCTCGGAGAGCGTGGGACCTACCGCAACGACGCCGTGAAGGGGGACCAGTTCTACGGCTGGTACCAGTCGCGGATCGGCCAGGTCACCGTCGCCACCGTCGTCAAGGGCGCGCCCGGCTACAGCGAGCAGGACACCGCCACGACGGTCGGCACCGTCCCCGCCCAGGTCCAGGCCCTCGTCACGATGCTCGAACGCGCCCAGGACGAGCTGGAGGTCCAGTCATGAGCCCCACGACCCCTCAGCCCGAGCCTCAGCCCGAGCGCGAGCCCGAGCCCCAGCCCCAGCGCGCCCCTCGGCCCGAGCCCGGTGCCCTCCAGCCGCTGCTGCCCTCCGACCCGTCGGTGATCGCCGGCTACCGCCTCCTGGGCCGCCTCGGCGCGGGCGGCATGGGCGTCGTCTACCTGGGCCGCACGGCGAACGGCGAGCTCGCCGCCGTCAAGGTCACCCACGCCGACCAGGCCGACCAGCCCGACTTCCGGGCCCGCTTCCGCCGCGAGGTCGAGGCCGCCCGCCGGGTGTCCAGCCCCTGGGCCGTGCCCGTCACCGGCGCCGACCCGGACGCCCCCGAACCGTGGATGGCGACCGCCTTCGTCGCCGGCCCGTCCCTCGGCGAGGCCGTCACCGCGCACGGCGCGCTGCCCGAGCGGAGCGTCCGCCTCCTCGGGTGGGCCGTCGCCCGCGCCCTCGCCGCCGTCCACGCGGCCGGGCTCGTCCACCGGGACGTCAAGCCCGGGAACGTCCTCCTCGCCGTCGACGGCCCCCGCCTCATCGACTTCGGCATCGCCCGGGCCACCGGCGAGACCGCGCTCACCGCCACCGACATGGTCGTCGGCACCCCCGGCTTCCTCGCCCCCGAGCAGGCCGAGGCCCGTACCGAGGCCATCGGCCCCGCCGCCGACGTCTTCGCCCTCGGCTGCCTCCTCGCGTACGCGGCGACCGGCCGCCCGCCCTTCGGCACCGGCGCCGTCGACGCCCTGATGTACCGGACCGTCCACGACGAACCCGACCTCACCGGCGTACCCGACGGGCTGCTCGACCTCGTCCGTTCCTGCCTCGCCAAGGATCCGGCCGCCCGGCCCGCCGCCGCGGAGATCGGCGTCCGGCTCACCGAGGACACCCCGGGCGACGGCGCCGACTGGCTGCCCGCGCCCGTCGTCCGGACCATCGCCGAGCGCTCCGCCCGGATGCTCGCCCTCCCCGAGATCGACGTCACCGCGCCCGGCACGGGACCGGCGGACGAGCCGAAGCGCAGCCGGCGGGGCTTCCTGCTCCTCGCCTCCGGCGCCGCCGTCCTCGCCGTGGCCGGCGGCTCCGCCGCCGCCTGGTCGGCCCTGACGGGCGACGACGGCGACGGCGACGGCGGAAAGAACAACGGCAAGAAGCCCGCCCCGCCGCGCACCACCTGGAAGATCGGCGTCCTCGCCGACCTCTCCGGCCCCGCCAAGGAGATCGGCCTGGCCCAGGAGCGCGGCGCGCGCCTCGCCGTCGAGCAGTTCAACGCCCGCAAGGACAAGCCGTACACGCTCGAACTCGCGGTCTCCGACGACCGGGGAGATCCGGCCAAGGCCCTGGAAGCGGCCCGCAGGCTCACCACCGACCCGGGCGTGCTCGCCGTGCTCGGCGCCACCTCCGACGACACCGCCCAGGTCGCCCTGCCCGCCTTCGAGGAGGCCGGTCTACCCCTGCTCACCGTCTCGGCCGGGTACAACCTGCTCACGGTCCGGGACACGGAGAGCACGCCGAACGCCACGGTGCTGCGGGCGATCCCCCACCACGTCTACGCCGGGATGCACCTCGCCTACTCCGTCACGCTCCTGTCCGCCATCCGCACCCCGGGAGTCCTCCAGGAGCGCACCGACGACCAGTACAGCTGGCAGCTCGTCCGGGGCGTCCAGTTCGGCTTCGGGCAGGCCGGTCTCGCGCCCCGGTTCCGCGTGGTCCCGGCCCGTGCGCGGGACTACCGCGCGATCCTCGGCGAGATGATCGACGCCGGCATGGACGCGTACGTCCACTGCGGAGTCCGGAGCAGCGCCGTCCTCGCCGCCCGCGCCCTCGGCGAACTCGGTTTCACCGGGCCGCGGTTCGCCGGGCAGCGGGCCTTCGGGCCGGCGTTCCTGAAGGAGGCCGGCGCCGACGCCGAGGGCTGGTTCTTCGGTGCCCCCGTGCTCGACTCCGTCCCCCGCAAGGAGGCCGCCGGTTTCGTCGCGGCCCACCGCAAGCGGTTCGGCGCGGCCCCCACGTACTACACGGGGGAGTCGTACGACGTCGTCACCATGACCCTGGAAGAGCTCGCTCGGCGTGCCAAGGCGGGCGGGAGCCCGGCCCGCAAGGGTCTCTGGGCGGCGCTGCGGAAGCAGAAGTACACCGGTGTCATGGGCGGTTACACCTTCGACAAGAACGGCGACCTCAACGGCGGGACCTTTGTGCACGCGGTGCAGAACGGCGCCTTCAAGCTGATCGGCGCCGCACCCCTCGTCCCCCCGAACAAGGCGAAGCAGAAGGCCTGACCGACCGTGAAGCCTCTCCGCAAGGCCGACCCGTCGTCGATCGCCGGCTACCGGCTCCTCGGCCGCCTCGGCGCCGGCGGCATGGGCGTCGTCTACCTCGCCCGCTCCGGCGGCGGGGCGCTCGCCGCGCTCAAGCTCATCCGCTCCGAGCACGCCGCCGACCCCGGTTTCCGGGAGCGGTTCCGCCGCGAGGCCCGCGCCGCCGAGCGCATCACGGGGCGCTGGGTCGTCCGCGTCCTCGGAGCGGACCCGGAGGCCCGGGAGCCCTGGCTGGCGACCGAGTACGTGCCGGGGCCGTCGCTCGCCGAGGCCGTCGGCCTGCACGGAGCCCTGCCCGAGCCGACCGTCCGCGCCCTGGGAGCCCGGCTCGCCGCCGCGCTCGCCGACATGCACGCCGCCGGGCTCGTCCACCGGGACGTCAAGCCGGGCAACGTCCTCCTCGCCCTCGACGGGCCGCGGCTCATCGACTTCGGCATCGCCCGCTCCGCCGGGGCGACCGCGCTGACCGCCACGGACGCGATGATCGGCACCCCCGGCTTCCTCGCCCCCGAGCAGGCCCGCGCCGCCGGGGCCGGCGAGGTCGGCCCCGCCAGCGACGTCTTCTCGCTCGGCTGCGTCCTCGCGTACGCGCTCACGGGAGAGCGCCCCTTCGGTACGGGCGGGGTGGCGGCCGTCGTCTACCGCACCGTCCACGAGGAGCCCGCCCTCGACGACGTACCGGACACGCTCCTGCCCCTGGTCAGAGCGTGTCTGGCCAAGGATCCGGCGGACCGGCCCACGGCGGCCGAGGTGCGGGCGGCCCTGGGGGAGGCCGAGGGCCCGGCGGGCGACTGGCTGCCGCCCGGCCTGCCCGCGCTGATCGCCCAGCGCTCCTCACGGGTCCTCGCCCTGCCCGTCCCCGAACCGACGATGCTGGTGAACTCCGAGCCCCCGAAGGGGGTTTCGCGGCGCAGGCTGCTGGTCGGCGGCTCGGCGGCGGCCGTCGCGGGCGCGGGCGGCCTGACCGCCTGGCTCCTGAGCCGCGCACCGGCGGGCACGGGGGCGGGCACGATCGCGGGGACGAGTACGGGCGGGGGAGGGGGAGGCACCGGCGCCCCGCTCGCCGCGTACACGCTCGGTCTGCTCACCGACCTCAGCGGCCCGTCCAAGACCGACGGCCGGGCCCAGGAGCACGGGGCCCGGGTGGCTGTGGAGACCTTCAACGCCCGCCGGGACCGCCCCTTCGACCTGGTCCTCCGGGTCGTGGACGACGGCGGGGACCCACAGCGCGCCAAGGCCGGTGCCCGCACCCTCCTCAAGGACGAGGGGCTGGTCGGCGTCCTCGGCCCGGCGACCGCCCCGACCGCCCTCGCCACGGGAGCCGAACTGGTCGACCGGTCCGTCTCGTTGGTGAGCGTCCTCGCCGCGATCCCGACCGGCGAGACGGTGAAGGGGCAGACCCTGAGGCAGACGTACTTCGAGTCGCGTCCTTCCCCCGACGTGATGATCGTGCCCTTCGGGCGCTACCTCACCGAGCGCAAGGTCGTCCGGACCGCCGTCGTCGAGGACCGCGCCGCCGGGCGGTACAGCTGGTTCGCCGTCAAGAGCATGAAGGCCACCCCGCCGTCGATGGACCGGGGCGGGGTGGTGACCGCGCACCCCGTCGAGGCGGACAGCGAGGACTTCGGGGCCGCCGTGCGGGCCGCCCTCGCGACCGACCCGCAGGGCGTGCTGTACGCGGGCGACTCGCCGCGCCGGGCCGCGCTGTGCGCCAAGGCCCTGCGCGACCAGGGGTACGAGGGCCCCTGCGGCAGCGTCGAGTACGTGCTCCAGCCGGAGTTCCTCAGCCTCGCGGGTCCGGCGGCCGAGGGCTGGTACTTCGGCACGGGCTACGTCGACCCCGACGAGATCCCGGCGGCGAAGGCGTTCGCCGCCGCGTACCGGAAGCGCTGGGGACTGGCCGGGACGACGCCCGTCGACCGGTACGCCACGGAGGCGTACGACGCCGTCAACTGGATCGCGCAGGCGCTGCGCACGGCGGTCGGGGACGGCGCCGAGTCGAAGGCCTCCGCCGTCGCGAACAAGCTGGTGCGGGACGTCTACGAGGGGCTGGCCAAGCTGTACTCCGCCAAGAACAGGAACGACAAGGCCACGGCCCTCCTGGGGCTCTTCCTGTGGCAGGTGAAGGACGGAGAGCCCGTCTTCCTCGGGCGGTTCGACGAGGCGGCGCAGAAAGCGGCGCGGAACGGGGCGTGAGAGGGGCCCGGTCCGTCGGAGAACGGGACGTGAGAGGGGCCCGGTCCGTCGGAGAGCGGGACATGAGGAGGGGCCCGTTCCGTACGTTCGTACGGAACGGGCCCCTTTCTCGCGCGGGCGGACGGGTCGGGAACTACCCCGCCACCGTCCAGGTGTCGCTGCCGGTGAGGAGCCGGCCCAGGTCGCCCTTGCCCTGCTGCTCCACGGCCGACTCCAGCTGCTCCGCCATCAGCGTGTCGTAGACCGGGCGCTCCACCGACCGGAACACCCCGATGGGCGTCTGGTGGAGGGTGTCCGGGTCCGCGAGCCGCGAGAGCGCGAAGGCGGTGGTGGGGGTGGCCGCGTGGGCGTCGTGGACGAGGATCCGCGACTCGTTCTCCGGAGTGACCGTGACGACCTGGAGGTCGCCGGTGGCCTGGTCGCGGACGACGCCCTTGTCGAGCTCGGCGCCGAAGCGGATCGGCTGCCCGTGCTCCAGCCGGATGACGGCCTCCTTGGCCTGGTCCTTGTCCTTGAGGACCTCGAAGGCGCCGTCGTTGAAGATGTTGCAGTTCTGGTAGATCTCGACCAGCGCCGTGCCGTTGTGGTCGGCGGCCTGCCGCAGCACCTCGGTGAGGTGCTTGCGGTCGGAGTCGACCGTACGGGCCACGAAGGAGGCCTCCGCGCCGAGCGCGAGCGACACCGGGTTGAAGGGTGCGTCGAGCGAGCCCATCGGCGTCGACTTGGTGATCTTGCCGACCTCGGAGGTGGGCGAGTACTGGCCCTTGGTCAGCCCGTAGATCCGGTTGTTGAAGAGCAGGATCTTCAGGTTGACGTTGCGGCGGAGCGCGTGGATGAGGTGGTTGCCGCCGATGGAGAGCGCGTCGCCGTCGCCCGTGACGACCCAGACGGACAGGTCGCGGCGGGAGGTGGCGAGGCCGGTGGCGATCGCCGGGGCGCGGCCGTGGATGGAGTGCATCCCGTACGTGTTCATGTAGTACGGGAAGCGGGAGGAGCAGCCGATGCCGGAGACGAAGACGATGTTCTCCTTCGCCAGGCCGAGTTCGGGCATGAAGCCCTGGACGGCGGCGAGGACGGCGTAGTCACCGCAGCCGGGGCACCATCTGACCTCCTGGTCGGACTTGAAGTCCTTCATCGTCTGGACGGCCTCGGCCTTGGGGACCAGGTTGAGCAGGAGCTCCGTGTGCTCAGGCATCGATGGCCTCCTTGAGAACGGCGGCCAGCTGCTCGGCCTTGAACGGCATGCCGTTGACCTGGGTGTGGCTGCGGGCGTCGACGAGGTACTTCGCCCGGACGAGGGTGGCGAGCTGGCCGAGGTTCATCTCGGGGACGACGACCTTCTCGTACCGCTTCAGCACCTCCCCGAGGTTCTTCGGGAAGGGGTTGAGGTGGCGCAGGTGGGCCTGGGCGATGGGCCGGCCCGCGACCCGGAGGCGGCGGACGGCGGCGGTGATCGGCCCGTAGGTGGAGCCCCAGCCGAGGACGAGGGTGCTCGCGCCGTCCGGGTCGTCGACCTCGATGTCGGGGACGTCGATGCCGTCGATCTTGGCCTGGCGGGTGCGGACCATGAACTCGTGGTTGGCGGGGTCGTACGAGATGTTGCCGGTGCCGTCCTGCTTCTCGATGCCGCCGATGCGGTGTTCGAGGCCGGGAGTGCCGGGCACGGCCCAGGGGCGGGCCAGGGTCCCGGGGTCGCGCTTGTACGGCCAGAAGACCTCGGTGCCGTCGTCGAGCGTGTGGTTCGGCCCGGTCGCGAACCGCGTCCGCAGGTCGGGGAGCTCGTCGACGTCCGGGACGCGCCAGGGCTCGGAGCCGTTGGCGAGGTAGCCGTCGGAGAGCAGGAAGACGGGCGTGCGGTACGTGAGGGCGATCCGCGCCGCCTCGATCGCCGCGTCGAAGCAGTCGGCGGGCGTCTTCGGGGCCACCACCGGCACCGGGGCCTCGCCGTTGCGGCCGTACATGGCCTGGAGGAGGTCGGCCTGCTCGGTCTTGGTGGGCAGACCGGTGGACGGGCCGCCGCGCTGGATGTCGACGATCAGCAGCGGCAGCTCCAGGGAGACCGCGAGGCCGATCGTCTCCGACTTCAGCGCCACACCGGGGCCGGACGTGGTCGTCACGCCGAGCGCGCCGCCGAAGGCCGCGCCGAGCGCGGCGCCGATGCCGGCGATCTCGTCCTCCGCCTGGAAGGTGCGCACGCCGAAGTTCTTGTGCTTCGACAGCTCGTGGAGGATGTCCGAGGCCGGGGTGATCGGGTACGAGCCGAGGTAGAGCGGCAGGTCCGCCTGGCGGGAGGCGGCGACCAGGCCGTACGAGAGGGCCAGGTTCCCCGAGATGTTCCGGTACGTGCCGGTGGGGAAGGCCCGGGTCGCCGGGGCGACCTCGTAGGAGACGGCGAAGTCCTCGGTGGTCTCGCCGAAGTTCCAGCCGGCCCGGAAGGCGGCCACGTTGGCCTCGGCGATCTGCGGCTTCTTCGCGAACTTCTGGCGCAGGAAGGTCTCGGTGCCCTCGGTCGGCCGGTGGTACATCCAGGAGAGCAGCCCGAGCGCGAACATGTTCTTGCTCCGCTCGGCCTCCTTCCGGGACAGGCCGAACTCCTTGAGGGCCTCGATGGTCAGCGTGGTCAGCGGCACCGGGTGGACCCGGTAGCCGTCCAGCGACCCGTCCTCCAGGGGCGAGGTCGCGTAGCCGACCTTGGCCATGGCGCGCTTGGCGAACTCGTCGGTGTTGACGATGATCTCGCCGCCGCGCGGCACGTCGCCGATGTTGGCCTTGAGCGCGGCCGGGTTCATCGCGACCAGCACGTTCGGGGCGTCGCCCGGGGTCAGGATGTCGTGGTCGGCGAAGTGCAGCTGGAAGGACGAGACGCCCGGCAGCGTTCCGGCGGGTGCGCGGATCTCGGCCGGGAAGTTCGGCAGCGTGGAGAGGTCGTTCCCGAAGGACGCCGTCTCCGAGGTGAAGCGGTCACCCGTGAGCTGCATGCCGTCACCGGAGTCGCCCGCGAAGCGGATGATCACCCGGTCCAGCCGGCGCACTTCCTTCTCGGTGCCGTGGTGGGCCGTCGCCGGGGCGCTGCGCTGCTCCCCGAGCAGGGCCTCACCGGCCTCGCTACTGACCTGGCTGGTCACTGAACTGGACCTCCCTCGTGGCAAGGGGACTCTCCGCCGGAGGCGGGAGAAGGCTCGGGAGACGCCGGCTGATCACCGGTCGTCCCGTGGCCCACCCTACGACGGTAAGGGGGGCTCTCCCGGGACTTCTCGCATGCCGGACCTCTTTGTGAGACGCCCGCTTGCCCTGAATTGTCACGTTCTGTCGCCACCCGGATTGTTCCGGAAGGTCGCGTTACGCCTCATCCATTGGATCTAGGACCCTCCGGTTGTCGGACGGTCGGCAGCCTCCCCGATGTCGCTCCGGCCTCGCTCCAGTCACACTCGGCCGCACTCGGTCACGCACGGTCGCGCTGGATTCTGACAGAGTGTCAGATTTTCAGGACTTCAGATACGTCAACACCGCCAGTACCCGCCGATGATCACCGTCACTCGGGGAGAGGCCCAGCTTCAGGAAGATATTGCTGATGTGCTTCTCCACCGCGCCGTCGCTCACCACCAGCTGCCGCGCGATCGCCGAGTTCGTCCGCCCCTCCGCCATAAGGCCGAGGACCTCCCGCTCGCGCGGGGTCAGGTTCGCCAGCACGTCCTGTTGACGGGACCGGCCCAGCAGCTGCTGCACCACCTCGGGATCCAGGGCCGTACCGCCCCCGGCGACCCGGACGACCGCGTCCACGAACTCGCGGACCTCCGCGACCCGGTCCTTCAGCAGATAGCCCACGCCCCGGCTCGAACCGGCCAGGAGCTCGGTGGCGTACTGCTCCTCCACGTACTGCGACAGGACCAGGACGCCGAGGCCCGGGTACTCCTTGCGCAGCCGCACCGCCGCCCGTACGCCCTCGTCCGTGTGCGTCGGCGGCATCCGCACGTCCGCGACCACCACGTCCGGCAGCGCGCCCTCGTCCGCGAGCCCGGCGACCAGCTTCACCAGCGCCTCGCCGTCACCCACCCCGGCGACGACGTCGTGCCCCCGGTCGGTCAGCAGCCGGGTCAGCCCCTCGCGGAGCAGCACCGAATCCTCCGCGATGACCACCCGTACCCGGTCCGTCACCTCTTGTACCACCACGTCCCGCAGCCCCCTGTCCTGAAGGTCAATGTCGCCCCCAGCATCGCAGGAAGCGGCCCGCCCCGGGGGAGGACCCCGAGGCGGGCCGAGACGGAGTGAGCACGGCTACGCACGCCAGGGAAGCTCCGCCGTGACCGTCGTCGGACCGCCGGCGGGCGAGTCCACCGCCAGTACGCCGTCCACCGCCCCGACCCGCTCGGAGAGCCCCGCCAGGCTCCGGCCCGCCGCCGCCTCCGCGCCGCCGACACCGTCGTCCCGCACCTGGAGCATCAGCCGGTCGCCCGCCCGCCACACGTCCACCCAGGCGCGCCGGGCCCGCGAGTGCTCCGTGACGTTCCGCAGGAGCTCCGAGACCGCGAAGTACGCGATGCCCTCGATCGCCGCGACCGGCCGGGCCGGCAGGTCCACGTCCACCGACACCGGCACCGAGCACCGGGAGGCCACCGACGACAGCGCCGCGTCCAGGCCCCGGTCGGTCAGGACGGCCGGGTGGATGCCCCGGGCCAGGGCCCGCAGCTCCTGGAGGGCGACCTTCACCTCGCCGTGCGCCTCGTCGACCATCGTCGCCGCCGCCTTCGGGTCCTCCGCCAGCTTCTCCTTCGCGAGCCCCAGATCCATGGCGAGCGAGGCGAGCCGGGCCTGCGGACCGTCGTGCAGGTCCCGCTCGATGCGCCGCAGGTCGGCGGCGGCCGTGTCCACGACCACGCCCCGGTCCGACTCCAGCTCCGTCACACGGGAGGCCAGCCGCGACGGGCCGAGCAACCCCGCGACGAGGAACCGGTCGACGGCGACGATCCCGCGCAGCACCCACGGCCCGATCAGGACGAACACCAGGCCGATCAGGCTGGTCACGGCGACCTCGAAGCCGTTGTCGAGGTACATCTGGTGGGTGGCGTCCCCGTACAGCTGGATGCCGTCCTGCCCGATCCACGCGGGGAAGACCCACTGCCACAGCGGGTAGGTGAAGAGGCTCCAGCCCCAGGCCCACAGCGCCACCGACACCGAGAAGCCGAAGACCGCCCACGGCATGTGCAGCAGCGCGTACAGCAGGTGGCGCCACGACGCCCCGCTCTTCAGCATCGCGCCCATCCAGGAGAACGCCCCGCCGGTCTTGCCGCGCACCGGCTCCGGCGCCTTCACGTCGAGGTCGAGCAGCGCCCGCGCCCGGGCCCGCTCGACCGCGCCGAAGCCGCGGCACATCGCCAGCGCCCCGGCCAGGATCGGCACCCCGAGGAAGGTGATGAGCAGCCCGGCGCCGGCCGAGACGAAGGCGACGGAGAGCGAGAACCAGATGACGCTGAGCGGCAGCCCGATCAGCACGTAGCCGAGCGCACGCCAGGTGCGGGCCTCGAACGGCGCGCGGATCGCGGCGGGGAGTCGGGGGGAGGCCATCGCGGTCGTCCTTCTCTGCTCAAGGGGATGGGGCGGTACGTGTTCCAGGGTTCCGTTTCGCCGCGCCCCGGACCATGAGGGGAGTGGGCGTCTCCGGCGGGGGGTTTTCCCTACCCGGCGCCTACGCGGAGGGGCGGGAGCGCCATGGCAGCTCCGCCGTGACCGTCGTCGGACCGCCCTCCGGGGAGTCGACCACGAGGAGGCCGTCCACCGCCCCGAGCCGCTCCGTCAGCCCCGCGAGCCCCGTCCCGCCGTCGAGCCGCGCCCCGCCGGCGCCGTCGTCGCGCACCTGGAGCATCAGCCGGTCCTCCGACCGCCACACCTCCACGGACGCGGACCGGGCCCGGGCGTGCTTGGAGACGTTCTGGAGGAGCTCCGAGACCGTGAAGTACGCGATGCCCTCGATCGCCTCGGCCGGCCGCTCCGCCAGGTCCACCGACACCTTCACCGGCACCGTGCAGCGCGCGGACACCGAGGAGAGCGCGGCGCTGAGCCCCCGGTCCGTGAGGACCGCCGGGTGGATGCCCCGGGCCAGGTCCCGCAGCTCCTGGAGCGCGAGCTTCACCTCGCCGTGGGCCTCGTCGACCATCGCCGCGGCCCCCTCCGGGTCCTCCAGGAGCTTCTCCTTCGCGAGACCGAGCCCCATCGCGAGGGCGACGAGCCGGGCCTGCGCGCCGTCGTGCAGATCGCGCTCGATGCGCCGCAGGTCGGCCGCGGCGGTGTCCACGACCACGCCCCGGTCCGTCTCCAGCTCGGCGATCCGCCGCTCCAGCTCGTCGGAGGGCGAGAGCAGACCGCGGACCATGCCCCGGTCGGCGTTCGCCAGACCCCGGGCGATGAAGGGCAGGACGGGCCAGAGGACCAGGAGCGAGACCAGGGCGACCGTGAACGTCACGATGCCCCAGGGCAGCCGGATCAGCCCGTACAACTGGGTCCGCCAGGCCACCGGGTCCTTCAGCGAGGACCACAGCCAGGCGAAGAAGCCGCGGCGCGGCGGCATCCGGGACGGCTCCGCGACCCGCACGCCGAGCAGCGAGCGGGCCCGCGCCCGCTCCGACCGGCCGATCCAGCGCGCGCCGCCCAGACCGAGGGCGAGCAGCGGCAGCCCGATCACCGTGACGGAGAGGCCCACGCCGAGCAGGACGGTCACGACCGCGTAGACGAAACCGGCCAGGGCCGTGAAGAGGTTGGAGAGGAGGAAGGCGATCTCCTTCCAGGTCTCCTTCCCGTAGGCCGACCGCACGGGCGGACGCGGGTCGACGGCGGGACCGGGGGATTTACCGGGGGATTCATGATCGGCGCTCATGGTCCCCAGACTGCCGGTCGGGGAGCGTGCGACGCCATGGGGGAGGTGGGTGAGCGGCAGTAGGGATATCCCCACCGGGATCCCCACCGGGATCCCCACCGGGATCCCCACCGGAATCCCGCCAGGATCCCGGTGGGGACTACGCGGGGACTGCTTACGGTCCCTTTAGCAGGGCCTAGACTCGCGTCCGTACAGAAGTGACCCATGAGACACCGAGACCGAGGGGCGGACGTGCGGGAACCGACCGTTGTCGCGGCCGACGCGGCGGACTACTTCCAGACGTACTCCGTCGTCGGGCTGCTCGCCGTCGTCGGCGTGCTGTTCGTCGCCGTGGCGTTCGGCGCCGGGCGACTGCTCAGGCCCGTCGTGCCGACACCCGAGAAACTCCTCACCTACGAGTGCGGTGTCGACCCCGTAGGGGAGGGCTGGGCGCACACCCAGGTCCGCTACTACGTGTACGCCTTCCTCTACGTCATCTTCGCCGTCGACTCGATCTTCCTCTTCCCCTGGGCGACGGTCTTCGCGGCGCCCGGCTACGGCGCCACGACCCTGGTCGAGATGTTCGTCTTCCTCGGCTTCCTGGCCGTGGGGCTGCTCTACGCGTACAAGAAGGGCGTCCTGTCATGGACGTAACACCGCTGCCCGCTCCGAAGCTGGGGCCGCTCGCCCGCCTGGCGCCCGAGCCGATGAAGGTGGTCCTGAACTGGGGCCGCCGCTACAGCCTGTGGGTCTTCAACTTCGGCCTCGCCTGCTGCGCGATCGAGTTCATCGCCGCGTCGATGGCCCGTCACGACTTCATCCGGCTCGGCGTGATCCCGTTCGCGCCGGGACCGCGCCAGGCGGACCTGATGATCGTCTCCGGCACGGTGACGGACAAGATGGCCCCGGCCGTGAAGCGCCTGTACGAGCAGATGCCCGAGCCGAAGTACGTGATCTCCTTCGGCGCCTGCTCCAACTGCGGCGGCCCCTACTGGGACTCGTACTCGGTCACCAAGGGCGTCGACCAGATCATCCCGGTCGACGTGTACGTGCCGGGCTGCCCGCCCCGCCCCGAAGCGCTCCTCCAGGGCATCCTCAAGCTCCAGGAGAAGATCGCGCGCGAGAGCCTGGCGGAGCGGTACGCGACGACCGCCTCGGTCCCGGAACTGACGAGCCCGCTGACGCCCCCACCGGGAGGCACGGCATGAGCGCGTACGACTCCCTCCCCGACGCGGTCACGGAGATCTTCGGCGAGGAGGCGACGGCGGAGCAGGCGTACGACCTGCTGACGGTCGACGTCCCGCCGGGCGCCTGGATCGCGGCGCTCACCACGGCCCGCGACGAGCTGGGCTGCACCTACTTCGACTGGCTGAGCGCGGTCGACGAGCCGGGCACGGGCTTCCGGGTCTGCGCGCACGTGGCCGCCCTCAGGGCCGGCCACCCGCCTCGTCGTCTCCTCGTCCGTACGACGGTCCCGCACGCGGCCCCGGCCCTCCCGACGGCGATCGGGGTGTACGCGGGCGCGGGCTGGCACGAGCGCGAGACCCACGAGATGTTCGGCGTGGACTTCACCGGCCACCCCCACCTCGTCCCGCTGCTCCTCCCCGAGAACTTCGAGGGCCACCCCCTCCGCAAGGACTTCGTCCTCGCGGCCCGGGTCGCGAAGGCGTGGCCGGGCGCGAAGGAGCCGGGCGAGTCCCACGACGGCGGAGGCCCGAAGCGCCGCCAGATGCTCCCGCCGGGCGTGCCGGACCCCAACGAGTGGGGCCCCCTCAAGGGCCAGCTCCCGCCGGCCCCGGCCCGCCCGGCCCGAGCCACGGCGGGCGACCGCCCGGCCCGCCGCGCCCGCTCGGTCACGGAGGGCTCGGCCACCCAGCCGCCCCCGGAGCCGACATCCGCGCCAGAGGCCCAGGAACCGGCCCCGGCGGCACGCCCCCCGCGTCGCTCCCGCTCGGTGACGGAGGGCTCGGCGAGCCAGTCGGCACCGGAAGCAGCCGCTTCGCCGGAGACCCAGGAAGCCGCCCCGGCGGCACGCCCCGCCCGCCGCTCCCGCTCGGTGACGGAGGGCTCGGCGAGCCAGTCGACCCCGGAAGCAGCCACTTCGCCGGAGGCCCAGCCCCCGGCGGCGCCTACGGCGGCGGACGCGGCGGCGGACCGCCCGGCCTCGGCCGCGCCTGCGACGCGCCCCGCTCGCCGCTCCCGCTCGGTGACGGAGGGCTCGGCGAGCCAGCCGACCCCGGAAGCAGCCACTTCGCCGGAGGCCCAGCCCCCGGCGGCGCCTACGGCGGCGGACACGGCATCGGACGGCCCGGCCTCGGCAACGCCTGCGACGCGCCCGGCGCGCCGCGCGCGTACGGCGGCCGACGGTTCGGCGAGCCAGGCGGCCCCGGAGCAGGACGCGACGGCGGACGGCCCGGCCTCGGCGACCCCTCGCACGCGCAGTTCGGACGCTCCCTGGCACCACGCTCGCCCGGCCTTCGACAGGAAGCCGGCGGAGCCCGAGACCCAGCCCGCCCCGGCCACCCCGGCGGCGGAGCCGACCGAGGCAGGCGTACCGGCCGAGCCCGAGGCTCCGGCCACCCAGGCCGAGGAAGCGACCCCGACTCCGGACACCCCGGCCGAGGCCCCCGAAGACGGGCCGCCCGCAGGGCGGAAGCCCGCCACCCCGGCCACCCCGGCCACCTCGGCCACCCCCGCCACCCCGGCCACCCCGGCGGCGGAGCCGGCCGAGGTCTCCGAGAGCGGGCCGCCCGCAGGGCGGGACGAGTCCGCACCCACCGAACCCACCGACCCCGCCGGAGGCGACCCCGCGTGAACGACGCACTCGACGTCGCCGTCCGGCTCCTGATCGTCTTCGCCGTGTTCCTCGTCCTGCCCCTCGTCGTCGGGCAGACCGAGCACAAGGTCATGGCCCACATGCAGGGCCGCCTCGGCCCCATGTACGCCGGTGGCTTCCACGGCTGGGCCCAGCTCGTCGCCGACGGCGTGAAGTTCGCGCAGAAGGAGGACGTGGTCCCCAAGGACGCCGACCGCCGGATCTTCCAGCTCGCGCCGGCCGTCGCCCTCCTCCCGTACCTCCTCGTCCTCGTCGCGATCCCGATCGGGCCGAGCGAGGGGGCCGTCGGCCAGGTCGTCGACGCGGGCATCTTCTTCGTCCTGGCCGTGATGGGCGTCGGCGTGCTCGGCAGCCTCATGGCCGGCTGGGCGTCCGCCAACAAGTTCTCCCTGCTCGGCGGCCTCCGTACCGCCGCCCAGCTGCTCGCCTACGAGCTCCCGATGCTGCTCGCCGCCGCGTCCGTCGCGATGGCCGCCGGCACCGTCTCCCTCCCCGGCATCCTGAACGCCTTCGAGTGGTGGTGGCTGCCCTGGCAGATCGTCGGCGCGATCGTCTTCTTCGTGGCCGGTCTCGCCGAGCTCCAGCGGCCCCCGTTCGACATGCCCGTCGCCGACTCGGAGATCATCTTCGGCGCGTACACCGAGTACACCGGCCTCCGCTTCGCGCTCTTCCTGCTCGCCGAGTACGCGGGCATCGTCGTCCTCTGCGGTCTCACCACCGTCCTCTTCCTCGGCGGCTGGCACGGGCCCTTCGGCGCCGACGGCCTCGGCTGGGTCTGGACCCTCCTCAAGA
The DNA here is from genome assembly GCF_042717315.1 of Streptomyces sp. NPDC058650. NCBI lineage: Bacteria > Bacillati > Actinomycetota > Actinomycetes > Kitasatosporales > Streptomycetaceae > Streptomyces > Streptomyces sp. NPDC058650. The sequence goes on from NZ_JBHXRL010000004.1 coordinate 441,925, forward strand.
CCGCCGTCCTCGCCTTCGTCGTGATCTGGCTCCGGGTGACCTACCCGCGCCTGCGCGAGGACCAGCTCCAGAAGCTGGCCTGGACGACGCTCGTCCCGCTCGCCCTCGCGCAGATCGCGCTCACCGGCATCGTGAAGGTGGCGATCCAGTAATGCCCATCCCCGGCTCCGGCCTCGCCAAGGGCCTCGCCGTCACGCTCCGCACGATGACGAGGAAGACCGTCACCGCGCAGTACCCGGACGTCCAGCCCGAGCTGCCGCCCCGCACCCGCGGGGTCATCGGGCTGTTCGAGGAGAACTGCACGGTCTGCATGCTCTGCGCCCGCGAGTGCCCCGACTGGTGCATCTACATCGACTCCCACAAGGAGACGGTGCCGGCCGCCGCCCCCGGCGGCCGCGAGCGCAGCCGGAACGTCCTCGACCGCTTCGCCATCGACTTCTCGCTCTGCATGTACTGCGGCATCTGCATCGAGGTGTGTCCTTTCGACGCGCTCTTCTGGTCGCCCGAGTTCGAGTACGCGGAGACCGACATCCACGAACTCACCCACGAGCGCGACAAGCTCCGCGAGTGGATGTGGACGGTCCCCGAGCCGCCCGCGCTCGACCCGAAGGCGGAGGAACCGAAGGAGATCGCCGCGGCCCGCAAGGCGGCCGAGAAGGCGGCGGAGAAGGCAGCGGCCGAAAAGGCGGCAGCGGCAGCCGCCGAGGCCCAGGCCCAGGAGGGGCAGCAGTGATCCTGGCAGCACAAGCGGCCGAGGAGGCCCACGGCTTCCTCTCGCCCTCCGGCGTCGAGATCGCCTTCCTCCTCGTCGGCCTCGTCACCCTCGGCGCCGCCGTCGTCACCGTCACCACGCGGCAGCTCGTCCACGCCGCCCTCTGGCTGGTCGTGGCGCTCGGCGGGCTCGCCGTCGAGTACCTGCTCCTGACCGCCGAGTTCATCGCCTGGGTCCAGGTCCTGATCTACGTCGGCTCCGTCGTCGTCCTCCTCCTCTTCGGCCTCATGCTCACCAAGGCCCCCATCGGCCGCTCTCCGGACTCCGACTCCGGCAATCGCCCGGTCGCCCTCGGCGTCGCGCTCGTCGCCGCCGTGGCGCTCGTCTGGGTCGTCGTCGACGCGTTCCGTACGACCTGGATCGACCTCGACGGGGCCGTCCAGGGCTCCACCGAGGTCACCGGGGCCACCCTCTTCAAGCACTGGGTGCTGCCCTTCGAGGCCCTCTCGGTGCTCCTCCTGGCCGCGCTGGTCGGCGCGATCGTCCTCTCCCGCAAGAAGGAGCAGGAGCGCTGATGCACCTCGCCTATCCCGCGGTCCTCGCCGCCCTCCTCTTCTGTGTCGGCGTGTACGGAGTCCTCGCACGCCGCAACGCGATCCTGGTCCTGATGTCCGTCGAGCTCATGCTCAACGCCGTCAACCTCAACCTGGTCGCCTTCGACGTCTGGTTCCGCGACACCCTGCACGCCGGGCAGGCGCTCACCCTCTTCACCATCGCCGTCGCCGCCGCGGAGATCGGGATCGGTCTCGCGATCGTCCTGATGGTCCACCGCAACCGCGGCACCGCGGACGTCGACCGCCTCCGCGACACGGCGGAGGGCCCGGACTCCCCGGACAGCGCACCCGGCGCCGACGCGTCCGCAGACGACACGCCCCACGGCGAGAAGGCCGAGGCCACCGCGTGACCACCACGACCCTCGCCGTCCTCGTCCCCCTCCTGCCCTTCCTCGGCTCCGTCGCCGGACTCCTGCTCGGCCGCACCGCGCCCGGCTTCGTCCGCCCGCTCGCCGTGCTCCCGACGCTCGCCGCGGCCGTCCTCGCCGTCCTCGTGGCCGCCCGCCAGGGCGGCGGCGAGGTGATCAGCGCGGCCACGGAGCTCACGCCGACCGGCTCCGTCCCCATCTACCTGAGCCTCTCCATCGACGGCTTCGCCGCCCTCGTCGCCGTCCTCGTCGGCGTGGTCGCGACCTGCGTGCAGATCTACTCGACGGGCTACCTCCGCGACGACGCCCGCTACCCCTCGTACGCCGCGCTCGTCTCCCTCTTCACCTCCGCGATGCTCCTCGTCGTCTACTCCGGCGACCTGATGGTGCTGCTGGTCGGCTGGGAGATCATGGGCATCTGCTCGTACTTCCTCGTCGGCCACTACTGGGAGACCCCCGAGGCGCGGGCCGCCTCCCTCAAGGCCTTCCTCGTCACCAAGCTCGGTGACGTCCCCTTCCTCATCGGTCTCTTCGCACTCGCCGCCGACGCCGACAGCTTCCGGATCGCCGACGTCCTCCGCGCCGTCGAGAACGGCGGCATCGACCACCCGACCCTGATCGCGCTGCTGCTGCTCGCGGGCGTGGCCGGCAAGTCCGCGCAGTTCCCGCTGCACACCTGGCTCCCGGACGCGATGGCCGGCCCCACCCCCGTCTCCGCGCTCATCCACGCGGCGACGATGGTCGCCGCCGGCATCTACTTCACGGCCCGGCTGCTCCCCGTCTTCGCCCAATCCGCGGCGGCCATGACCGTGCTCGCCGTGATGGCCGCGATCACGATGGTCGGCTCGGCACTGGCCGCACTCGCCCAGGACGACATCAAGCGGGTCCTCGCCTACTCGACGATCGGCCAGCTCGGCTACATGGCCGGCGCCCTCGCCGTCGGCGACCGCGGGGCCGCCGTCTTCCACCTCCTCTCGCACGCCGCCTTCAAGGCGCTGCTCTTCCTCGCCGCCGGCGCGGTCATCCACGCCGCCGGGACGAACTCGCTCACCGCCATGTCCCGCATGAGCGGCCTCGCGAAGCGCATCCCCGACGCGTACTGGACGATGACCGTCGCCCTCCTCGCGCTCGCCGCGATCCCGCCCTTCGCCGGCTTCTTCTCCAAGGAAGCCGTCCTCGTGGCCGCCGAGCACACCGCGCTCGGGGACCGGACCGGCGCCCCCGCCGGGGCCGGCTGGACCGTCCTCGTCGCCGGGCTGCTCACCGCCCTCCTCACCGCGGCCTACGCGCTCCGCCTGTGGCTGCGGACCTTCCGCGGCCGGGGCGCCGAGGCCCCCGACCACGGCCGCCAGCCGCTCACCATGACGACCGTCCTGTGGGTCCTCGCGATCCCCTCCCTGGGCTTCGGGCTGACCGTCACCTACGTCGACGACTGGTTCGACGGTGACGCCCTCACCCCGACGGTCACCACGGCCGTCCTGGGCACGGGCCTCGCCGCCGCCGGAGCCGTGATCACGTACGCGGTCTGGCGGACCCTCACCGCGACGACGGCCGCGCGGACGGCGGCCGGCACCGCCGCCGTACAGCCCCCCGCCCCGCACGTGGCCCACCCCGACGCCGACGCCGGCCTGGTCGAGGCCGAGGCGCTGCACCTGCCGCACCCCGCCGCGGACCCGGCCGACCCCGGCCGCGCCCTCCTCGGCCCGCTGCACGCCCCCGCCGCCGACGGCTTCCACCTGGACGCCGTCTACCGGGCCGCCTTCGTCCGCCCCGTCCTCGCCGCCGCCTCCCTGGTCCGCTTCCTGGACCGCGAGGTCGTCGACACGTACGTCAGCGCCGTGGGCAACTCCGCCAAGGGTCTCGGCTGGCTCGTCCGCCGCGCCCAGACCGGCAACGTCCAGACCTACCTGAGCGCCCTGCTCGCCGGCTCCGTCGTCCTGGTGATCGCCGCAGTCGCCCTCGCCAACGCCGTCGCCGGAGCGTGAGCCGTGATCGATATCAGCGAATCCGTGATGCAGTTCCTTCTCGCGTCGACCGTCGTCGGCCCGCTCATCGGCGCCGCCGCCGCCCTCCTCCCGGCCCCGCCCGGGCTGAAGGGGAAGTCCCCGGACCAGGCCGTGCTCCGCCACGGCGTCACCGTCACCGGCGTCATCCTGCTGGCCGCGATCGTCCTCGCGCTCGGCTTCGACCACGACCAGCCGTCGAGGATGCAGGCCACGACCGACATCACGTGGATCCCCGCACTCGACGTGCGCATCCACCTCGGCATCGACGGCATTTCCCTCCCCCTCCTGGTCCTGACCGCGCTGCTGACCTTCCTCTGCGCGCTGTACAGCTACTTCAAGATGCCCGGCGGACCTTCCCCCAAGGCCTTCGTCGCACTCCTCCTGGTCCTGGAGTCCGGCACCCTCGCCACCTTCGCCGTCCTCGACCTCGTCCTGTTCTTCCTGGCCTTCGAGATGGTCCTCATCCCGATGTACTTCCTCATCGCCCGCTGGGGCGGCGAGGGAAGGCAGGCCGCCGCCTGGAAGTTCATCCTCTACACGCTGCTCGGCTCCGTCGTCATGCTGCTCGGCCTGCTCCTCATCGGCGTGCAGGCGGGCACGTTCGACATGGTGGCACTCGCCACTGACAACGGCCGTGGACTGACCACGTCCGTGCAGGTCACCGCCGTTCTCGCGATCGGTCTCGGGCTTGCCGTGAAGACCCCGATGTGGCCGCTGCACAGCTGGCTCCCGGACGCCCACACCGCCGCCCCGACCGTCGGCTCCGTCCTCCTCGCCGGCGTCCTGCTCAAGATGGGCACGTACGGCTTCGTCCGGATCCTCCTGCCGATCGCCCCCGACGGCATGCGGACCTTCGCGCCCTACCTCGCCGCCTTCGCCGTCGCCGGGATCATCTACGGATCGCTCGCCTGCCTCGCCCTCGTGCGCCCCGGCGCCAAGGGCGACCTCAAGCGACTCATCGCGTACTCCTCCGTCGGCCACATGGGCTTCGTCCTCCTCGGCATCGCCACCATGACCCCCACCGGGGTCAACGGCGCCCTCTTCGCCAACATCGCCCACGGCCTCGTCACCGGCCTCCTCTTCTTCCTGGTCGGTGCCCTCAAGGACCGGTACGGCACCGCCGACCTCGACACCCTCGCCGGCGCGACCGGAGCCGCCCTCTACGGCCGCGCCCCGCGCCTCGGCGCCCTCCTCGCCTTCGCCGCCGTCGCCTCGCTCGGACTCCCCGGCCTCGCCGGCTTCTGGGGCGAGATGCTGGCCCTCTTCGGCGCCTTCGACCCGGCCCCGGGCCTCAGCCGCCCCGCCTTCCTCACCTTCATGGCGATCGGCGCCTTCGGCACCCTCCTCACCGCCGCCTATCTCCTCCTCGTCGTCCGCCGCGTCTGCATGGGCGGGCCCCGGCCCGCCGGGGAGACGGCGATCGCCGACGTCCAGGGGTATGAGTTCGCCGCCTGGACCCCGCTCGTCGCCCTCACCGTCCTCGCCGGACTCTGGCCCGCCGTCCTCCTCGGCCTCACCGACCCGGCCGTCCAGAAGCTCCTCGCCGGAGGCACCCGATGACCCCAGTGGCGACGTTCGCCAGCGAGTCGCTCGTCCAGTCCGTCGACTGGCTCACGATCGCGCCCCCCACCCTCGCGGCCGTGGTCGCCCTCGTCGTCCTCGTCGCCGACCTCTTCGTCCCCCCGGAGCACAAGCGGCTCCTCGGCTGGACCGCGATCGGCGGCCTCACAGCCGCCCTCGCCCTCCTCGTCCCCCTGCGGGCCGGCGACCGCTCCACGTTCTGCCTCACCGCAGAGGCCCAGGCCCAGGGGCACGCGGCCGCGTGCAGCTACACCGCCGACCACTTCACCCTCGTCATCCAGCTGCTCGTCCTCGGCGGCGCGCTCCTCACCGCGCTCCTCTCCCTGGACGCGACCCGCGAGAAGCTCCCGGCCGGCGAGTTCTGGTTCCTGCTGCTCTCCTCGGCCGCCGGCGCGGCCCTGCTGCCCGCCTCCCGCGACCTCGCGACCCTCGTCGTCGCCCTCGAAGTGGCCTCGCTGCCCGCCTTCGCGCTCGTCGGCCTCAAGCGCGGCGACCGCATGTCCGGCGAGGCCGCGCTCAAGTTCTTCCTCTCCTCCGTCACCGCGACCGCCGTCACCCTCCTCGGCGTCAGCTTCGTGTACGCGGCGACCGGCACCCTCCACCTCACGGAGATCGCCCAGCGCCTCGACGACGTGCCCGGTCAGCTCCAGACGCTCGCCGAGGCGGGCGTGGCCCTCACCCTCGTCGGCTTCGCCTTCAAGACGGCCGCCGTCCCCTTCCACTTCTGGGTCCCCGACACCTACGTCGGCGCCCCGCTGCCCGTCGCCGCCTACCTCTCCGTGGTCGGCAAGGCCGTCGGCTTCACCGGGCTCATCCTGGTGACGGTCGTCGCCTTCCCCTCGTACGCGGACGTCTGGGGCCCCGCCCTCGCCGTCCTCGCCGCGCTCACCATGACCGCCGGCAACGTCGCCGCCCTCCGCCAGGTCCCGACGCGCGCGTGGAGCGCGGTCCGGCTGCTCGCCTGGTCCTCCGTCGCTCAGGCCGGCTACCTCCTCGTGCCGATCGCCGCCGCCGCGTACTCCAGCGACGACCAGATCGGCGCCACCGTCGCGTACGCCCTGATGTACGCCGTCGTGAACCTCGGCGCCTTCGCGGTCGTCGCCCTCGTCGCCCGTACGCATCCCGGGAACCGGATCGCGGACTACCGGGGCCTGTACGCGGCCAGCCCCGCCGCCGCCCTCACGCTCGGGTTCTTCCTCCTGAATCTGGCCGGTTTGCCCCCGGGTATCATCGGGCTCTTCGCCAAGGTGACCGTCTTCTCGTCGGCCGTCGACGCGGGTCTCGGCTGGCTTGCCGTGGTGATGGGTCTCAATGTCGTGATCGCGCTGTACTACTACCTGCGCTGGACGGCACTGCTCTTCCGCGCGCCGGCGGGGGCCCCCGTCCCCCACAAGGCCTCCGCGCCGGTCACCCTGGCGATCGCGCTGACCGCCGCCGCCGGAGTCGTGCTGTCGGGCTACCCGCAGTTCGCGCTCCGCTTCGCGGCGACGGCGCTGTTCTGACCCCCATAGAGCCCCCCCCCACAAAGAAACACCGAGGAGCAACACCCCGTGCTGAACGGATTCAAGGACTTCATCCTTCGCGGGAACGTCATCTCGATGGCCATCGGCCTGGCAGTCGGAACGGCGTTCACGGCCGTCGTCACCGGCTTCAGCAAGGCCTTCATCACCCCGCTCATCGGTCTCGCGACCGGCTCCGTCGGCAACTTCAACGACGCGCAGTTCCACGTCGGCAAGACCGTCTTCCCCTACGGCCTGGCGATCTCCGCCGCCATCGCCTTCGTCATCACCGCCGCGGTCCTCTACTTCCTGATCGTCGCGCCGCTGGCGAAGGTCCAGGAGCGGTTCGCGAAGGAGGAGGCCGCCGACCCCAAGTCCGAGAAGCGCGACTGCCCCCGCTGCTTCACCGAGATCGCGGCCGTCGCCTCCCGCTGCGCCCACTGCACCAGCGAGGTCGAGCCCATCGCCACCACCCTGGAGAAGCTCGGGGTCCCGGCCGCCCGCTGATCACCCGAACGGCCCGCAGTACGCCCCGGTGCGGCCGGGGGAACCCGAACCTCCCGCCTGGCGTTGACCAGTACGGGAGGGTCCACTGGACGAGTGGACCACCACGAAGCAAAGGGTTCCCCTGCCGCACCACTTGGAGGGCGTACCGTGCACCGCCGGCACAACGGGCTGAGGACCGCCGTCCTCCTCGGAGGGCTCTCCGCCCTCATCATCGTCATCGGCAGCTTCTTCGGACGGACGGGGCTGATCGTCGCGCTCTTCGTGGCGCTCGGCACCAACGCGTACGCGTACTGGAACAGCGACAAGCTGGCGCTGCGGGCCATGCGGGCCCGCCCGGTCAGCGAGTTCGAGGCCCCCGCGCTGTACAAGATGGTGCGCGAGCTCTCCACGCAGGCCCGCCAGCCGATGCCGCGGCTCTACATCTCGCCGACCCAGGCACCCAACGCCTTCGCGACCGGTCGCAACCCGCGCAACGCCGCCGTCTGCTGCACCGAGGGCATCCTCGCGATCCTCGACGAGCGCGAACTGCGCGGGGTCATCGGCCACGAGCTGAGCCACGTCTACAACCGGGACATCCTCATCTCCTCGGTCGCCGGCGCGCTCGCCTCCGTGATCATGTTCCTGGTCAACTTCGCCTGGCTGATCCCCGTCGGCCGCTCCAACGACGACGACGGCCCGGGACTCCTCGGCATGCTGCTGGTCATGATCCTCGGCCCGATCGCCGCCTCGGTCATCCAGCTCGCCATCTCCCGCTCCCGCGAGTACGAGGCGGACACCTCCGGCGCCCAGCTCACCGGCGACCCGCTCGCCCTGGCCAGCGCCCTGCGGAAGCTGGAAGCGGGCACCAAGCAGCTGCCGCTGCCGCCCGAGCCCCGGATCGAGACCGCGAGCCACATGATGATCGCCAACCCGTTCCGCCCCGGTAAGGGCATGTCCAGGATGTTCTCCACCCATCCGCCGATGGCCGAGCGCATCGCCCGACTCGAACAGATGGCAGGTCCCCGCCCGTGAAGACCGTCCTCAATGTCATTTGGCTCATCCTCTGCGGGTTCTGGATGTTCCTGGGCTACATGCTCGCGGGCATCCTGCTCTGCATCACGATCATCGGCATCCCCTTCGGCCTCGCCGCGTTCCGCATCGGCATCTACGCCCTGTGGCCCTTCGGGTACACGGTCGTCGACCGCCGCGACGCGGGAGCCCCCTCCTGCGTCGGAAACGTGCTGTGGCTGATCCTCGCCGGCTGGTGGCTCGCCCTCGGCCACATCGTCACCGGCCTCGCCCTCTGCATCACGATCATCGGCATCCCGCTCGGCATCGCCAACTTCAAGCTGATCCCCGTCTCCCTGCTCCCCTTCGGCAAGGAGATCGTCCCCACGGACCAGGCGTTCGCGGCCCGCTGATGCAGTTCCCCCGCTACGCGCTGGTTCCCGCCCCCGGCGACCCCGCCCTCCACGCCCTGGCCCTCTGCACGGACGTGGCGGGCCTCTTCGCCGAACCCGCCCGACCCGCCCGCGTCCGCTACGAGCTCCGCGGCTGCGAACCGCGCGGCGAGCTGTCCCGGGCCGTCACCCAGGCGGTCGTCGAGGGCACCGCGCCGTTCGGCACGCTCGTCGTGGACCTCCACGGCACCCCGTGGGCCCTCGCGGACACCCGGGTCCTCGGCATGCGCGGCGACGTCGTCACGGTGGAGGCGACCGGCGAGCCGCGCCGCGCCCACCACGCCGCCGACCCGGTCCCGTGCGGCAACCTGATCCCGGTCACGCGCGCCGCACCCGAGGAGGAGACCCACACCGACGTCACCTTCGTCGGCTGCTCCCCGCGCGGCGAACTCCGCGACGCCCTCGCCGCGGGCGCGGAGGAGTTCCGCGAGGTGCGCTACCAGGGCCTCACCCGGATCGGGAACCACCACCACGAGGGCGAGGCGGGCCGCATCACCGGCTGGGACACCTCCGCCCGCCACCGCGGACTCCTCGACCTCACCCTGTCCTTCCCCCGTACGCGCCTGGTGCCGTCCGCGACCGGCGAGATATGGGACCTGTTCTGGCACGCGAGGCCCACCGAGCCCGGCACCTGGCGGCGGTTCACCGGCGCGGCGCGCGGCGAGTGGCTGGACCGGGCCGCGGCCCACGGCTCGTACGGCGCCCCGGAGCTCGTCCCCGGCGCCACCTACCACCTCGACGGCACCGACATCGTCGACGAGGACTCGTTCCGGTGCGCGCTGGGGGAGGCCGTGCTCGGCCCCGGCCGCTGCTTAGCGGCGGGAGCCCCCGGGGCGGTCGGCGCGGGGGCGGTCGGCGCGGAGCTGGCCGGCGCCACCGTCGTCTGGCACCACGCCGACGTGGCCCGCGCCTGCCTGGGCGTCCTGCCCTACGGCGGACACCGCCCCGCGACCTTCCAGGAGCTCGTCGACGACCTCACGGTCGCGGGTGTACGGCTCGTCCTCGACTGACCGCCCACGCCACGACCCCCGCCGCGAGGACCCCGGACCCCACGAGGACGGACCCGAGCGGCAGCGCGAAGGCGAGCACCGCGCAGCCGGCGAGCCCGAGCGCGGCGAGCGGCCGGTTCCGGCCCCCCAGCGTCCAGGCGGAGGCGTTCGCGATGCCGTAGTAGACGAGCACGCCGAAGGACGAGAAGCCGATCGCGGCCCGCACGTCCGCCGTCGCCGCCACCACGGCCACCACCGCGCCCACGGCGAGCTCGGCCCGGTGCGGCACCCGGAAGCGGGGGTGCACGACGGCGAGCCCGCCCGGCAGGTACCCGTCCCGCGCCATCGCCAGGGTCGTCCGGGACACCCCGAGGATCAGCGAGAGCAGCGAGCCGAGCGCGGCGACCGCCGCGCCCACCGTGACGAGCGGCACCAGCCACCCCGCGTCCGCCGCGCGGGCCGCGTCGGCGAGCGGCGCGGGGGAGTCGGCCAGGGCGGCGGGCCCCAGGACGGTGAGCACGCTCACCGCGACCGCCGCGTAGACGGCGAGCGCGATCCCGAGGGCCACCGGTACCGCCCGGGGGATCGTGCGGGCCGGATCGCGGACCTCCTCGCCGAGCGTGGCGATGCGCGCGAACCCCGCGAACGCGAAGAAGAGCAAACCGGCGGCCTGGAAGACCGAGCCCGCGACGACCTCTCCGCCGAGCGTCGGACGCGCCGCCTCACCGGCCCCGAAGGACACCACGACCACACAGGCGAGGACGGCGAGAACCACCGCCACGACGACCCGCGTGAGCAGCGCCGACTTCTGAACTCCCCGGTAGTTGACGGCGGTCAGGGCCACCACGGCGGCGACCGCCACCGCGTGCGCGTGGGCGGGCCACAGGTACGCCCCGACGGTCAGCGCCATCGCCGCGCACGAGGCCGTCTTGCCGACCACGAAAGCCCAGCCGGCCAGGTATCCCCAGAACGAACCCAGACGTTCGCGACCGTACACATAGGTGCCGCCGGAGGCCGGGTAGAGGGCCGCGAGCCGGGCCGAGGCCATGGCGTTGGCGTACGCGACGACGGCGGCCACCCCGAGCGCCCAGAGGAGCCCGGCCCCGGACCCGGCCGCACCGGCCGCCGGCCCGAGCGCCACGAAGATCCCCGCCCCGACCATCGAGCCGAGCCCGATCACGACCGCGTCGAAGACACCGAGCGACCGGCGCAGTTCCTCTGTCATGGACGTCAGACTAGGCGGTCACCAACCGGTCTCACGCAGCGTGATGTTGAGCCGCCCCACCAGGCCGAGCGCGGGATCGGCCGTCCCCGGGTGGACCGTGGGCACCCCGTGATGGACCCACCGCGAGGCCCCGCCGAAGACGAAGAGGTCACCGGAGGCCAAGTCGACGTCCCGGTAGGGCCGGCCGCGGTTCTCCGCGTTCCCGAACCGGAAGACGCACCGGTCGCCGAGACTCAACGACACCACCGGGGCCCCGGACCGCTCTTCCTTGTCCTGGTGCATGCCCATCCTCGCGCCGGCCCCGTAGAAGTTCACGAGCGCGGTATCGGGAGCGAAACCCGCGTGCTCCCCGTCCTCCCCGTACGCCTCGACGACCGCCTCCCGCCCCAAGGCGGCCAGCCAGCCGGGCAGTTCGACGCCGACCGAGTCGAGATAGCGGTACGGCTCCCACTGCCGGCCCAGGCACAGCGACCGCACGGACATGACGCCCCCGCCCGGCAGCACGGTCCGCCGGTACGACACCGGGCCGCGCCCCCACTCCCGGCAGGCGTCCACCAACTCCCGCTGCCGCGCGAGCGACAGCCACCCGGGTACGTGCACGGCCCCGGGCGCGACGACGGCCCGCTCGCGAGGAAAGAGCCCCTCGCTCACGCGGACCCCGCAGGGGCACCCTCAAGTCCCAGCAGCCGCTGCTTCCGCTCGAGCCCGGCGGCGTACCCGCGCAGGCTCCCGTCGGCCCCGATCACCCGGTGGCAGGGCCGCACCACGAGCAGCGGATTGCGCCCGATCGCGGTGCCCACGGCCCGCACCCCGGCCCCGGCCGAGCCGACGAGCCGGGCGACGTCCCCGTAGGAGACGGTCGTCCCGTACGGGATCTCCTCCAGGGCCCGCCAGACGCGCCGCTGGAACTCCGTACCGCCGCCCAGGTCGTACGGGATGTCGAACCGTTCCCGCCGCCCGGCGAAGTACTCGTCCAGCTGCCGGGTGACGTCCTCGAACGCCCCGGGCGCGCACGTCCACCCGTCCTCGACCTCGACACCGCCCTTCTGCCCCGGCAGGGACAGCGAGCGCAGCACGGCACGGCCCCCTTCGGCGAGCTGCCCGACCAGCAGCATCTCGCCCAGGGGGCCGTCGACGTACGCGTACACGGTCATGACTGGTTCCTCTCCCCGCACGGGTCTTCCACGATCCAGTGTGCGGGGCCCGCCGACGCTCAGGCTGGCGGAATTCGGACACGAGCCTCGACGGGTCAGCGGTAGTTCACGTACTGGAGGGCGAAGTCGAAGTCCTTGCCCTTGAGCAGCGCCTGCACGGCCTGCAGGTCGTCGCGGCTCTTGGAGCTGACGCGCAGCTCGTCGCCCTGGACCTGTGCCTTGACGCCCTTGGGGCCCTCGTCCCGGATGGCCTTCGCGACCTTCTTGGCGTTCTCCTGCGAGATGCCCTCGGTGATCGACGCGAAGAGCTTGTACTCCTTGCCGGACAGCTGCGGCTCACCCTCGACGTCCAGCGACTTCAGCGAGATGCCCCGCTTGATCAGCTTGGTCTGGAAGATGTCGAGGATCGCCATCACGCGCTCCTCGCCGTTCGCCTGCATCAGGATCTTCTCGCCCGACCAGGAGATGGAGGCGTTGGTCCCCTTGAAGTCGTAACGCTGGGAGATCTCCTTCACGGCCTGGTTGAGGGCGTTGTCGACCTCCTGCCGCTCGACCTTGGACACGATGTCGAAACTGGAGTCGGCCATGACTCATGGCTCCTTGCTCGGTTGCTGTCGGGTACAGCCCAAAGCCTAGGGGGTTCACCGCGACTCGAACCGCTGATCAATCCGGTGGCGGACCACCCCCGGGGATCAGGTATTGTTTACGTCGTTGCCACGGAACACCGCGAAAGCGGCTCCACGGCAGCGATCTCATGGCGATGTGCCCGAGTGGCCAATGGGAGCGGACTGTAAATCCGTCGGCTTAGCCTACCCAGGTTCGAATCCTGGCGTCGCCACGTGAAGAAGGTCCCCGGTGTTCGCACCGGGGACCTTCACTCGTTTCCGGGCCTCGCGGCTCCGGGTTGCCCGGGTCAGTTTCCGGCCACGTCCTTCACGGCGACCGAGAGCGGCGTCGAGCCGCTGGTCAGTTCCAGGGTCAGGCCCGCCGTCGCCGGCGTGTCGAGGAGTTCGGCGAGGACCGCCGCCACGTCGTCGCGCGGGACCATGCCCCGGCCCGTCCGGGCCTCCAGGCGGACCAGGCCCGTGCCCGCGTCGTTCGTCAGGGAGCCCGGGCGCAGGATCGTCCAGTCCAGGGCCGTGCGGGCGCGGACCGTGTCGTCGGCGGCGCCCTTCGCGCGGAGGTAGGCGTCGAAGACGTCGGTGCCCGGGTGGGACGCGTCCGCGCCCATCGAGGAGACGACGACGTAGCGCCGTACGCCCGCCCGCTCCGCCGCGTCCGCGAAGAGCACGGCCGCCGCGCGGTCCACCGAGTCCTTGCGGTCCACCGAACTCCCCGGCCCCGCGCCCGCCGCGAAGACCGCCGCGTCGGCGCCCTGGAGCACCGCCGCGACCATCTCCACCGACGCCGTCTCCAGGTCCAGGATCACCGGCTCGGCGCCCGCCGCCCGTAGGTCGTCGCCCTGCTCGGGCCGGCGGATGATCCCCGCGACCTCGTGTCCGCCCGCCGACAGCAGCCTCTCCAGGCGCAGGGCGATCTGTCCGTGTCCTCCAGCGATGACGATGCGCATACTCACGACCGTACGACGGGACCGGCCGGAGGGCTCCCCGGCTCGGGCGGCTGCGGCCGCTCCGGCCGCACCTGCCGCGGCAGGTCCAGGGCGGCCGCCGAGTCGCAGTACTCCCGCACCGCGCTCGTCCGGGCCACCACCCGCCCCCGGTGCACCACGATCCGGCTGTACGCGAGGGACAGCACGCCCGCGAGCCGCTCGCCGCGCACCGCGAGCAGCTCCGCCGGGAAGCCCGCCTCGACCCGCACCTCCGGCAGCCCCATCGCGGCCCGCGCCCCAGCGCTCACCGCCGCGTACGCCTCCTGGGGCGGCAGCCCGCCGAGCGAGGCGAGCAGGTACGCCGCCTCCAGCGGGTCCCCGCGCCCCACCGGGTTGGACATGTCCCGCAGCGCCCCGCTGCCCGCCGCGACCCGCACCCCGGCCGCCCGCAGCAGCCGGACCGGTGCCGCGCCGCGCAGCTCCGTGCTCCCGCAGCCGCCCTGCGGCAGGCACACCACCGTCACCCCGGCCGCCGCCAGCTGGTCCGCCGCCCGCCGGGCCGCGTCGGCGGGGAGCCGGCCGAGCCCGGCGCACGGCCCGATCGTCACCCCGGGCCGCAGCCCGCCGGCCATCGCCGCGAGCCGGGCGAGCCGGGCCGGGTCGTCCCCGTCGGTGTGCAGGTCGACCGGGCAGCCGTGCTCGGCCGCGACCTCCAGGACGGCCTCCACGTATCCGGCCGGGTCCGGGTCGAGGTCCGGGCAGCCGCCGGCCACGCCGGCGCCCATCTTCACCGCGTCCCGCAGCATGGCGAGCCCGTCCGCGCCCGCGACGCCGGTGAGGAGCCGGGGGACGGCGACGGCCGTCAGGTCGGCGAGGCCGCGCAGCGAGCGCCGGGCCTGGAGCACGGCTTCGAGCGGGCCGAGCCCCTGGACGTCTCCGATGCGCACGTGCGCGCGGAGCGCGGTCGCGCCGTGGCCCAGCTGGAGCAGGGAGGCCTCGGTGGCCCGCCGCTGGACCTCCTCCGGGGCGTACGAGACGGGGCCCGGGGTGTCGGCGGAGAGCGCGGTGTCGGCGTGGGCGTGGGGTTCGGCGGCGGCGGGCAGCAGCAGATAGCCGGCGAGGTCGACGCGGGAACCGCCGACGGCGCTGAGGCTGCCGGCCGTGCCCACGGCCTCGATCCGCCCGCCGACGAGCCGTACGTCCACGGTCCGGCCGTCGGTGAGGCGTGCGTGGGAGAGCAGGAGCGAGGCCGAGTCGGCGGTGGTGGCGGCCCCGTCCTCGGGCGGCTGGGGCTGCTTGCTGTCGGCTGACATCGGGCTCCTCAAGGCTCCTCAAGATCAAGATCGCGCAAGGTGGGGCAGAGCCTAGGGGGGCTCGGACCGACCTTCGAGGAGGAGCGCAATAGTCGTACCGATGAGTCCACGAGTGGCGTACGTGACGCCTGGTGAGAGCCCTCGCGGGTGCCGGGGGAGAGCCGTCGGGAAGGCGCGCGGAAACGGATTTGGGTGATGGGCGGAAGACCGTGTAATGTCTTCCTCGCTCGCCCCAATAGCTCAGTCGGTAGAGCGTCTCCATGGTAAGGAGAAGGTCTACGGTTCGATTCCGTATTGGGGCTCTGGTGAGAAGGACCCCGCCCTCGGGCGGGATCCAGATCATCAAAGCGGTGTAGCTCAGATGGTAGAGCAAGCGGCTCATAATCGCTGTGTCACCGGTTCAAGTCCGGTCACCGCTACACACGGTAGCCGATTGTGGGGTCGGTCCTTCGATCGGCTACTCTTTTATGCGTTCATCCGTCCCATCCGTCCAAGGAGCACTCACGTGGCTGCCACCGACGTCCGCCCGAAGATCACGCTGGCCTGCGTGGAGTGCAAGGAGCGGAACTACATCACCAAGAAGAACCGGCGTAACAACCCGGACCGTCTTGAGATGAAGAAGCACTGCCCCCGCTGCAAGTCGCACACGGCGCACCGCGAGACGCGCTAATCAGGCTCGTACACGAGGCCGTCCCCACCAGGGGGCGGCCTCGTGTCGTTTGTCGGCACGATCGGCAACACCGGCAACATCGGCAATGAATCCAGGAGGTATCGAGCCCATGGCGCTCGACCAGTCCTTCGTGGGCCGGACCTATCCGCCCACCGCGGCCTACGAGGTCGGCCGCGAGAAGATCCGCGAGTTCGCCGAGGCGATCGGTGACGCCAATCCCGCGTACACCGACACCGAGGCGGCCAAGGCGCTCGGGCACTCCGATGTGATCGCCCCGCCCACCTTCGTGTTCGCCATCACGTTCAAGGCGGCCGGTGCCGTCATCGAGGACCCGCAGCTCGGCCTCGACTACAGCCGCGTGGTCCACGGCGACCAGAAGTTCGCCTACACCCGGCCCGTGGGCGCCGGGGACCGGCTCTCGGTCACCTCCACCATCGAGGCGATCAAGTCCCTCGCGGGCAACGACATCCTGGACATCCGCGGCGAGGTCCACGACGCCTCCGGCGAGCACGTCGTGACCGCCTGGACGAAGCTCGTCTCCCGCGCACCCGAGGGGGCCTGACCATGACCGCCAAGATCGCCTACGACGACGTCGAGGTCGGCACCGAGCTGCCCGCGCAGAGCTTCCCCGTGACGCGCGCCACGCTCGTGCGGTACGCGGGCGCCTCCGGGGACTTCAACCCCATCCACTGGAACGAGAAGTTCGCGGTGGAGGTCGGCCTCCCCGACGTCATCGCCCACGGCATGTTCACCATGGCCGAGGCGGTCCGCGTCGTCACCGACTGGGCCGGCGACCCCGCCGCCGTCGTCGAGTACGGCGTCCGCTTCACCAAGCCGGTCGTCGTCCCCAACGACGACCAGGGCGCCCTCGTCGAGGTCAGCGCCAAGGTCGCCGCGAAGCTGGACGACCGGAAGGTGCGGGTCGACATCACCGCGATGAGCGCCGGGCAGAAGGTGCTGGGGATGAGCCGGGCCGTGGTCCGGCTCGCCTGACAGCCGTGCACGAGAGCCCCGTCGCCCCACGGTGTCGGGGCTTCTCCCTTTCCCCTGTGGCAGTGGCCCGTACTCTTGAGCCCGTGCAGCTTCTCCACGACGCCCCCCTCGCCCCCCTGACCACCTTCCGGCTCGGCGGTCCCGCCGCTCGGCTGGTCACCGCCACCACCGACGACGAGGTCGTCGCCGCGGTCCGCGAGGCCGACACCTCCGGGACGCCGCTGCTCGTCATCGGCGGCGGATCCAACCTGGTCATCGGGGACAAGGGCTTCGACGGCACCGCGCTGCGGATCGCCACCACCGGCTTCTCCCTCGACGGGACCCGCCTCGAACTCGCCGCCGGCGAGGTCTGGACGGACGCCGTCGCCCGGACCGTCGAGGCCGGGCTCGCCGGGATCGAGTGCCTCGCCGGCATCCCCGGCTCGGCCGGCGCGACCCCGATCCAGAACGTCGGCGCGTACGGGCAGGACGTCTCCGCCACCGTCACCGAGGTCGTCGCCTACGACCGGCGCGCCGAGGAGACCGTCACCCTCACCAACGCCGAGTGCGCCTTCTCGTACCGGCACAGCCTCTTCAAGGACCACCCCGAGCGGTACGTGGTGCTGCGCGTCCGCTTCGAGCTGGAAGACGCGGACGGGATGTCGGCGCCGATCAAGTACCCGGAGACCGCCCGCGCCCTCGGCGTCGAGGCGGGCGACCGCGTGCCGCTCGGCCAGGCCCGCGAGACCGTGCTGCGGCTGCGCGCCGGCAAGGGCATGGTCCTGGACCCGGAGGACCACGACACCTGGTCCGCGGGCTCCTTCTTCACCAACCCGATCCTCACGAACGACGAGTTCGACAGCTTCCGGGCCCGTGTGGCAGAGCGGCTCGGCCCCGACGTCGCCCCGCCGGCCTTCCCCGCGGGCGAGGACGGCGCAGTGAAGACCTCCGCGGCCTGGCTGATCGACCGGGCCGGGTTCACCAAGGGGTACGGCACCGGGCCCGCCCGGATCTCCACCAAGCACACGCTCGCCCTCACCAACCGCGGCGAGGCGACCACCGAGGACCTCCTCGCCCTCGCCCGCGAGGTCGTCGCCGGGGTCCGGGACGCCTTCGGGATCACCCTCGTCAACGAGCCCGTCACCGTCGGGGTCGAGATCTAAGGCCCTAGGGTCTGTCGTTTGGATCATGCCGGGCTCGCGGCGCCTGGCACCGCGCCTCGCCGCGTTGTCGTCACTCGCCGACGTCCCCCGTAGCCCTTCGGGCACG